>JBNKSG010000171.1:0-8314 GCA_050297195.1 Opitutaceae bacterium | reverse complement strand
GCCCATGGTGACCGTGAATTTGGGTTCATCGGCACACGCGTAGGGATTGATCGTAAAGTGGTTGTGGGTCACTGGCAAAGCCCAGAGGTTCACTCTGAAATTGATGGTTGGTGCCGTGCGGCGATTGGCATTAACGCTGGCCAAGAGCTCAAAATCACCATCGATCCGCGACACGGAAAAATGAACGCTTGGGCGTTGCTCAACGTGGTGGATTCGGTGAGCGACCCGAAGACCGAAATCTCGCTCGAAAAGGCGCGTTTGGTCGACGACGAGCTCAATATCGGCGACGTCTTCGAAAAGGAAATCGATCCTGCCTACCTCGGACGAATCGCGGCCCAGACCGCTCGCCAAGCGATCATGCAGCGGCTTCGCCAATTCGAGAAGGAGCGTATCTACGACGACTTCAAGGATCAGGTTGGCGACATCGTTAGCGGTATCGTGCGCCGCCGCGAGCGTGGCGACCTCATCGTCGACCTAGGCAAGGCCGAAGCGATGATGCCTTCCCGCGACCAGGTTCCCGGCGAAGACTATTCGCCAGGCGAGCGGATTCGTTGTTTCCTCCTAAAGATAGAAGCGACCAACCGCGGACCGGAGCTTATCCTAACCCGTTCGAATCCGAAGTTCGTTCTCCGCCTCTTCGAGCTCGAAGTGACTGAGATCGCGGATGGCACGGTTAAGATCGAAGCATTTTCCCGCGAGCCAGGCTACCGCACCAAGATCGCGGTGACCTCCTCGGACCCGAAGGTCGATCCAGTCGGTGCCTGCGTGGGCGCTCGTGGCGCTCGCGTCAAGAGCATCGTTCGCGAGCTCGGCGGCGAAAAGATCGATATCATCCGCTATTTCGAAGATCCCAAGGAGATGGCCCTCGAGGCCCTCAAGCCTGCGATCCCACGCGCCGTGCACATGGACGAGCGCAACCGACGCATCACAATCGAAGTTTCCGAAGACGATCTTGCGATCGCGATCGGCCGCAAGGGGCAGAATGCTCGCCTCACTTCCAAGCTGGTGGGGTGGAAAATCGATATCATGAAGGAAGAGGTCAAAGTGGTTTCCATGGAAACCAAGCAAGCGGAAGCTGCGGAAGGCCTCAACCAGATCGAGGGAATCGATACGGCAACTGCCGAGCGTCTCGTTAACAATGGTTTGATCAGCCCAGAGCTCTTCCTTGATGTAGAGGAAGAAGACTTGGTTGAAATGGGATTCTCCGCTGAAGAAGCGGCAGACATCCTCGCTAAGGTGACTCAGTTCCTCCAGTCGCAGAACATCTCATCTTAAAAGGCATAGACTTACAGAAACGCCTCCGTTTACTTCTCATTTTTTACAGCGACACACATTTCCCTGCATGAGCGTTAGAATCTACCAGTTGTCTAAAGAAATCGGTCTGGAAAACAGCGAACTAATCGATTTGCTGCGCGAGCGCGGCTTCGAGGTTAAGAGCGCGTCCAGCACGGTCGACAACATCTCCGCCGAATCCCTCCGTGAGGAATTCGCAAATAAAACCTCTGCAAGCGAAAGCGATTCAGACGAGGCTGCCTCCGAACCCGAAGCAGCAGAGCCCTCGGCTCCCGAGCCACCGTCCGCTCCGGATATCGCGTCGTTCGTTCGCAGCCCTGAGGACATTGCCCGCGAAAAGGAAGAGGCGACGAAGGCAGCGGCTGCAGCTGCGGCTCCTAAGCCTGTTGCTCCGCCACCACCGCCTGCAGCTCCTGCTCCAGCGGCTCCTCCCTCTCCCGCAGGCCCGAAGCCCGTGGCGCCGCCTCCGATGGCTCCTCCATCCGGTCCCGCTCCCATGGCTCCTCCATCGGTGAAAAAGCCGGCTCCTGCGTCGCCGCCGGTGTCCAATCCAGGAGTGCGTCCGGCACCTTCCGCTACGCCGCCTCCGGCCTCGCCACCGCCTGTGAAGGCACCTGTGGCTGCTCGTCCACCGGCTCCTGCTCCGGCAGCCCCGCCAGCGGCACCCGCTCCCAAGGCCCCTCCGGCACCGCCAAGCTTGGGCGGTCCGCCAAAACCTCCTGTTCCTGCAGGTCCAGGCGCGGTCGCGCCTCCGTCGGAAGCGAAAGCCTCCGATGCGGCGAAAGCGGGCGATCCAGACGAGATCAAGCAGATCACTTTGAAGCCACCGATCGTGGTGCGCGACTTCGCCAAGGAAATTGGCGTGAAGCCTTTCAAGCTTATCTCCGAGCTCATGGAAATGGGCATCTTCGCCTCTGTTAACCAGAGTCTCGAAGAGGAGGTTGCGAGCACCCTAGCGGCCAAGCATGGTTACTTGCTGGAGATCCGTCACCGCGGTGAAGGAAACAAGGCGAAGAAGAAGCAAGCCGCTGCTCCTGTCGACGAAGAGGAGTTGCTCGAGCACCGTCCTCCCGTCGTTTGTATCATGGGTCACGTCGACCACGGTAAGACTTCCTTGCTCGACTACATCCGCAAGGCAAACGTCACCAAGGGCGAAGCGGGCGGCATCACGCAGCACATCGGTGCCTCGCAGGTCAAGCTCGGTGACAAGGTGGTGACATTCCTGGATACACCGGGTCACGAAGCGTTTACGGCCATGCGTGCCCGTGGCGCGGACGTCACTGATATCGCGATTCTCGTGGTGGCAGCGGACGACGGATTTAAGCCGCAGACCGATGAAGCTCTCAAGTTCATCCAGAAGTCTGGCGTTCAGCCGATCGTAGCGATCAACAAGATCGACACCAAGGGCGCGAACGTGGACCGCGTGAAGCAGCAGATGCAGGAACGCGGAATCGCTTCCGAAGACTGGGGCGGCCAGACGATTTGCGTCGAGTGTTCCGCGATTCAGGGAACCGGCATCGAAGAGCTTCTCGATATGGTGCTCCTGCAAGCGGAAGTCCTCGAACTGCAGGCCAATCCCAAGAAGCCATCGACTGGTATCGTCATCGAAGCCTCGGTGGAAGTGGGACGCGGTCCCACGGCGACGATCATCGTGCAAGCCGGTACGCTCAAGGTGGGCGACGCGCTTGTTTGTGGCGCGGCCTCAACCAAGGTGAAGGCCATGCTCGACGAGAACGGCAAGCAAGTGAAGGTGGCTCCGCCATCGACGCCTGTTCGTGTTATCGGCTGGTCCAGCACTCCGGATTGCGGTGACCAATACGAGACCGTGAAGAACGAGAAGGTGGCCAAGTCCAAGGCCGCCGAGAACGAGATCGAGATCAAGGCCGAGCTGGCCGCCATGGAAGACGAGGCGACTGCGGGCATGACTCCTCAGGAAAAGCTTTTCGCTGCGATCGCCAAGACGCAGAAGAAGACGCTGCGCGTGATCGTCAAGGCGGACGCTTTCGGTTCGTTGGAAGCGATTTGCCAGGCCCTCAATTCTATCGAAAGCGAGAAGGTCGCTCTCGACATCATCGGCAAGGGAGTGGGCGTCATCAGCAAGAGCGACGTCGAGAAGGCTGCTGCCGGCGACGCGGAAGTAATCGGCTTCAACGTCCGTTCCGACAATGGCGTACAAGCCGTTGCCAAGAACAAGGCGGTCAAGATTTCCTCCTTCCAGATCATCTACGAGCTCGTTGACCGCGTTCGCGAAGATATGGTCGAAATGCTCGATCCAGAGTTCCGCGAAAACAAGATCGGAGCTGCGGAGGTTCGTGCCGTTTTCCCGATCGCCAAGGGCTTTGTGGCCGGTTGTTTGGTTACCGAAGGTCGCGTTTCCCATGGAGCGAACGCTCGTGTGCTGCGCCGCAACAAAGTCTTGCACGACAGCAAGGTTCTCACCCTGCGCCGCGTGAAGGACGACGTGAAGGAAGTTCGCGCCGGTACGGAGTGCGGTATCCAGGTCGAGAAGTTCAACGACTACAAGGCGGGCGATACCATCGAAATCTACGAAGTGCACGAAGTACGCGCCGCGCTATAAATTTAGTTCAACTAATGTAGGAGCGACCTTGGTCGCGAAGACTCTTTTCCCAAAAGCTGATTCGCGACCGAGGTCGCTCCTTTTTTTTCTATATTCAGATGAGCAATCGAAAAGTTAGAGTTGGCGAGTTGGTGAAGCGCGAGATCAGCGACATCCTGCACACGCGTTTCCAAACCAGCGCGGTGTTGATCACCATCACCGAGGTCGACGTATCGCCGGACAACAAGAACGCGCTCGTCTTCTATTCCGTGATCGAGGCGAACGGTTTTACGCGCAAGAAGGCCCAGCAGTTCTTCGCGAAAAACGGGTCCATGTTCCGCCGTGAATTAGGGAAGCGTATCATACTCAAATTCCTGCCGGCCCTGACCTTTGCCTTCGACGAGAAGAATAAAGCGGCCACAATGGTAAACGAGTTGATCGACGAGCTTGTGGAGCCGGAGAGCGAAGCGAGCAAGTCCGACAGTACCGATAAACCGGACGCATGAGCTATTACCCCCAGTTGGCCGAGCGCTTCAGCGAGCTATTCGCCAGCATCGCGAACGACAGGGTCTTGGTTCTCGGTCACGCTCGCCCTGATGGGGACTGCGTTGGCTCCCAGCTGGCGCTGACGCGATTGCTGCGGGCGGAAGGCGTGGATGCGGTCGCATACAATGCGGATGCGGTTCCTGATGCCCTGTCATTCCTTATGACGGATACGCGTATCGAGAAGTTCAGTGCAGAGGCTTTGGACGGAAGCCCGCTGCTCTTCGTCGATTGCGCGGACGAGCTACGCATTGGACCAAAGTCGAGCCAGTTGATCGAGGGGAGCAATCTCCTGGGAAATATCGATCACCATATTTCGAATACAGATTTCGCCCACTTCAACCTCGTCGAATCGAAAAGCGCCGCGACCTGCGAGATCCTTGCAGGGCTAGCGTTCGATTTCGGTTGGGAAGTGGATCCGCTGACCGCTCAGTGCCTCTTGACGGGTATCATGACAGACACGGGCCGCTTCTCCTATGCTGCCACCACAAGCCGCGTCTTCGAGCTGAGCGCTCGTTTGGTCGACTGTGGGGCACGACCGGTGATCACGGCTCAATCTCTCTACGAAAACGAGCCGATGTGCCGGCTCGAGTTGCTACAGCGGTTCCTCGCTAGGCTCACCACGCTTTGCGATGGCAAGCTGGGGACTGGCTACATTCTTCATCAGGATTTTTTGGATACAGGAGCGAAGCACGAGCACACGGAAGGCTTTGTCGACTACACCCGATCCATCGAAGGCGTGAAGATAGGCGTCTATTTCGAGCAAAAGAAGACCACGGTGAAGGGAAGTTTTCGAGCAGAGTCTGCCGAATATCGAGTGGACCAGCTCGCTCGACAGTTTGGCGGCGGCGGTCATGCCTGCGCCGCAGCGTTCAGCACGGACGAGCCGCTCGATGAAGTTCGACCCAAAGTATTTGCTGCGATCGAGCAGCGCCTCGCAGAAGTGGAGGCGGCAACGAAGATTTAGAACAATGGAACAGAAAAGAGATCTTGAAGGCGTATTGCTAATCGACAAGCCCAGTGGGATGACGTCCCATGACGTGGTAGACCAAGTGCGTCGCAAATTGAGAATGAAGCGTATTGGACATGCGGGTACGCTGGATCCGATGGCAACGGGATTGCTGATCATCCTCGTGGGCAAGGCGACCAAGCTATCCCAGTTTCTCACCAGCATGGACAAGACCTATTCCGGCACGATCAAGCTGGGTGAGTCTACCAATACGCAAGATGCGGATGGCGAAATCACGGTTACCAAGCCGCTTCCCGAAGGCTTGACCCAGCTGCAGGCTCAGTTCGCCCTTAGCGATTTCGTGGGCGACCAGTACCAGACGCCGCCGATGTTCTCCGCGGTGAAGATCAACGGGCAACGCCTCTATAAACTTGCCCGCAAAGGGCAGGAAGTGGAGCGCGAACCGCGCTTCATTCGTGTATCCAAATTTGAGATCACCCGCTTCGAATTGCCAGAAATCGATTTTACGCTCGATTGCTCGAAGGGCACTTACGTGCGCACGCTTGCTAACGACTTTGGCGAAAAATTAGGCTGTGGAGCTCACCTGACTGCGCTTCGTCGCGACGCGTCCAACGAGTTCAATACCTCGCGGGCCGTGCCCCTCGACGATTTCAAGGAAATGGAAATTTCCGAAATTGAGAAGTGTTTGATCCCGGCTCACGAAGCGATGCCAGAGAATCGTCTCTGATCCTTGAATACGGGATGAGCAGGACACTTCAGTTCGAAAGCCTCAAGTCGACCCAGTACCCGGTCGAATGTCCTGTGCACCTGGCGGTGGGCATGTTTGATGGCTTGCACCGCGGGCACCAGTTGGTGATCGAGTCGGCGAAGGTAGCTGCTCGCGAGAGCGGTGGTGTTTGTGGAGCGCTGACCTTTTGGCCGCATCCAAGCCGTCTCTTTCGGCCCGACGATCCGGCTCGCATGATTCTGAGCCCCGAACTGAAGCGCCTGGAGCTTGCTAAGCTAGACCTGGATTTCATCGTGGAAGAACCGTTTACCCGTGACTTCGCGGCTATCGAGGCAAAGGATTTTCTCGCTCATCTGAAGTCGGAGGTTCCCTCGCTCGCTTCCGTGCACGCGGGTGAGAATTGGCGGTTTGGAAAGGGAAGATCCGGCGATATTGCAGAGCTGATTCGCCAAGGAGAAGCGATTGGAGTAAGGGTGAAGGCTGTTCCTTGTTTGGAGTCTGGAGCGGAGCGTGTTAGCAGCACGCGTATCCGAAAAATGTTGACGGTTGGCGAGATTACACAAGCGAATCAACTGTTGGGCTATGAGTACTACAGCATTGGGACGGTGACTCAGGGGAAGCGGATGGGACGTACCATTGACGCGCCGACTTTAAATCTTCCGTTCGAGGGCGACCTCAAGCCAGCCTACGGCGTTTACGCGGTAAGCGTCTCCGACGTGTCCTTGTCGCACCGATACAACGCTGTGGCGAATTTTGGACTGCGTCCTACGGTAGAGATGACCAAGAAGCCCTTGCTGGAGGCGTTTCTGCTGGGAAAGTGCCCCTTCGACTACGGGCATCGCTTGAAGGTTGTCTGGCACAAGTTTCTACGACAGGAGCAGAAGTTTAGCGGAGTGGAGGAGCTGAAGCTCCAGATCGCAAAAGACGTGGAGGAGGCGAAAGCGTTTTTCGATGGCCGCTAAGAAAAAGAGACTCGATGAGATTGTCCTGGAGCGAGGCTTTGCTAGCTCGCGCAGCGAGGCGAAGGCCTTGATCATGACCGGCAAGGTCCGACTCGGTACCGAGCGCCTGACCAAGGCCGGAACCAAATACGAGGAAGATATCGAAATCGAGGTGGAAGCAGGCCAACGCTTCGTCGGTCGTGGCGGGGAGAAGCTTCTCGGTTGGATCGAAACGTTCGGCTTGGACTTCGAGGGCTGCCAGGTTTTGGATGTGGGAGCTTGCACCGGAGGCTTTACGGATTGCGCTTTGCAGCATGGGGCTGTGGGAGCGACCTGCGTGGATGTAGGGTACGGGCAACTACACATGAAGCTTCGCAACGACGAGCGCGTTACGAATCTTGAGAAGACCAATGCTCGTTACTTGACGGCTGATTTGCTGCCGCAAGCGGCCTACGACCGGATGGTGATGGACCTTTCGTTTATCTCGCTGAAGACGGTATTGCCCTGCGTTTGGCCCTTCCTCAGGGAGGGCGGCGTGCTGGTCGCTCTGGTGAAGCCGCAGTTCGAAGTGGGCAAGGCGATCGCTGACAAGTTCAAAGGGGTGATCCGCGATGAAAAGGCCCGCGAGAAGGCGATGGAAGACGTCAAAGCCTTTGCCTTGCAAGAGCTCCCCGGGGCTGAGTACTTGGGCGAAATGGTCTCGCCGATCAAAGGTGGAGACGGGAACGTGGAGTTTCTTTTGGGCCTAAGGAGGCGGGGGTAAGTTGCTCGCTGCGCTTAGCGGTTGAAAATCAGTAGCTTATCACTTTCATCCTTCGAAGTACTTCATGACGGCAATCAAGCAACTAGCGTTTGTGATCAATGGCTCCAAGTCGGGGTCTCACGAACTCGTAGACCGGCTTGCCGCAATCGCCAGCGATCTGGGAATCGAATCGCGAAACATCACGGGATTTCCTGTTCCGGAAGGAAGCTTGCGCGGAGTGGATGCCTGCTGCGTGGTCGGGGGCGATGGAACCTTTCTCAGCGCGGCGGCCGAGGCCACTCGCCAGCAGATTCCGGTGATTGGAGTGAATCGTGGTACGCTTGGATTCCTTACGACGTATACGGCGGAAGAAATTGAATCCTTGTTCCCTGCGGTTCTCGCGGGCGAATTCAAGGTGCAAGGGCGTTCGCTTCTCGAGTGTTCGGCCCAAGGCAACCATTTGGATCTGGCCTTGAACGACGTGGTCATCAAGGCGGCCGACTCGAGCCAGATCATCCATATCAACGTATTTGCGGACGAT
>JBNKSG010000170.1:0-8620 GCA_050297195.1 Opitutaceae bacterium | reverse complement strand
TATTTGTGATCCTTGTCTTTGCGGTCGCGGGCTAAAGCGCCGCGCTACGGAGAGGTTTACGAGCATGGGAGTCAGGGGTTCTGGCATGAAGAGGGTGTATTTCTGCTTTGCTGGGCCCGTGTCTCTGCGGAGCAGATTTGGGGCTGGGTAGATCCAGCCGTATTCAAAGCTCGATGACTAGTCGCGCAACTGGCTCCGAATAAAGGGAGCCGCATGTAGATGGAGTCGCCGTCGAACGAGAACAGCATTACGCGTTTTTACGGATAGTCAATAAGCCAAACTTGCGAATATGCGATTTGCGAAGCGTGAAGACTGCTCGTGCAGCGCGCCATGGATTGAACCCCAATCCTACATTCACTTTGCGGGCGATGGAGAGGATCGCGGAGATCCGATCCTATTGAGCCCCTTCGTGGCTAAATAGAAACGCCGCAGGCGCGAAACGTCTGCGGAGGATGCCGCCCCGCTGGCCGGGCGGATCGAGCGTTGCCGCTTGGAGACACTCCCTAGCCTTCCGCCTGCGGATGGCGATGGTTTGCCGCATTCGCCGCGTTCACGGCTCTGGCTTTCTCCAGCTCGAGTTCGAACAAGTCTCTCTGGTGCTCGCGCTCGCGCACGGAAACGATCTGGTAATCGTAAGGTATCCAGAGTTCCACTTCGGTGTTCGAAGCCTGACGCACCAGCACCCTAGAGTTGGCGACCTTGGGCACGACCTCGAAGAGCTCCCCCATCCCCTCGTCCATCGCCTTGAGATCAGCGAACACAGCTTGCAGCACCTCGCTGCGATAGCGGTCCGGCTTGTCGACAACGAGGGCGGCGACTCCGAACTTCAGCTCCGCCTCCGCCCAATCCAAGGCGAAGAGCCGTTGCCGGATTTCCCGCACCTGTTCCAAGTGACGCGCTCCGTCAGCCAATTCGAAGCGAACGCTGAACAAGGCCTGAGCGTAGTAGGCGCTGGAGGGCAAGGCGTGCTGCTGCTCGCCATTTCCTTTGGAAAGCAGGATCGATCCGGATTCGAAGGCGAGGTCCGGCATTGCCTCCACAGCGCTTTTGGCCTGGGCCAAGGCTGACTGGATAGCGCTGGCTCGCGCGGCCTCGCTTGCGTTTTCCACTTCGAGGGCAAATTCGATGCGGACTGCATCGGCCCGCTTCACCAAAGTCACTGCAACGTTCGGATCCCGCATCTGCAATTGGCGTCCTAGCTCGTCGGTGACAGCCGGCACCGTGGCGCCGAGCTCGTCCACTTGCTGGAAACCTTTGTAGCGGTTTCCAATCCCGTACAAAAGGGTGTCGCGTTGCATTCCTTCGATGAGGCTAGCCCCTCCATAGAAGAGTTTTGTAACATCGTTGCGGATACCGATTTTTCCCACGATCTCCCGAATCTCCAGCACCTTCTCAAAGGGAGAAGCGGCGTCTCCAAATTCGAATGACACATCGAAGTGAGCGTAGGAGGTGTAAGCGGAGCGCTTGCCGGAGCGTCCGCGCTTGCGGTCGCCTTCCGGAACGAGCAGGGCTCCGGGCTCGAAGCGAAGGTTTGAGTACTTCGAGAGCTCGTCCCGCACCTCGTTGATATAGCGATTCAAGGTGTCTCTCCGCACGGATTCGGCATCGTCGTAGAACCCGATCGCGAAGGCGACGCTTGCCCCGAAGGCATGGGCAAGCCTGGCATCGAAAATGCCGCTAACACCATCGATAGTGGCCCCAATGTCGTTGATGGTGATCTCAGGGGCCGGCTTAGGCTGTCGCCGGGTCCGATAACCGTAATCGCCAGAAACCTGAAAGGGACTCAGCTCAAAGATCTCTTCGTCGTCCGCGTCCTGCGCATAGGAGCTGGGCGTTGCTGAGATGAGGGCACAGAGAAGCGCAAAGTGAAGTTTCCTAACACACATAAAACAAGAGGGTTGAAGGTTGAGGTAATTGCCGCCCCCACACACGAGACGACACTTCACCAGTACGGCCACAAGCGGAAAGCAGATTCACGGGAGGACGTGTTTCCGCAGCTTCCTTTTCCAACAGTCAACAAAAGTTGCCTTTTATGGTTTTTGATTTAGCCCCAAAAGTATGAGACCCCTACCTTTTATCTGTATCCTAATAACCATGACTCTAGCCAACGCCTCTGCTGAGACAACCTACAAGCTTCCCCTATGGGAGGGAACGCCCCCCAACCATCAGCAGTCGGACCTAAAAGAAACGATCTTCAAGCAGGGCCCCAACAAGGACCTCGACCGCATCGCTTACGTGCAGGACCCTTCGATCGAGGTACGCCTGCCCTCGCCCCAAAACGCGACGGGCCAGGCAGTCGTCATTTGCCCCGGCGGTGGTTACGCCGTGCTGGCCTACGACTGGGAAGGCATCGATATCGCCAACTACCTCAACGCCCACGGCATCGCCGCCATCGTGCTCAAGTATCGGCTTCCCGAAGATGCCAGCAACGTCGTGCCCCACCTCAGCCCGCTCCTCGATACCAAGCGAGCGATGCGACTCGCCCGTTTCCACGCCAAGGAATGGAACATCGACCCGAGCCGCATCGGCGTCATGGGATTCTCAGCTGGAGGCCACGCCGCCTCCACGCTTGGAACCCATTTCGACGCGGGCGATCCCGACGCGGCGGATCCGGTCGACCGGCTCAGCGCCCGCCCTGACTTCATGGCGCTCATCTATCCCGTCATCACCATGCAGGAGAGCTTCACCCACATGGGTTCGCGCGCAAACCTGATCGGCAAGTCCCCATCGGAGGACTTGGTGGAACTCTATTCGAACGAAAAGCAAATAACCCCTCAGACGCCTCCTACCTTTCTCGTTCATTCCTCGGACGACAATGCAGTGCCTATCCAAAACAGCCTACGATTCTACGACGCCCTCTTGGCAAACGACGTCGATGCGGAAATGCATTTGTATCCATACGGCGGACACGGCTACTCGCTGGCGATCGGCAACGGGCATCTATCCGATTGGCCGGCGCGATGCGTGGCCTGGATGAAGAGCCTGAATTAAATAGAGCGTCAACAAAAAGGACCGCACAAGACTGCGGTCCTTCCTTTTAAATAGCTCCTATATCACTCGACCGCTCGGGCTGCGACCTGGGCGTCGGGAGCGTGGTCGGAATGCGGTCCGTCCTCCTTGTTGTAAAGCCACTTCAAGAAGCTCCCCAGGTCGTGCACGACCAAGTTGGTAATCGGGACGAAGTAGAGCGTGATGAAGGTGGCGAACAGAATTCCCCAGCCGAGCGATACCGCCATCGGTATCAGGAACTGGGCGCTTAGGGCGCTTTCGAACATGAGCGGCAGTAAGCCGACAAAGGTCGTCAGGGAGGTAAGCAGAATCGGACGGAAACGCTTTGGACCCGCCATTCGTACGGCGTCCGGCAGCGACATCCCCTCCTTTCGCCGTTGGTTGATGTAATCCATCATCACGAGACTGTCGTTTACGACTACCCCGGACAAGGCTAGCATCCCAAGTATCGACATCATGGTTACATTGATAACCGGATTGGTAGATCGATGCAGCACGGATTCGTAGACGAAGCTCATCAAGTCGTGCCCCATGATCGCACCCACCACCCCAAACGGTATCGCCGTCATGACGATCAAAGGCTGTATATAGCTTCTGAACGGAATCGCTAGCAGCACGTAGATCACCACCAGCACCAGGTAAACCCCATTCATGAACTCGCGGTTGTTGTCTCGCGATTGGGCGGCGTTTCCTTGCAAGGTAAATGACATCCCCGAGTAGTTGCTGACGAGCTCCGGCAAGAAGTTCGTTTCCAAGTCAGACTGGATCCCCTCCTCGTCCGTCTGGTTCTCGTCGCCCGACGCCGTAACGCGAATGATACGGTTACGGTCGAAGCGCTGGATAGAAGGAAGGCTTTTACCGGGAACCACTTTCGCCACTTCCTCGAACGGGACTTCCGAGCCGTCCTGAGTGCGAATCTTCATGTTGTGCAAGGCCGCGATGCTCTTCCGCTGCGATTCCGGATAGCGAACCATGACCTTGATGTCATCGCGTCCGCGCTGGATACGCTGAGCCTCGGCGCCGTAGAAGGCTTGACGCACTTGCGAGGCCAATTGGCGCGAGGTCACGCCTAGGTGCACCGCTTGGGGCTTGAGCTCCAGCTCGAGCTCCTCGGTCGCTTGCTGGAACGAATCCTCGATGTCGTAAAGCCCCTCGTAGGTTGCCAGCTTTCGCTGCAGCGCCTTCGACGCCTCCACAAGATCCTCGATTCGCGGGCCTTCGAGCTGGACGTTAACCGCGTCGCCGCTGCCACGGGCGAAAGCGATATCCAGCGACTCCGCTTCCGGCACAGGACCGATCAAGCGACGCAGCCCCATCGAAATTTCCCGGCTGCCAATTTCCACGCCCGACTCCTGCACGGAAGCCATTTCCAGGACGATTTCCCCCTCTTCCGCGATCCCGGCGGTAGAACGCCAGCTGCTGAACGGACGGCCGCCCGCAGTCGCGAATATATTCTTGATGATATCCACGCCATGTTCCTCCCGGAGGTCCGACTGCAAGCGCATCGCGGCAGCTTCCACCTTGTCGACCACTTTTTGCGTCGCCTCGAAAGCCGTGCCAACCGGCATGACGACTGTAGTGGTAATGATACTACGCGGAATTCTCGGAAAGGTCGTATAGGACAAGTGTCCCGCCATAAAGCGAGCGACAAAAAGTCCGAGCACTCCGAGAAAGGCCATCATCACCGCGTATCGATATTTCAGACACAATTCCAGGGAAGGACGGTAAGCCGTCTCAACGAAACGCTCGAGGCCATTGGCCACACCACGCTGCACTCTCGTGATAAAGGACTTCTTCGACGTATTGGCGTTGTTGATAGGCCGACAATGCTTCAAGTGAGCCGGCAAGATTAACTTCGATTCGATCAGCGAAAACAGAAGCACGGGGATCACCACAAACGGGATTTGCTTGAAGATGTTCCCTCTGAATCCGGTCATGTTCACCAAAGGATAGAAAGCGGCGATCGTTGTCAGGACGCCGAATATCACCGGGATAGCCACTTCCTGGGTGCCCTTGATGGTCGCGGTCAAGGAATCCTCGCCGTTTTGCATCCGTTGATACACGTTTTCCCCGGTCACGATCGCGTCGTCGACCACGATGCCAAGCACCAAGATGAAGGCGAACAGGGTGATCAGGTTCAAGGTGATCCCCATCAGCGGCAACAGGAAGAAGGCGCCGGAGAAGGCGATCGGAATCCCCAAGGCCACCCAGAAGGCGAGCGAGGGGCGAAGGAAGAGCGAAAGCACGAGGACCACCAGAACGTAGCCGAAGATGGCGCTCCCCTTCAGCATGCTCAGTCGCTCGGAAATGCGCTCCGAATCGTCCTGCCAGTAGTCCAAGGTAATGCCATCGGGCAACTGTTCCCGCTTCACCTCGAGGTAAGTCTTCACCTTCTCTCCCAATTCAATGATGTTCTGTTGGCCGACACGATAGACGTCGATCGCCACCGAGCGGGCCCCATTGAAACGCGGACTTATGGGAGTCTCGTCAAAGCCGTCGTTCACCCTAGCGAGCTCGCCCACGGTGATTCGCGTGCCGTCTGGGCGCGTGAAGACCACGATATCCTCGAACTCCTTTTGCGTGTACGCCTGCTGAGAGGTTCGAAGCATGATGTCACCGCTCGCAGACTTGATCCGGCCCGCCGATAGGTCGAGCGAGTGGGCACGGATCGCGGAGGTCAGGCTCTCGAGCGAAAGCCCGTACTCGCGTAGTGTATCTTCGGATACTTCAACCGAAATTTCGTAGGGACGCGTTGCCTTGAGCGAGGCGATCGTGATCCCCTCGATGTTCGTGACTTCGTCGCGGATCTGTTCGCCAAGGCGCTTCAGCTCCATCTCGCTCAAATCGCCAGAGGCGACGATTGTGATGACTCGCTCCCGTCGCTCCGGCATGCTCACCTGGGGGCGCTCCGCCTCGACGGGAAAGGTGCGGATGGAATCGACGCGATTCTTAATCTTGTCCTGGGCCTCGGCCATGCTGTACCCCTCTTCGATCTCCAGCGTAACCGTGCCGGAACTCGACGAAGCGCGGCTCGTCATTTCCTTGATCCCTTCGATGTCGTAGAGCTCCTCTTCGAGGCGCGTGATGATCGCTTGCTCGACCTCTCGAGGCGTGGACCCCGGATACGGAACCGATACCGTGATGTTACGCGACGGGAAGTCCGGAAACTCCTGCAGGACCACCTTGTTGAACAGCGAATTCACGCCGACAGCGACGATCGCCACCATCAACAAATTAGCCGCTACGCTATTTCTCGTAAACCATTCTATTATTTTATCCATACCGATCCCCTTGCTTGAGTGTTTACGATTATCCGCGTGGTTGGCCGGCTCTCGGGTTCGGAGGCATCTCCTCGCCATTCGCCTCCGCCCAGGACGCGATCTTTCCCATCACCGGACGAAGCTTGCTGAAATCCATGGACGCCTTCACGGCGATCAACTCATTCCTCAACTCCTGAGGCATCTTGTCGCCGAGCTTCTCCAGGACCTGGTCAGGATAGGAGGCTCCAGCGCCCGCGACCATAGGATCCTTTTTCGGAGCGGACTCGTCCCTTGCGACCACCTGCCAGCCTTCGAGGGCATAAGGGACATCCGTCAAGCACAGCAGATCCCCCTCCTCAAGCCCCTTGTTGACTATAATGCTCTCGTCGTTCTCCCAAACAGAGCTCACCGGCCGGCGCTCCAGATTGCTCTCCTCGTCGACAACCAAAACGTAGCTGTTTTCCCGATACATGTGACGTGGAACCACGAAAACGTTTTCCAAGGTCGTCCCTTCGATTTCAGCCTGAACGAAAGTCCCGACCTTGAGCGGCGGACGCCCGGGAACCGAAGCTCCGTAGGGGTTCTCGACTTGCGCCACCACAAAAATCTGGCGGGTACGCTCGTCGACAGCGCCCTCGGAACGAACGATGCGGCCTTCCCACTCGTAGGTATCGCCAGCGACAGTGGTACTCAGGGTAACCAAAGGGCCGTTCTCGATCGCCGGATTCGAACCTCGGTAGATCGAAGGCAAGTCCAGGTAGCTGATCTGCGAGGCGGTCAAGGGCAGCCGGACTTCCGCGAAGTCTACCGCATAGATGTCAGCAAGCTGGCTCCCCGTCGTGACGTACTGGCCCACGTCGACTTTCTTCGATAGAACTCTTCCCGCATAGGGGGCTGTCACTTTCGAGCGCTCAAGATTGAGCTCGGCGGTCGCGACGCGAGCTTGGGCCGAAGCCACCGCTGCTCTCGATTGACGGATCTGCGGCTCACGCAGGGTGAGCTCGCTCGCCTCGCCCCCAGGATTCAGGCGTTCCCAATCGCGGCGGGCCTGGTCGTAGCGAGCCGTTTCCTGCTGCAACTCCAGTTCGGCCTGGGCCAAAGCGGACTTGGCCATGGCGAGCTCCGCCAAGTAGTCGCTGTCATCAATTTCCAGAAGCACGTCCCCTTCCTCGAAAAACGCTCCCTCCTGGAAGTTGGGCGACACCTTGACGATGCGGCCGCGAACCTCCGGAATCAGCGAGCTGCGCGTGCGCGCCCGCACCGCGCCCTGCGAATGCAAGGTGACCTGGTAGTCCTCTCGCTGCATCGCGCGAACGACGACTTCCGGACTGGGCGGAGCATACCTCCGCTGTTGAGGCTCTTCTTTGCTCGCGAGGATAATAGCAATCACGACTCCGAAAAACAGGAATATCCCGATTGGCAACAAAACTTGAAGGATGCGTTTCATAATTTGGTCTGCGTAAAGTGGTAAAGGTAGGTCTATGCGGCTTGTGGGCCAATCAAGCTCCGAAGCCTCCGCCCAGGGCTAGGTAAAGGTCGATTCGGCTTTGTATCCGCCGATTGGCTACTTGGATGAAAGAACGTTGGGCAGTGATGGAGCGTCGGATGGAGTCGAGAACGGTGGTGATCGTCGTCAAGCCGCTCGAATACTCTTCCCAAGCGAGTTTCTCCGCCTCCACCGATTCGTAAGCCGCGACCTTCAAGGCTTCGTAGTCGCGGGTAAACGACTCTTGGTAGGAGAGCGCGTTCTCGACTTCGCGAAAAGCGGTGAGCACCGTGTTCGCGTAAGCGGCGACTGCCTGCTCGTGCTGGGCCTTGGCCCGGCGATAGTTCGCTTTCAAGCGACCACCCTGAAACAGGGTCTGGGCCACGTTCAGCGACTGGCTCCAGATCCGCTGCTCCGTGATCTCGAAGATGTCGCCCAGGTCCGACACGCTCGTTCCGCGGCTCAGGCTCAGGTCCAAGCTCGGCAAGCGGGCCTTGCTGGTCTCGAACTTGCGTTGCTCCGCGGCGGCGAGGCTGCGTTCCGCCGAAACCACATCCGGGCGGCGGAGCAACAGCTCGGAAGGCAGGCCTACCGGGATCGACCCCTTGAGGTCAGGAAAAGTGGATACAACGTCCAGCTCGTTCTTGGGATAGCGACCAAGCAAGGTTTCCAGGTTCGTGATCGCGGCATCGCGGCTGCGGCGACGCCCCTCGAGCGAGCTTTGGCTCGAAGCTAGGTTCGCCCGGATCAGGCGCACGTCCAAGGCCCGAGCGATGCCGCTAGAAAAGTTTTCCTCCACGATCCGGCTGCTCTGCGTCAAGGCATCGAGGATGCGCTTCTCGAGCTCGAATTGCTGGTTCGCCTC
>JBNKSG010000169.1:0-8639 GCA_050297195.1 Opitutaceae bacterium | reverse complement strand
GTGAGGGAGTCGGTGGTCTGCTGCAGCTCATCGCTCTTTTCCGCTAGCTCGACATTGCGGCGTTCGAGGGTCTCGGCCTGCTGCTCTAGCTTCTGGTTCTTGCTTTGGATTTCCTCGGTCCGTTTCGCGATGGTCTTTTCGAGTTCGAGGCTCTCTCGTTCGACTCGGCGAGTGTTCCATTTGACGATGGCGAAGACGACGATGATGAGGGTTGCGGCGTACAGGCCGAAGGCCCAAGCTCGCTCGTACCAGTGGGCGAGCAGCGTGATGGGGATTTCGAGCGTTTCGGACGTAGTGCCGTCGATGCATTTCGCGGTGATTTGCAGTCGGTAGTCGCCGGGGGCTAGATTGGTGATCTCGCGCATCGAGGCGTGGCTGAAATCGGTGATGGCCGTGTCGAGTCCCTCTAGGTTGATGCGATATTGAACGGTGCGCGTGGCGGCGAATTCGGGAAACTCCACCTGGATGACGAGCGAGTCCTGCCGAGGCCGCAGCACAAGCGGAGAACCTCCGTCGAAGTCGACTGGCAGATTTGCGTGATCCTTGACGGAGGTGAGTCTGTGGAGACGGGGCTTGGGGTGGGATGTGGAGTCTGCGGTGCGCGGAGATCTTGCGAGGAGGAGGCCAACCCCGCCGCCGATCCACGCGTTGCCGTCATCGTCGTAGGCGATGCAGTCGGCGAGCGTGTCGATGGTGGTGCCGATGTTGGATATTGCTCCGAGAACCTTGTGGTTGGGGCGAGGGTAGGCCATGCTTCGTCGGACGTTCGCCGTGACGAAGGCTTGGTCTGGGGTGCGACCTACTACTTGTTTGAATCCGTAAGGCTTGTCGCCCGGAAGCTCTTTCATTTGATCGTCCACTACGAACTCCTGGCGGCTTACGTCCAATCGGGCCATGGGCACGGTGTTGAGGTAGATTTCGTCCTCGATTTTGAGAAGGTAGCTCCAGTCCTGCGGTTGGCTGACGCTGATTGGCACCTTCTCGATGGAGCCGGCAGTATCGGAAATGTAGATGCGGCCGATGCCCTCAGGGCCTAGGCTTCCCCAGAGCTCTCCGTCCTTCGCTTCCGCGATGGAGAACACTTGGAGCTTGTCGCCCGATAGCATCGGGCCGGGGAACCACTCGCCGTCGCGCTTCTCGATGCGTTGTACTCCCTGGGGGCTGCAGGCGAGAACGAGGTCGGGATAGCGCGAGGGGTGAAAGATGTTCGTGCCCCAGCTTTGGTTGAGGGTCTTGAAATTGCCCTGTCTGTCCATGGAAAGGGCTGCGGATCCGGCCACGAAAAGGTGGTCTTCGTAGGCGCATAGGTCGGCGATATTTGGTGTGTCGTTGACGAGGTGAAACGTTTCGCTCTTGTTTCTGGGATTGCTTGCGCTGGCGTAGAGCCCGATCTTGGTTCCGAGGTAGATCTTGCCGTCGAAGATCTCGACTGCGTTGACGGCATCGTCGATCCCGTGTTGCTCGTCGAAGAGGAGCGTTTCGAAATCGAGATCAAGCCGGGCCACGCTCTGCCGGGTGGCGATCCAGAGGCCGTTTTGTCCGTCTACGACGATGCGCTTCACGTTCGAAGCGTTGAGGCCGTCTTCCCGCGCGACTTGGCGAATGAGGTTGCCCGATCTGTCGAATATTAGGACTCCCTGGCTTTTGGTGCCGATAGCGAGTTCGCCGGGCTGGGTTTCGACGAGGCAGGTGATTTGAGTGGAGCGTTCTGCGAGGGTGTCGTTGCCGGGCCAATTCCAGCTGCGCGACCCGTCGAAGCCGATGACGGTGTGGTCGATGGTGCGGATCCAGACGCCTCCTTCGCTTCTGGAGGTGGCTTCGGTGAGCCATCTCGGGCTGGCTCCTTTTAGCAAGTCATTTGCTTCGACGAGTTCTTGCTTCTCCCAATCCCATCGGTTCAGGGGGCTGCCTTTTATACCGCCGAAGGTAAAGATCTGGTCGCCGATGGCGACGAGGTCCTGCGGCCAATTGGGGAGCGGGTGGATTCCGATGCGCTCGTTTGGGTCGATCACGATCAAATTATGGTCCTTGGTCGCAAACATGTGCCCTTTGGCTAACGCCATTTTCGCTACGGCGGATACGCGATCAACGTTGCTGAGATCAATAATCGAGCGTTGCTCGTAGCCGCCAATCCCATCGGAGCGCAGTTTCGCAATGCCTTTGTCGAACCCGATAGCCAGAGATTCCTCGGAGAGCGTGATGGCTGACAAGGGCCAGTTGATTCGTTCGGTATCGAGCGTTGTCCAATGCGTGCCGTCGAAAGAGAAGATTCCTCGATCCGTCATCACCGCGATCTCGCCGCCTGGCAGTTGTGTGATGTTTTGCGTTTCGCCGGTGATTCCGGTATCCTGGGTATCGTAGGTGTCGATCTTTGGCGTCCCTAGGTATGCGAGTCGCTGCAGGAGCTCTGAGGGAATCCGTCTGGCGTCAGCGCTGGCTATCAGGAGCAGTGCGAGAGCGATTGTGATTCGTGGAAGCTTCGGCATGGAGAAGAGGGCTGAGTTGTCGATGTGGCGAACTGAATCGGATACGAGTTGCCGAACGTGGGTGCGCCGCAGTGGCTGATAGTTTAAAGAAGACACGTCACGATAAGGGAGGAGCTTTATCGCTGATTTGTTTAATCGTTAGATATGGCATCCGGTGGTTGTGCCTGTGTGGTACGCTTACCATCGGCTTCGATCTGCGATCCTTTCGGGATTGTGAAGCTTTCAGGGGCGTTTGTCCTCTAGCGATGGCGGTGGTGGCGGGAGTCTACGAGGCCGGGGTTTGTGGCTCGTTGGCGAGCGGGAGGGTGAGGGTGGCGGTGGCGCCTTTGCCTTTGCCGAGGCTTTCCAGGGTAAGGCTTCCGCCGAGAGCTCTGGCAGCGTTGGCGGAGGCGTGCAGGCCGAACCCGTGTCCGTCCTTCTTCGTGGTGAAGCCGTGTTGGAAGAGCTGGCACTCTAGACTTTTGTCAAAGCCGACGCCGTTGTCCGTGATCTTGATGGCGATGAAGCCTTCTGTATCTGCCTCCTTGGCGGAAAGGGTGATCAGGCCGCGCTGCGGCTTTTGCTCTGCGATCGCTTGTCGCGCGTTCGAGATCAGGTTCAGCACGATCTCCAGGATGTGTTCCTTGTCGTTCTGCATGACCAGGTTTCTGGGAAGTTCGTTGGCGATCTCGAAGGAGTTGGCGTAGCCGTTGGTGTCGAGAATGGAAATGGCCGAGTCGCAGAGTTCGGCGAGGGAGAACTCCTGGATGACGCCGACGCTCTTGGCGTAGGTTTGCTGGGCAACGACGATGCGTTTGATGTGGGTGACGTCGGAATCCATCGTCTCGATGATCTTCCCTATGGCGTCGATCTCCTTCTGCAGGACTCGGGACATGGATATTATGAATTCGGGGACGACTTTGCCCCGCTCGTCCTCGGTGAGGAAGGTCTCGATGTCGTGCTGCTGGCTTTCGATGAGATCGGCGAGTTTCGAGAGTCTGGATACGTTCGAGTTGCTGACTTTTGAGGAGAGGGTGGCGAGGTTGACGTTCACGCTGTTGAGCACGTTGCCTACGTTGTGCAGCACGTTGGTCGCGATTTCGGCTTTCCCTGCGGTGCGGGCGGTGGTGAGGAGCTGGTCCTGGGTTTTTTGCAGGGTGTGGAGCGCTTCGGTGAGCGATTCGGTGGTCTGCTGCAGCTCCTCGTTCTTGCTTTCGACTTCCTGGGTCCGTTTCGCGATGGTCTTTTCGAGTTCGAGGCTCTCTCGTTCGAGTCGGCGGGCGCTCCATTTGACGATGGCGAAGACGACTATGATGAGGGTTGCGATGTAAAGGCCGAAGGCCCAAGCTCGCTCGTACCAGTGGGCGAGCAGCGTGATGGGGATTTCGAGCGGTTCGGACGTAATGCCGTCGACGCATTTCGCGGTGACTTGCAGCCGGTAGTCGCCGGGGGCGAGGTTGGTGATCTCGCGCGTCGGGGCGGTGCCAAAACTGCTTGGCGCCGCGTCGAGTCCCTGCATGTGGATGTGATATTGAACGGTGCGCGTGGCGGCGAATTCGGGAAACTCCACTTGGATGACTATCGAGTCCTGCCATGGCTGCAGCACGAGCGGCGAGCCACCGTCGAAGTCGATGGGTAGATCGATGCCATCTTTTATGGACGTTATTTTGTGGATACGGGTCTTGGGGTGGAATGGGGCGCCTAGGGAGAGCGGAGATCTTGCCAGGATGAGGCCAAACCCGCCGCCGATCCAGGCGTTGCCGTCATCGTCGTAGGCGATGCAGTCGGCGAGCGTGTCGATGGTGGTGCCGATGTTGGAGATCGAGCCGAGGACCTTGCGGTTGGGGCGGGGGAAGGTCACGCTTCGGCGGATATTTGCCGTGACGAAGGCGTGGTCCGGGGAGCGACCTGCTACTTCTCTGAATCCATATGGCTTTTCGCCTGGGAATTCTTGCATCCGCTCGTCAACCACAAACGTTTGGCTGTCTACGTCCCATCGGATCATTGGTACGGTGTTAACGTAGATTTCGTCCTCGATGGCGATAACGTTGCTCCAGTCTTGCGGGTTGCTTATTTCGATCGGAACGCTTTCGATTGATCCCCCTGTATCATTGAGGTGGATACGTGCTATGCCCAGTGCTCCGAGGCTGGCCCAGAGATCGCCGTTTTTCGCTTCTGCAATGGAAAACACCTCCGGACAGTGACCCGAGAGCATGGCCCCGGGGAACCACTCGCCATCGCGTCGCTCTAGGCGCTGCACGCCTTTGGGGCTGCAGGCAAGCATCAGGTCCGGGAAGCGTGACGGTTGGTAGATGTTGGTGCCCCATGCTTTGACAATGGTCTTGAAGTTGCCTTGCCTGTCGAGGGTCAGGGTGCCTTCGCCCGCTATGAAAAGATGGTCTTGGTAAGCGTACAGATCCGTGATGCGTTGGGTGTCGTTGACGAGCTGGAACGCTTCCTCCTTGTTTTGGGGATTGCTCGCGTTGGCGAAGAGACCGCTTTCGGTCCCGAGGTAGATTCTTCCGTTGAAGATCTCGATGGTGGGTACGGTGTTTGCGATTCCGTGTTGCTCGTCGAATAGCATGTTGTCGACATTCAGATCGAGGCGGGCTACGCTTTGTCGGGTGGCGATCCAAAGGCCGTTTTGCCCGTCCGTGCCGATGCGCTTCACGTTCGCTCCGCTGAGCCCGTCTTTGCGCGATACTTCGCGGACGAGCTGGCCTGCTCTGTCGAAGAGCAAGACTCCTAGGCTTGCGGTGCCGAGCGCGAGTTCGCCCGGGCTGGTTTCGACGATGCTGGTAATTAGGGCGGAACGTTCAGCGAGGACTTCGTTGCCGGGCCAGGTCCAGCTGCGGCTTCCGTCAAAGCCGATTACGCTGTTCTCGAGGGTTCGGATCCAAACGCCCCCTTCGCTTCTCGGCGTGGCTTCTGAAAGCCAATCGACGCCGGTGCCGTTCAGCAAGTCGCTCGCGTTGACCAGTTCCTGCTTGTCCCAGTCCCACCGGTTCAGGGCGCTATCTGCTATTCCGCCTAGAACGAAGACTTCGTCGCCGATGGAGAAGATGTCCATGGGCCAATTGTTCAGCGTGTGAACTGCGCTGCGTTCGTCCGGGCCGATCACGAGCAGGTCCTCGCCCTTTTTGGCGAAGATGAATCCTCTAGCGAACGTCAAGCCTGCGACCGGATTTCCGTTGTCTGCCTTGCCTAGGTCCGTAAGCAAGTGTTGGGAGTAGCCGCCGGTTCCATCGGGGCGAAATGTCGCAATGCCCTTGTCGAACCCGATTACCGAGCATTCATCGGAGAGTCTGATCGCGGAGACTGGCCAGTTGATCTGCTTGGTATTGAGGGTGGTCCAGTGCGTCCCATCGAAGGAGAATATCCCGCGATCCGTGATCACGGCTATCTCGCGGCCCGGCAGTTGTGTGATGGCGTGGACAGTGCCGGTGATGCCGGTCTCTCGAGCGAAGTAGGTGTCGATCTTGGGGGTGCCGAGGAAGACGAGTCGCTTTAGATCTGCGGCCGGAATCCGTTCGGCGCGGACGGGCTCGATGGAGAACAGCGTCCATGCTAGCGTTAGCGCGATTAGGATTGTTGTAAAATTTGACATGGAGCGTTGCTGGTTTGTTAGAGCTGCGTGGTCGCTGGGCACGAGCTTTCTGGGGGGGAGGGTGGTCTATGGCTGATGGAAATATAACAAACTACGGTGCGCGATGCGCTTTTTGGTTTACTGGTTTAATCGTTAGGCGTGGCGTGCTTGCGAGAATGGCTGGGTCCAAGTTAGCCCGGAGATGACGGCAATCGTCGATTGCTGGGGCGCAGTTTGTTTTTTTCGAGGACTGCTTAACGAGTAACCTTGTTCGAGCTTTTTTCCGGCTCAGTCTCTGCTATTGATACCGAACATTGTTAAATCGAATAGATAAACTGTGCTGTGCTTTGCCCATATATTTTTTCGTCACCCGGACTTTCGCATCGTTCTAGGCGTTGGTTTTCCACCTGTGCTTATGGCTATTGCTGATGGTGGGAGAGCCTCCTTGGTTCGTTTGGCTTTTGTAGATGGGGAATTGCGCGTGCCTAAGAAAAGACTTGGTTACCTGATGTGTCGCTCGCTTCTGGCCGCCGTTACCCCTCAAATTGCATGACAGAAAATTCCCCCATCCCCCCCGTCCGTCGTGTCATTATCATAGACGACTCCGATTCAATACACCGTGACTACGAGAATATCCTCTGCCCGCCCGAGCCGTCTGAGAGCGAGATGACGCTGCGCGATTTGAGCTGCTTCATGTTCGACGAAGAGGCAGGTTTGGCGGAGAGCAGCGAAGTGAAGCTGATATTCGATGTCGACCATGCTTACCAGGGCAGGGAAGGTTACGAGAAGATCGTTGCCGCCCGGGCCTCTGGCGTTCCGTACCAGGTAGCGTTTGTCGACATGCGCATGCCTCCGGGCTGGGATGGTTTGACGACGATCGAGAAAGTCTGGCGCGAAGATCCGGACTTGCAGGTCGTGATTTGCTCCGCTTACAGCGACTATACTTGGAAGCAGATCATCGATAAGCTTGGCCACTCGGATCGGTTGCTGATACTGAAAAAGCCCTTCGACCAGGCCGAGGTCTATCAACTCGCAACCGCCTTGAGCGAAAAGTGGTTGTCGACGCAGCGCACCCGAGACCTTCTCGCCAGCCTGGAACAGAAGGTCGACGAACGTACTGTGGAGGTGCGGGCCGCCAACGAAAAGCTGGTCTCCCTAAATCTTGAACTCGAAGAGACCGTCGATAGAGCCCAATGCGCGGTGCGGGCAAAAGCTCGTTTTCTCGCGACCATGAGCCATGAGATCCGGAGTTCGCTCAACGGGGTCATTGGGGCTGCCCAAATGCTAAACGGCGCGACGCTTGGGCCAGCCGAGCAGGAGTACGCCAGGATCATCCAGTTGAGCGGTGAAGCGCTCATGTCGCTCATCAACGACATCCTTGATTACTCAAAGTATGAAAACGGCCAAGTGGAGCTCGAATCGATTCCTTTCTCCCTGCACGGGCTGATGCGCGAATGCTCCTCCCTGCTCGAGACCGTGGCGGACAAATACGCAATCGAAATTGAGAAACGCTGGGACGACTCTATCCCGGAAACGCTGGTTGGAGACCCGCCTCGCGTCCGTCAGATCCTGCTCAATCTCCTGAACAACGCCTTCAAGTTCGGGAAGAACGGCAGGGTTACGTTTGCCGCGACGTTGGAGAGGCTCGAACCGAAGCTCGCCATGATCCGCATCGACGTGGTCGATGAAGGTATCGGAATGGATCAAGAGACGCTCGATCGTTTGTTCTCGGCCTTCATGCAGGCTGACTCTTCGACAACGCGAGAGTTTGGGGGGACCGGTCTGGGCCTTGCCATCTGCAAGTTGTTGTCGGAGGCGATGGATGCCCGCATCGAGGTGCGCAGCGAAGTGGGAAAAGGCTCGGTCTTTTCGCTCCACCTGCCGCTCGTCCTTTCGGATTCTATCTCCGAAGGCCCGGTTGCGTATTCTCAGGCCGCGATTGCGTTCCCTCGAGACAGCCAAGCAACGCTGGACCTAAGCGGAAGGCGTGTGCTGTTCGTCGACGACAACCTGATCAACAGCAAGCTGGGCAAGCGGTTCCTCGAAACCTTCAATATCGAGACGGATCTAGTGCTCAATGGCCTCGAAGCTGTCGAACGCTATGGCGAGGAAGCCTACGATGCGATATTCATGGATCTTCAGATGCCTGTGATGGATGGCTTGCAGGCGACCCGCCGAATCCGCGAGCTCGAGAGCGAATCCTCCAGTAGCGAGCACGTCCCGATCATCGCTCTTACGGCCAACGCCTTTGCGGAGAACCGCGACGACTGTCTGGCGGCCGGGATGGACGACTTCCTGACCAAGCCGCTGCGGATCGCCGACTTGTCGTCCGCGCTCAGCCGCTGGTTGCTCGAGCCCAAAGCGGTCGAGCAGGAGGGATAACGCCCAGACGGAGGCCAACCCCACCTCTGGGGGGAGCAGGGTTGACTATCATCCCGGTTATTGTCGACCGGTCGTGATCAACTATCCGTTCGCGAACCCCCTCTCGCTTAGAGCATTTTTCGTTTAGCCAGTCGCTTACACCAAAATCACAACCCTCTGTGGGAGCGTGCTCATGACAGGGCGTAGCTCGCTTGCCGAGCGAAGAC
>JBNKSG010000168.1:0-8640 GCA_050297195.1 Opitutaceae bacterium | reverse complement strand
GCGAAGGCCGACACCAATGCGCCCACCATCGTCCTGAAAAAGGCCGCGATCATGATCGCGAGCAAGGGCGGCAGCAACGACGTCCAGTGCCCCGTCACCTGCACCTCCCGCGCCCCATCTCTTAAATAGTCGATAAACGAGGAATTCGATTTCGCGGAAATCTCACCGACCGCGGACACGGCTTCGACCGACTCGTGACTAACCGGAACGATCGCCAGGAAGGAGCATACGCCGAGCAAGGTAAGAAAAAACGCGAGCCAGCGCTTGGGACGCAGCCATGTTGGGGGTTCGTTCATGAAAGCAGGATAGGATGGGAATGCAGGCGCATGGTGCGATGCAACTCAAGGAAAGGAGCAATCCTTACGCCGGGCAAACCGATTGTTCGCTTTCGTCAACCTCCTCGAACCTGACTTCCGACAATTTTCGACACGCGCCCAGAAAAAACCCTCGCTCCCCATGACAGGAGGCGAGGGTTTCGAAAATTCGATACGAACTCGGACTAGATCTCGTAGGCAGGAAGCACCTTGTCGATCCGCGTGCCCTTGAGGCTGGCGAAAACGGGAAGGCCGTTTTCCCACTGGAGGGAGATTTCGCCTTGGATAAGCGGAGTCGCGTACTTGACGAACGGAAAGTTCATGCTGACGCCGTCGTCATTGATCCAGTCGGCAGGAAGCTGCTTCGAAGTCGCAGGAACGTCCGCCAGGTCGACCCAACCGGTTTCGCACTTGTAGGAGTCCGCTTCAGCGCGTTGGAGCGTGATCATCTTGCCGCTCTTACCGTTTTCAACCGCTTGCGTCACCGCTGCAGCGCCTGCGAGGTAAGCTTCGTCGGAGTCTGCCTGCGAAGCATTATGGGTGGCAGCGCGACCCGCGACGCCGAGCTTGCAGGAGCGAGCCGACACGCCGATTTGCGTTTCCACGATGCCGCGGAGGAACTCGCCGGCGCCACCGAGCTGTACGTGACCGAACGCATCCGTGCTGGAAGCCTTGGCGGAAACGTAGTTTCCGTTGAGGTCTACCAAGCCTTCGCCCACCACGATCAAACAGTACTTTTCGCGGGCGAGAACCTTTTGCACGTCTGCAACGAACTTCGCTGGATCGAAAGCAATTTCAGGAAGCAGGATGATGTGCGGGGGATCGTGAGGTTGGTCGCGACGCTTGGCCAACGCCGAACCGGCAGCGATCCACCCGGAGTTGCGACCCTGAACTTCGAGAATAGAAACGTAGTCGCCTGCTCCGATCGAGCTGTTGTCGGCCGCCATTTCGCGAACCGTGGTCGCCACGTGCTTGATCATGCTGCCGTAACCTGGCGTGTGGTCAGTGGCGGAGATGTCGTTGTTGATGGTCTTGGGAATGCCCATCACGCGCATCTCGTAGCCTTGGGCCTTGGCGAGGGCATCGAGCTTGTCGAGCATCGCCATGGACTCGCTGTCTCCAATGTAGAAGAAGTAGCGAATGTCGTGCGCCTTAAACACTTCGAGCGCCCGCTCGAGGTCTTCCTCCTTCTTGAAAGCGTAACGGCAAGTGCCAAGCGCCGAACCGGGGCTGGACTTGAGAAGGCGAATCGCTTGCTGGGATTCAGCCGCGAGGTCGACGAGGTCTTCGCTGAGAACACCGACTACACCATTGAGGCCGCCGTAGATCTCTTCGATGCACTCATGATTGAGCGCTTCTTCGATGACGCCTGCGAGGCTAGCATTAATGACTGCAGTGGGTCCACCCGACTGACAAACGAGGCAATTTCCTTCTAATTCCGACATGTTGAGAAAAGGTTCTATTCTTTGGTAACTGGCAAGAGAAAGGACATGACCAAGCGCTTGGCAACTCCCTTTTCGCCAATCACCAAAGACGAGTCACCATTCACTTGACCCGACCCCTCGAAACGGCATTTTCACAGCCCTTATGGCCAAAACAAAAGCATCAACCAATCCACTCATGGATGCCATCGTAGCCGTCTGCAAACGCAGAGGGTTCATATTCCAGTCATCGGAAATCTACGGCGGCTACAACGGCTTTTTCGATTTTGGCCCCCTCGGCGTTGAATTGAAGAAGAACATCAAGGACGCTTGGTGGAAAGACATGGTGCACCGCCGCGAGGACATCGAAGGCCTCGACTCCTCCATCATCATGTCCCCCAAGATCTGGGTCGCCTCCGGCCACGTAGGCGGTTTCTCCGATCCCATGGTCGACTGCAAGGTTTCCAAAATGCGCTACCGCGCCGACCAGCTCTTCTTTGCCCCCGTCGTCGTTGGCGACGAAAAGATCGGCTACGTCTCCATCCTCGAGGACGGAAACATGCAGGCCGACGCCGAGGCTGCCGCCGAAAAGATGAAGCGCAAGGGCGGCCACCAAGGCGAACTCGGCCCCATAGAACTCAAGGAGTACACCGAAGCAGACCCGTCCGAATACGAGCTCATCCCTTCCCCAGCCACCGGAGAACCGGGCAGCCTCACCGCTCCCCGCGAGTTCAATCTCATGTTCGAAACCAAGGTGGGCGCCCTCAGCGACAGCTCCGCCACCGCCTACCTCCGCCCCGAAACCGCCCAAGGCATCTTCGCCAACTATAAGAACGTAGTCGATACCGGCCGCGTGAAGATCCCCTTCGGCATCGCCCAGATCGGCAAGGCATTCCGCAACGAAATCACGCCGAAGAACTTCATCTTCCGCTCCCGCGAGTTCGAGCAAATGGATATCGAATACTTCGTCTCCCCCGATTGCGACTGGTCCGAAACCCACCAAGAATGGATCCAGTACTGCCACGACTGGCTCATCTCCATCGGACTTCCCGAGGAAATGCTCGGTCGCGACGTGCACGAAAAGCTCGCCCACTACGCCAAGGCCTGTACCGACATCACCTTCGAGTTTCCCTTCGGCGAACAAGAACTCTGGGGCATCGCAGCCCGCGGCGACTTCGACCTCACCCAGCACGCCGAACACTCCGGCAAGAGCATGGAGATCTTCGACGAAACCGCGAAAAAGAAGTACATCCCGCACGTCATCGAGCCGTCGCTCGGCGTGGATCGTCTCTTGCTCGCCCTCCTCACCGCCGCCTACACCGAAGACGAAGTTGGCGGCGAGAAGCGCACCGTCATGAAGTTCCACCCCCGCATCGCACCCTACAAGGTCGCCGTGCTGCCGCTTCTTAAGAACAAGCCCGAGCTCGTGGAACGCGCCCGCTCCATCTTCGACAAGCTCTCCCGCCGCTACAACGTCTTCTGGGATACCGCCGGCGCCATCGGCAAACGCTACCGCCGCCAAGACGAAGCAGGCACCCCCTACTGCGTCACCATCGACTTCGAAACCATCGAAACCGACGGCAGTGTCACCTTACGTGACCGCGACACCACCGAGCAAAAACGCGTCAGCGAGGAGGAGCTCTACAAATTCCTCGACGAGCAGTTGTTTTAGGGCAGGCAGGAAGCGGCCTCGTGCCGCGATCCTCATCCAGTTTCAGAGCCCGTCCCTTCCGGACGGGCTTTTTCGTAGCCGAATACCGCACGTAGCGCGGAGCTTCAGCCCGCGACCACGTTGCAAGATCAAAAAAAGCCGACACGCATAAAACGCATCGGCTTTTGTATTCAAAATACGGAACAGGTGGCGCGGGTTCTCCGAACACGCAGTTCTCCACCCATTTCCCTTAGTGGCTCGTGTCCTGAACCTTGCCCTTGGGCTGGCCGAGATCAGCGAGTAGTTCGTTGAACCAAGGCTCGTCGGTGTTGAACGGCTTGCCACCCGCCACGCGGTCGAATTCGCACGCGCGCAAGATGTCGCGGTTGTTTTCGTCGTGACCAATCACGCCACTTTCGCCGGCGAAGGCTGCCTCGACTGCCTTGTCCGTGCAGCTCTTGATGAGGTTGAGATCCTTGGCGTTGGCCGCCGCCGCGCGAGAGTAGTAACCGCTCTTCTGCACGAGCACCTTCTCCGCTCCAATCAGTTCCTTGAACTGCTTGGCGAAGTATTGCCCTGGGTTGATGAAGTCGAGCTGCACGTGACCGAACGCGTCACGAACGATCTCTTCGCCCGCAGCTTCCTTTTGAGCCACGATATCCGCCACGCCCGCACCCTCGGAAAGGAAGATGTTGACCGCGTCGTGCTCGTCGAGCTGCTTCCGCAGACGAGCCGCTTCCGCTTCCAGATCAATGCTGAGCTCAGGAACGTAAACCGCATGCACGTCGTGACGCTCGCGGGAGAGACCGATTTCCGGCACCCAGTAGCGGCACTTCTGGCGCTTGTGGTACTCGTAGGCGGTGTAGGCCGCGAGCCAACCGCAATGGCGACCCATCACTTCGTGGATGATGAGCATGCGCGGGCTGGAGTTGTGCTCCGCTACCACGTTTTCGAAATAGTTAGCCCCGTGCTCCGCAGCCGTGTAGGCGCCGAGGGATTGCTTGATGGGGTAGACGTCGTTGTCGATGGTCTTTGGAAGGCCGATCACGCGCAGCGCGTAGTCGTTCTTCGCCAAGTAAGCCGCCAAGTCAGCAGCCGCCGTATTCGTGTCGTCGCCGCCGATGGTGTGGAGCACATCGACTCCATCCTTCACGAGCTGGTCCGCTGCGACCTTCTGAGGATCTTCGCCTTCCTTAACGAGACCACGCTTCACGCAATCCTTCACATTGGTGAGCTTCACGCGGCTGTTGCCGATGGGGCTGCCACCGAAGAGGTGGAGGTTGCCAGCGTTCTTGCGGATCTCCGGGGTCACTTGATAGCTCAAGCCCTTGAGCAGACCGTAGTAGCCGTTCTTGTAGCAAATGATCTCTACGTCCGGATCGATTTCCGTATAGCGCTGGATCAAACCACCGATTGCCGAGGAAAGACAAGGGGCCAAGCCGCCTGCCGTGAGAATACCTACTTTCTTAACTTTCATTTTGCGATAATGAGTGAGAACCGGAATCGCTAGAGTACTTTTCCTCGAATGACAAGGGAGGAGCGACCCTCAATAATCGATCCCCAAATCCCCCCCCAAAAAAATCAAACGCCCCAACACGCGCGCAACCACAGCCAAGCTTCCAAGTCACCCGCAAGAAACCAACACCGGATCTTGCCTCATAGCCAACGAATCCCCCTTCTCCAGTCGGAGATCCACCCGTCCCAATCGCATCCCCGCCCAGCCCTGCTGCGTGATCCGCGTCACTCCGCCGCCCTTGCGCGGCAGCTCCACCAGCTCGTCCAAAAACGTATGCGAATGCCCGCCCAGTACCAGGTCCACTCCTTCCACTGCCGTAGGCAAACGGTCGTCACGCAACTGCTCGCCCTCGTAGCTCGTACCGAAACCCATGTGCGAAAGGCATACGATCACATTGCAGCCTTCCCGCTTCAACTCCGCCACCGAGCGGCGAGCAGATTCTACGGGATCCATATAAACGACCCCGCGGCGATTCCCGGCTGCCACCATTCCCTCCAACTCGCAAAGCAAGCCGAAAAGCCCCACCTTAAACGGCCCGATCTCCTTGATAGTCCAAGGTTTGATCAACGGAGCCAGCGACTTCGCCCCGCTCCAGTCCAAATTGCTCGAAACCCATTCGAACGTCGCCGCCGGCATCGTCTTCTCCAGCCCCTCGATCCCATTGTCGAACTCGTGGTTCCCCACGGTGGCCACCTCGTAGCCCATGCGGTTCATCGCCTCGATCTCCACCTCGCCCCCGTAAAGGTAAAAGTAAGGCGTCCCCTGAAAAATGTCTCCGCTGTCCACCAGCAAGGTATACTCCTCCTGCTCCCGTATCCGATCGATCAATACCTTTCTGCGAGCAACGCCACCTCGCCCCTGATTTCGTCCCCCATCCATGGGAAACGGATCGATTCGCGAGTGCGTATCGTTCGTCTGCAAAATCGTAAGCCGCGGACCCGAGCTTCCAACTCTCCCCAACGCCCCCGAAAGAACCGTCAGCCCCAATCCCGCCGTCCCAATAAATCGTCTCCTATTCACCGTCCCTCCAACTCTCCACCTGAATAAACCCCATAGTCATAGTCATAATCCCAATTTCAGCCCCTTCACTGCTCACCGCTCACAACCTCCACCCGCCCCTCGCCGCGATCGAAAACCTTCACCCCAGCAGCCGTTAGCTCCGACAAGTGCAATACAATCGCGTCTCGTTGTACCAAATTCTTCGATACACGTTTCTCAACAATCCACTCCTCGCGAAACAAGGAACCGTAAGTCGATGCCAAGTAGTCGATCGAAACGACCCGATACCGCTTGTTCCGCTGGATGGGCTCGCCATTTACCAACGCTTCCAAAACGTCCCCATCCTCGCTCAGCTTCACTTCGATACCCGACAAGGCCACCCCCCGATTCGCCTGCCGCGCCAACTCGAGAACGAAATCTCCCTTCACCACCAAATACGCCAGGTAGTTCTCAAACGGCGACAACTCAGCGATCAACCCCATCGTCAGCGGCCCCTTCGGCAAGTCCCTCCGCAAACCGCCAAAATTCGTCACCGCCAAATCCACCTCCGCCTCGAACTCCTTCGCCCCGACCGCTCGCAGCGAATCCGCCACCAAATTCGAAAGCCCGCACTCCGGCCGTGAACGCGACAACGGCTCCGCCGCATAGCCAAGCACCTCCGAGCTGAACGCCTCCACCCCTTCCCGGTAAGGGGCCAGATAGCGCTCCAAGTCCACATCCTTCGGCCCAGCCCCATCCACCGCAAGCGGCGTAAAAGCCACCTCCGACTGCCCCCAAGCCAGCGTGCCCAAGAGCAACACGCCCAGCCAACCCCCTCGAGCTCCTAACAACATAGACCCCACCCTCTCCCGCCTAGCCAAATCTTTCAAGCTCCCTCCAGCGCCAATTGAGCGCCCTACCCATCCCTTTAAAAATTGAATCCCTCCCGCCAGCGCTGCAAAGCTTGCCCTCAGACTTCACCATGCCGCCGCTCCCGCTCTCACTTTCACTCTCCCCCCAAGCTCGCCTCAGCGCTCACCTCACGCAGGCCGAATCCGAATCCCCCGCCAAAGCGAAGCGACTTCAGCAAGCCTTCACCCAATCCACCTCGGACGGGCTCCTCCACCTCTGTACCCAGATTTCGGGCACGCACGCCCCAGGCCTCGAATACTGGAAATCCTTCGCAAACCGCTTGCTCGAGCAACTTTGCCGCCTCTCCGACGAGACAGAACTCCCCGCCCCCCTCCCGGCCCCCGAAGACGAGCTCCCCTTCATCGCCCTCTCCGCTCCCCCTTTCCCCGGCTGCGAATACCTCACTCCACCCCTGCTAGCCAAAATCTGGAACGAGCTCTCCCAGCGCCTCCAAAACCAAATCATCGAAACCGGAGCGCCGCTCAGCCAATGGCTCAAAACCCACGCCCCCCAGTGGCACCAAGTCGGCCGCGTCTGCTTCCACCTCGCCGAAAACAAGAACGATCCCCAATTCCCATTCGCCTTCATGGCCACCTACGCCCCCCGCCTCAACCAAAGCGGGCGCGTCCAATTCCAGCCCCTCGCCCACGCCCTCCAAGAATACGCCGACGCCAAGGACAAGACCCGACTCCTCCAACTCCTCGAGCCCGTACACCTCGCCTCCCAACAAATCCCCTTCGTCGCCGAGCTCCTCGAAACCGGCGACCTCTACCAACCCATCGCCTGGGCCCCCGCAGAGGCCCACGCCCTGCTCCGCTCCATTCCGCAACTCGAAGCCGCCGGCCTGCTCACACGCCTCCCCAATTGGTGGAAAGCCCGCCCACGCCCCAAAGTCGCCATCACTCTCGAAGAAAAAAAGACCTCCACCGTTGGACTCGGAGCCCTGCTCTCCTTCCACATGGACTTCGCGATCGGCGAGCAAAAGATTCCCCCCGAAGAGCTCGAAAAACTCCTCCACTCCAACGAAGGACTCGTGCGCCTCAACGGCCAATGGGTCGAAGTCGACCACGAAAAGCTCCAGCAAGCCCTCGACCATTGGAAACGCGTGCAAGCCCACGCCGCCAACGGCGACATCACCTTCGCCCAAGGCATGCGCCTCCTCGCCGGAGCCCCGCGCGACCTCTCCCAAGCAGAAGACCTCGACACCCTCGAGGCCGTACAAGACTGGTCCCAAGTCTCCGCCAGCGACGCCCTCGCCAACACCCTCAAACGCCTCCGCCAGCCCGAGAGCATCCAGCAAACCGCCTCCGCCCACTCCGGCCTCAAAGGCACCCTCCGCCCGTATCAAGAAAATGGATTCCAATGGCTGCGCCTGCTCGTCAACCTCGGCCTCGGAGCCTGCCTCGCCGACGACATGGGCCTCGGCAAGACCATCCAAATCATCGCCCTCCTCTTGAGCGAAGCGAAAACCCTGCATAGCTCGAAGAGCGACGCACGGGCCTCCCTCCTCGTCCTCCCCGCCTCTCTCCTCGCCAACTGGAAAAACGAGTTCGCCACCTTCGCTCCCAGCCTCCGCCTCCGCTTCGTACACCCCTCCGAAAGCGACAAGGCCGACCTCGAAGCCTACCAACGCTCTCCCGAATCCGCCCTCCACAACACCGACATCGTCCTCACCACCTACGGCATGCTGCAACGCCAGAGCTGGCTCGCCGAACAAGACTGGAACCTCGTCATCATAGACGAAGCGCAAGCCATCAAAAATCCCCACACCCAACAAACCCGCGCCGTCAAACGCCTCCGCGCCCACGCCCGCATCGCGCTCACCGGCACCCCGATCGAAAACAGCCT
>JBNKSG010000167.1:0-8732 GCA_050297195.1 Opitutaceae bacterium | reverse complement strand
GCCATACGGTAGAAACGCGCCATGCATCATCTCCGTCACCGAACCGGTCGGAGCGCTGAGCCCTAGGTTCCAGTGCATCTTTTGCTTGCCCGATTGCCACCCCTTCACGAGAGCCGTCAGGGAGAGGTCACCCCAGCCCGAAGCGGAATGGCTCATGTCCATGCCGTGCCCCATGTGCATGCCATCCATCTCGGCATGCGGGTTCATCATCATCTCCATGTCGAGCTCCAGGTAATTGGCCATGAACATCAAGGTCACGGAATCGCTGGGAGCATACATCAAGCCGAGCATTTCCATATCCATGTCCATACTGGTAGCTGCCGCCGAAAAGCCACGGTCGAATACCTCTTGAGAAGTCAAAGCATCCTCGCCTTCCCGATGCCCCTCCATGCTCATCGTCATGTGGCGAACCGAAAGCATGAATTCGCCGGCCTTATGCAGGTGGTCGCCCATCACTCCGATGGGAGCGTGGCTGTCTGCTCGACCGCTTTTTGTTGCAGCTGTCTCCGAGTCGGAGAAGGCAGTTGAAGAAAGGCCAAAGGCCAAAGTTACAGACGCGAGGGTACGCGAAGATACAAAAGAAAAAGTGTTGTTCATCTAAAATATAAATTGAAGTAGTTGTGTAAAAGCAGGCCTACTGTTTTCTTGGTGCAGTAGGTTTGGAGGGAAACTCCCAACTAAACTCCAATACGCGGAGGCGGCTTCGCCACCTCTTCAGATCGACCAGCCAAAGGCTTCGTGTCCATTCTCAGGATACACGCGTAGCTAACGACGGAACGCTCGGCTGCAGACAATTCGCAATTGTCCGCCATGACCAACAACTTGGCAATACCGACCGACTCCTTCAGCGTGCCACTTTCGCTTTGCTTGCGATTTTCCTCACGAACAAACAGGCAAACTTCACACAGGTTCTCGCCTCCAATGCTCGAAAGCAACGCGGACCCCATGCCACGATCGTCCAGTCGTTCGCTAGCCATGCTCGACCAAGCCAGCAATTGCCCAAGCAATAGCGCGCTGTTCGAAAGACTCAAACAGACAGCGAAGCAGATAGCTTTGGACAGCAAACGAAAAGGCACGATGCAAACGCATACGCTACCATCCCCCCGGTCAACACCATTCAAGCGCTCACAACTTCACAAAGATCCTCCGCTTCCATAACGCGTAAACCGGAAGATAGATCACACCGATATACAAAAGAGCGTAGCTGAAGGAGGCCAGTTTTCCGGGCACTCCGAGACCCATAACGCCCTCCATAAAAAGCTCACTCAGACTCGACCAATAGCGAGTGCCGGAATAGAAGAACAGCGTCAACATGCCTGAGAGGGTGTACGCGACCACTGGATTTGCGCCGAAGACAATCCCCATTTTCGCCCAGCCACGGTACCCTTGAATATCGACCACAAGCAGGCAGGCCGCCAGGCATAAGGTCGCCCATCCTCCCGCAAAAAGGACGTAGGAGCTCGTCCAAAGATTCTTGTTCAGCGGAAAGCTCCAGCTCCAAACCCCACCCAGCAAGACCGCTACAAGTCCCACAAAGAACAGCCAACTAACCCTGCGATACGGATCCCCGATCCCAAGGATCATCGCCCCCACTAGCATCCCGAAGATACCAGTGCCGATCGCTGGCAACGTACTCAAGACTCCCTCCGGATCCCAAGTCCGCTCCCACATCCCTCCCGGAATCAGCTGGCGATCCAGCCAAGCCTCCAAGTTCGTGCCTGGTTCGAGATTAGGCGCCAAGGCCGCGCTGCCACTCGCCTCCACACTGACCTCCTGAGACGCGCCCAAAGCCCGCTCCACCACGCCGTCCCTGAGAGCTCCTTCATTCACCTCGTCGAGAGGAACCGGAACCAGCTGCAACAGCGCCCAATAACCCAAGAGCGCTCCCACGCCTATCCAAAGCTGTTGCCGCCAATTTGTATTCAAAAAAAGGATCGCGCAAACGCCGAAGACCACCGCGATCCGCTGCAGGACCCCCACCACCCGTATTTCCTCAAAGTCGAACGACGGCCAGAGATTCAAGAAAACGCCCAAGGCAAAGATCTTAAGCACCCGCCAGAGGATTTTCGAATACGCCTTTCTACGATCCCGCTTCAGCCGTGGCTTGCCCGCATAAGCCAGAGCGATCGAAACTCCCACGATGAACAGGAAAAACGGAAAAACCATATCCGTCACCGTAACGCCATGCCACGAGGCATGAAGCAAGGGAGCGTAAACATGCCCCCAAGACCCTGGACTGTTTACGATGATCATGCCGATGATCGTAAACCCGCGCAATGCGTCTAGCGACAGGAGCCGTTCTCGTTTTTCAGACATGGCGTATTCAATTGCTAATGACCCGTTTCACGAGATATACGATACCTATCGCGGAGAGAACCAGAAGCCCGCCGCCCAAGGCCATGTTTCCATAAATCAAATACCCAACCCCGAACAAAAAGAAGTACACCGAAAAGCTGCCAATCACGAATCCCGCGATTCCCCTGGTTATGCTCTCGCCCGCGACCGGCTCCGGCACCAGCGTTCCCTTCGCGGCCAAGTCAGCCCGCACCTTCGCCCAGCCCGGCCCCACCGGACGAATCGCCAGATAAAATCTCTCCAGCACTTCCGCAGAACTCGCCGGCGTCATAAACGTGATCGCTAGCCAAGCTGCAGTCGTAACCGCCACGCTCACGATCAACTGCACGTGACCCGCAATCGGAGCAAAGCCCAAACGCTCGTAGCCAAACTCGAAAAAGAGAGCGACCACAAAGGAGACTATCATTCCGGAAATCTCGGTCGCCGCATTCACTCGCCACCAGAACCAACGTAATATGAAAATCAGGCCAGTCCCCGCCCCTATCGATAACAGGATGTTAAAGCTCTGCATCGCGCTCTCCAAGAACAGGGCCACGATCCCCGCCAGCGCCATGAGCGCCACCGTCGAGATCCGCCCCACGGCCACCAACTCCTTCTCGCTCGCATCCGGCTTAACGAATCGCTGGTAAACATCGTTCACCACATAGGAAGATCCCCAGTTCAAATGGGTCGAGATCGTAGACATGAACGCCGCCACCAGCGAGGCGATCACCAAGCCCAAAACGCCCGCCGGCAAAAAAGCCAACATAGCTGGATAGGCTAAATCGTCTCGGATGAAATTCTGGTCCAGGGCAGGAAACGCTTCCTGCAGGGAAGCAAGATTTGGATACACGATGAGCGACGCCAAGCCCATCAGGATCCAAGGCCAAGGACGCAGGCCGTAGTGAGCGAGATTGAAGAAAAACGTCGCCCCGATCGCGTGCCGCTCGTCCTTCGCGGACAACATGCGCTGAGCAATATATCCGCCGCCGCCCGGTTCCGCCCCCGGATACCAAACGCTCCACCATTGCACCGCCAATGGTACGATAAAAACGGATACAACCATGGTCGAATTCGAGAAGTCAGGCAACAGATCGAGTTTCCCAACAACATTGGGATGCGTCAGCAAGCCTTCCAGCCCACCCACTTCCGGCATCCCCACAATCAAGGAGGTCGCCCAGATCGAGCCTACCATTGCGATTCCAAACTGAATGAAGTCCGTGATCAAAACCCCTCTCAGCCCGCCCAAGGAACTGTAGACCACCGTGATCGCCGAAGCGATCAAGAGCGTTTCCACCGGCGAGAGCCCCAGGGCCACGCCACCCAACTTGATAGCCGCAAGGCAAACGTTCGCCATGATCATCACGTTGAAGAAGACGCCCAAATAGACCGCCCTAAACCCACGCAAAAACGCAGCCGACCTACCGCTGTAGCGTAGCTCGTAAAACTCTAAATCAGTTGAAACTTGCGAACGCCGCCACAAGCGGGCGTATACAAACACCGTCAACATACCCGTCAGCAGAAACGCCCACCACACCCAGTTGCCAGCGACTCCGTCCTGCCGCACAATGCCCGTAACGAGATTCGGCGTATCGATGGCGAAAGTGGTCGCAACCATCGAAACCCCGAGCAACCACCACGGCATGCTGCGACCCGACAGGAAGTACTCGGTCGAGGAAGCGCCCGCCCGCCGCGACACCACGAGTCCCACAACGAGGGAGACCGCAAAAAAGGCGACGATGATAATCCAATCCAGAGAAGACAGCGACATAAGCTTATGGGGTATAGAATTGAGGAGGGGTAAAAGGGAGGGACATCGTCCTTGGAGATAAATCAGGAACTCACTTCGAAACCAAACGTTCGACCGCGTCCACGACCTGCAGCTCGACCTTCGCCACCGGTTCGCGAGCGCGTTCGAAAACAACATCCACGTTCGTCGCGTTTCCTTCCAGAGCCGAAAGGCCAAGGTCTGCCAAATCCCTTAACGCCTCCGACAGCGGAAGCGCTTCGCGTAAGGCCGGCGACCGATCAGCCAGTCGAGAAAACGCCTCGTGATTGTTCGCCCATGCCTCGAGCATGGATCGAGCAGCTGCCTTGTCCGCAGCGTGTCCGTTTTTTAGATACGCATCCACTATCGCATTGAAGCGGCGAGCATCCTTGGCATCTGCCACTGCCACATCGGGGAGTAAAGTGTAGGGAGAAAAGGAGCGATAGCTAAGGTCCGAATTGCGACGATAGATCTTAAGAGGCTCCACCACATCCGCCAAAGTTCGCAAGGCATCGGTCTCATACCCCGCCGCCAAACGACGCATCATCATCTCGCGATTCTTCAAGTGAGTCAGTCCCAACTCTTCGAGCCGCAGGGAAATCGTATCCAATCGCCGGTACATGTCGTCGACGTCCTTCACGGATTCATCCGACCAAAGCCGCTCCGCGATCGCAGCCGTTCGCGGCCATATTCGAGAGTCCACCGTCTCCAGCGTCACGTGCTCGCTCCACATCGTCGCCTCCCCGCCGTACACCCGAGAGCGTTCTTCTTCATTTAAATCGATATTCGACGGCAATGGATCAACAAGGTAATGCTCGCGGGCCGGCTGCATCAAATCGATATAGTAGCCATTCGACAATATGCTCGCGTAACCTTTTTTCGCGGCCGCCACCATCGATTCGCGTCCCCTCCAAGAGTGGATCATAATATTGGTCGGCATGTCCGGCTGCAGAATCTCGTCCCAACCGACCATCTTCTTGCCCAGCTTGTCCAAGATCGCGAGCAGCCGTTTATTGAAGAAGCTTTGCAGCTGATGGTTATCGCCAATCCCCCGCTCCTTCATAAACGCCTGGATATGCTCCGCCTGGTCCCAGTGATGCCCCTCGTTTTCATCACCGCCGATGTGAAAGTACTCGTCCGGAAAGATGGCGGCCATCTCCGTAAAAACGGACTCGAGGATCTCGTAAACCACCTCCTTGGTCGGGTCTAAGGTCGGATCAAAGATCCCCCATCCCCTCTCGATCTCATAGGATCCAGGCAAGCTTGCCATCTCAGGGTGCCCGACCAACCAAGCCGTGGCATGTCCGGGAACATCAAATTCTGGATACACCCGAATCCCGCGAGCTGCCGCGTAATCTACGACTTCCCGCAATTGCTCCTGCGTATAGTACATTCCATCCGACCCCATCTCATGCAGCTTCGGATAGCTTTTGACCTCAACGCGGAAGCCTTGGTCTTCCGTCAAATGCCAATGCATCACGTTCATCTTCACCGCGGCCATCCCATCCAAATTCCGTTTGATCACGTCGAGTGGCATAAAGTGGCGGGCCGAATCGATCATCAGCCCGCGCCAAGGAAAGCGAGGAGCATCCTTGATCTTGGAAACCGGAAAATAATAGCCTGTTTCGTCCGCAGACAAAAGTTGCAGCAGCGTCTCAAGCCCATGCATGGCGCCCAAGTCCGTCGCCGCCTCCAAGCGTACCTTGTCGGATGAGATTGAAAGTTGATAGGATTCGTCCTCGCCTAGCTTCACCAAGCCGGGGCGAGCCACCACGATCTCGAGCCCTACCTCTTCCAGCTCCTCCCCTGTCTCCACGTAGTCCTGAGGCAAGAACAGTCCCGTACGTTGGTCCAAGCGACGCAGAAAACGGCTGGCGGCTGGATACAAGCGGTCGTCCGGATTGCCGCTCACGGATACGGCAAAGCTTTTTTCAATACGGTAGCGCCCTTCCCCCACAAGCGCCTCGCACGGTACAGGCATCAATTCGGAAAACGCAGCCTCCTCATTCAGTACACTGCCGATTCCCATCTGACTCGCCCCCATGCTTAACGCTACGCTTAAAATTCTCAGAAGCCACTTTTCCCTCATCAGCCCTTCTCCATTTTTTGGATACGCGAAAGCACATCCGCATTAAAACGTTCCAAGTGCACTCGAACCAAGTCTTGCACGCTTAGAGATTCATCCGACAACAATGGACCGAGATCCATGGCAAAAGTGTATCCACCGACCTCATCCACTTCATGGGATTGGTAGAAGGTCGCGTTGGCGTGACGGCGACCCAAGGTCGCGCTTACATAGTCCTTTCCTCCTGCAACTTGCGACTCGAACACGGCCACCAAGTCGCGAGCTAGGATCGGATGTTCATCGACTGGCAGGGCGATCTTGTAAGCGTCGTCCAGCCAATCCAGGTCTCGCCAGACCTCGCAGCCGTAGACCCGCTCCGGACGCAGCTCCGACGGCATTCTTTTCAAGGCCTCCAAGCTTCGAGCCAGTACAGCAATATGCGTGTCGTGCTTGTCCGCCGGATTGTGCAGATACAAGGTATGCGGACGGCAAGCATCGAGCAATTGGTAGAGCTCCTCGACCAACGTCGCCGACGCCGCAGCGTCCTTCACCACACGACTTGGAACTCCGAGTTGGGATTGAAACGAATAGCCGCCCATCCTTGCCGCTCGATTCTGCTCTCGGTAACGAACCTCCTTCATCTGCTCGTCCGTATAATCTCGATACGCGCCTACTCGAGCGCTTCCGCCTCCGTCGGTAACCGTCACACCGGCAAACCAATTGGAAGACGAGCGATAGCAGGCAGCGATGCCGTGATACGCAAAGATCTCCAGATCATCTTGGTGAGCTCCGATCGCCATATGCGTCACGCGAGCTTGGGCTTCCTGCAAACTCGCCCCATCCGGTATAAAATGCTTTTCCATTCCGCTTTAGAATTAAACTCGATCAAAATCTCCAGCGCACAAAACACTCGATCGCCTCGTATTCGGCAAGGCCAAGCCTGTCGTACATCTCCGAGGTCTTCCTATTTCTTTCGATCGCCTGCTCCCACGCCTCGCTCTGGTCAGGATTCATCACTGGCAATTGGCTGCGCTGCGAGCGATGCTGGTAGATCGCCTGAGCCTTGGCCTTCACTTCGTCGGGGCTGCAAGGAACCGACATCTCCACTTGATGGATTTCCCATTCGCGACCGTCGCTTCGATATACCCAAACAAAACAGTCAGCGATCCATGCCTCAGCACCCACCCCTCGTATCGCCTCTTCAAATACGGAAAAGCACTTCGCTTGCACGGAGCTCGGATCCGCCGCCTCGCCCGTTACGAAGATCTGGTGAGGCTGGATATCCTGCAACAAGGCTCGCGTCACCGCTACATCCGCTTCGCCCGTCTCGAACCGCCGATAACGCCCCTCTTCGTAAAACGGTAGATCCAAAAAACGGATACGGTCTTTCGGCAAGCCGCACATTTCAAGAGAAGCCCTCGCCTCGTTGCGCCGAATGTAGGACTTGAAACGCCTCAAGGTCGGCGAGTCTTCCGAAAACGCGCCTTTCGCGTCCAGTTCCTGAAGCACCTCCGAGGCGATGCTCGAATCTCCTGCCTCCAACATCAAGTCAGCCGCCCAGTTCGCTTCCTCATCCGGCACGCCTAGGCTGCCGGAAGTCAAGTAGGCGACCGTTACCTCATGCCCGTGAGCAACCAGTCGGCTCAAGGTAGCCGCCATCGACAAAACGTCGTCCTGCGGCTCCGGACTCAAAACAAGCACTCGCTTATGCGCCGGCAGAGCCCGCTCAGGCCGATACGTATCGTCCGCGTCCGGCTTTCCGCCGGGCCAACCTGTAATCGTGTGTTGCACTTCGTTGAATACGCGAATGTTCAAGCCATAGGCAGGCCCCTTCTCCGTCACGAGTTCGGACAATCCATTCTCCTGGTAGTCCTTATCGACAAGCTTGAGCAAGGGCTTGCCGAGCTTCAACGAAAGGTGCGTCACCGACTTCCGGGCTAGCTCCGGAGTCCATTCCGGGAAGCCCACCAGCCACGGATACTTGTTGCGAGTCAGCTCCGATGCAGAGGCCGTATCCAAAATAAAGGACACATCCCTATGAGCCTGCAAAAAGCTTGCGGGCAAGCTCTCGACCGGGGCCTCCTCCACCGCAGCCTTGACCACTTCCGCCTTGGAACGCCCCCAAGCCAAGAGGTAAACCTTACGAGCGTCCATGATGGTACCCACCCCCATCGTCACCGCGTAGCGCGGCACATTGTGCTCCCCTTGGAAATCGCGGGCCGCATCCTGGCGAGTCAAACGATCCAACGTCACCAGCCGCGTTCGCGAATTCGGTCCGGAACCGGGCTCATTGAAGCCAATATGCCCCGTGCGCCCGATACCTAAAATCTGCACATCGATCCCTCCGCAGGCCGCGATCTTCTCCTCGTAATCGCGACAAGCCTCGAAGACCTCCTCCCGAGCAATGGCGCCTTGCGGAATGTTGATCTGCCCCTCCGGCATATCGATGTGATCAAAGAGCTGATCCCGCATGAAACGGTAGTAGCTCTCCGGATGGCGCCCATCGATGCCAAAGTACTCGTCGAGATTGAAGCTGGTCACGTTGGCAAAGCTAAGCCCCTCCTC
>JBNKSG010000166.1:0-8782 GCA_050297195.1 Opitutaceae bacterium | reverse complement strand
CTCCTGCTTGGGCGGCTTCGAGGACTTGGATCGGGTGGATCATGAAGTCTTTTCGGAGGCAGGGGATGCCATTGCCCTGGGCCTTGAAGGTTTCGGTTACCGAGGTTAGATCTTTCAGCTCACCGCCGAAATACTTGGTATCGGTGAGGATAGAGAGGCAGTTCGCTCCGGCGGCGAGGTATTTATCGGCTTGTTCGATGGAGGGGCCGAGGTCCTTTATTTGACCGGCGGAGGGGGAGCGACGTTTGATTTCTGAAATGACGGCAAGCCCAGCGGGCGCTTTGAGGGCGTGGAGGAAGGAGCCACGTACGGGAGCCTCGGCGGCGAATGCTGCGAGTTCGTGGTCGGCTACCTCGCGGAGGCGATCCGCGATTTCCTGAGCCTTCCAGTTCATGATCTCTGTTAGTTTGTCCATCGTTTCTGAGCTATTGGAATGAGCGAAGGTGTGAGCTTGCAGAGGGATGGCGAACGTTTTTTTCGCGAGAGAAAACGAGTCGGTTTCTCAAAGCAGGGGGGCGATCAATCGGCTCAGGTCTTCGACCAGCCCTTTGAAGTAGCGCTGGCGTTCCAAGTCCTCTGGTTGGAGTTCGACGCAGCGGGAGGAAACGTCCTGTATCCAGTTTCTTACTTCGGCGATATCGCCGGGCGAATAGAAGAAGGCGGCGACTTCGAAATTAACGAAAAGGCTGCGGAGGTCCATGTTGGCTGATCCGGTCATGGCTAGTTTCTCGTCGATGAGCATCGCTTTTCCGTGCATCATCTCGCGTTGGTAAGCGAGGACCTTGACACCGGATTCTTGCAGCTCGCGTAGGAAGTGGCGGCGAGCGAGGTCCGTGATGCGATGGTTGGAGCGCCTGGGGACGATGATGGTGACTTGCTTTCCCGTTCGGGCCTTTACGCTAAGTGTGCGTTGCAGGACTTCGTCCGGGATGAAGTAGGGCGTGACGATGGTGATCGAACGTTCGGCATCTTGGATGCTGGCTAGGACTTTTTCGTAGAGCGGATCGTCTGGGGTGTCGGGGCCACTAGCCATGATTTCGATTGTGGACTGGCCTCCCTCGATGGGCTTTACCGCAGCTTGGGGGATCGCTTTGTATCCGCGTTTGCGAGACGCGAAGGCCCAGTCTTCTTCGAATATCGTGTTGAGGGCGGATACGGCTGGGCCGGAGATCTCGACTCCGAAATCGGTCCATCGGCTTTTCGAAGGATTTGGGCCCATGTATTCGCGGCCGATATTGCGTCCTCCTACGATGGCAGTGGACTTGTCGAAGATCGCGATCTTGCGATGGTTTCTCAAGTTGGTTGCTCCTGGAAAGGCGATTGGGAAAACGGGCATGAAGCGTTCGATGGTTCCGCCCGCTTTTTCGAGCTCGAGGATGTAGAGCGTCTTTTTGCCGAAGGAACCGATCGCATCGAGCAGCAGGCGAACCGTTACGCCTTCTTTGGCTTTTCGCGACAGTTCTTTGACGACTCTTCGGCCGACGGCGTCGTGGCTGAGAATGAAGGTGGTGATATCTATCGATTCCTTCGCGTTCTGTATTGATTCGATCAGCACGTCGTAGGCGTCTGTCGCATCGGGGAGAAAGCGCGTTTTGTTGCCGTGCGCCAGTAGGCCGAAGGGTGAATCTTCTATATAGTCTTGGTCGTACTCGTGGGGATGGAGTCGCAGCGACCGCTTGTCGCTTGTGAGTTTCTTGATCTTTCGGCCGCCGATAAGAAGGAAGAGGGGGACGCCGATGTAGGGGGCGAGGATGATGACGAGGAGCCAGGCGAAAGTGTTGCTAGGACGCCGTTTCTCTCTCATTAGGCGGGCTATGAGGATGATGCCGAGCCCGAGGCCGATGATGGCGCCCAAGTGGGGAAGTATGCTTTCGATGAGGAGGTCGGGAGCCATTTTTCGGAACAGGCTTAGCTGAGAGGTAGGGCGATGCCTTCGTGTTCCAGCATCCACTGTTTTCGCCAGAGACCGCAACCAAATCCAACAAGGGCGTTGCTCGCTCCGATTACGCGGTGGCAGGGGATGATGATGGGGAGCGGGTTTCGATTGTTCGCTCCACCCACTGCACGAGAGGCCCCGGGCCGACCGAGCTCGTTTGCGATTTGTCCGTAGGATTTGGTTACGCCGAAGGGGATGGCTTGCAGGCGCTGCCAGACTCTTTTTTGAAAGGCAGTCCCTTGCGGAGCGAGCTCGCAGGTGAAGTCGGTGAGCTCGCCGGCGAAATAGGCTTCCAGTTGCGGGACTGCTGCCTGGAGGTGAGGATTGCGGGAGCTTTGGTTATCGATCGATTGCGAGTCTTCTTCGTCTAGGAAGGAAATCCGGTGCAAGCCCTCGTCGCCCGCCACGATACGACAAATGCCAAGGGGGCTCTCCAGAAACGTTTGATCCACAGTGTCGCCATGATTGGCCCGTTTGGGGGCCGGGCGCAATCCAATCTCTCCGAGGCCCTAGTAGGCGCTTTTTGGCGGGAAGATGACCGCTTTCGCGGTGCGAAGCATGATCTTCAGGTCGAGCCAAAACGACCAGGTATTGATGTAGGCGATGTCGTAGGCGATGCGCTTGGTCAGGTGTTCAGGCTCGTTTATTTCGCCTCGCAGGCCGAGGGACTGGGCGAGTCCGGTGATACCTGGCTTCACGAAGTGGCGGGTGTAGTAGACCTGGAGTCTTTCCGAAAACTCGCGATCGTGGTCGATGAGGTGCGGACGAGGGCCGGAGACGCTCATTTCGCCGAGGAGGACGTTGATGAACTGCGGCAGCTCGTCGAGGCTGGTCTTGCGGAGGAAGGCGCCGAACGCGTAGATACGTGAATCGCCCTTGGTGGCTTGCTTGGCTACGTTTTTGGCGTTCGCGTCGGAAATGTGCATAGTGCGGTACTTTATGATGTGAAAAGTCCGCTTGGTCATGCCGGTGCGAGGTTGAGCGTAAAAGATAGGGCCGGGGGACTGCTTACGTTGGAAGGCCCAGACCAATAGGGTAAGCGGCGGAAGGACGAAGGCTACGATCGGCAGGGAAACGGCGACGTCGAAGCTGCGCTTGATCATGCGATTGATCGGGTTTTCCAGCGGCTCGTCCTCGTAGGTGAGGAAGGTGTAGTTCCCCTCGTGCTCGACCATGATGCGCTGCTGGAAGTCGGCTTGCCAGTTGTTGTAGATCCGAACGCGGCATCCGGCTTTCTGGGCGAGCGCCATGGCGCGTTTTGCTCCTTCGGGCGAAAGGGCCTTTTCGATGATGACGACCTGGGTAATCTGGTGGGCCTCGATGTTGCGGGTGAGCTCGTCGATGGTGCCGAGGCAGGGAATGGGCTGCTGGCTAGGAGGCGGGCAGCTTTTCTCTCCTGTGTATCCCACGATCTCGATCCCGTAGCTTGCCTTGTTGTTGATCCATTCCTCGAGGCTGGAAAGGGATTCGGTCGAGCCGACGATAAGGGTGGGGATGACTTGTGTCTTGAAGCTGAGGCGGCAGAGGTGCTTCGGAAGGATCTTGTTCATAGCGAACAGGACCACGAAGGAGGCTGCGAAGTAGGTGGAGAGGAAGACGCGGCTGATGTCGGTATCCTTGAGGGCGAAAACGATCGCGAGCTCGAGGAGCATGATGCGGATCAGTTGCTGGAAGCTCAGGCGGAAGGTCTTGTACCAGCCTAGGTTGACGAAGTGTTCCGCGTAGCGCTTGAGCAGGCGTACGTTCGCTATGGAGCCGATCGCGACCCCGGCCATGTATAGATTCAGGTACTCTACCTTCAAGCGGTACCCATAAAACTCGAAGAGATAACGAGTTATGAGAAAGAGAATGAGGAGGCAAGCTGCTTGCCAGAGGCCGTGCAGATTGAGGATTCCTTCTTGGCGGTTTTTTAGCATCGGAGGATCGGTCGTAAAAAAGACGTAATGAGAGTCGCCGATCTTAGGTACAAGCGCAAACGTAAATACGTCCGCTACCTAATGGAGCATGGGGTGCACTAGCACTAGCTCAGCTTTTGCCTGATACAGGATGCGGCTATGGTTGCCTAAGTGGAGGGAACTCCTCAGGGAGTGCGCGTGCGATTGCCGCTCGCCTTCCGATGCTGGGGGGAAGGCTTTTTTTGGGGGGGGCGGGGGGCTCGCTCCGACTGGGAGCGGTTTCGAGATTTGCGCCTAAAGCGCTTTTTCGAAGCGTTGCCCGTTCGAATCCCTGAAAACGAGCACTGTCTCGGTGAAGCCGATCAGCTGAAGCCTGTTCTCGATATCGACCACGTCTCCGATTTTCCGAATCTTGCCGTTGAGGAAGACTCTGGTTTCCTGGCCGGACTTTCGGATTCCTTGTACCGAGAAGGAGTCGACGATGGCTTGGATGCGGGAAAGTTCGCTGAGGCTGGTGGACGCCGCGCTAACGTTTTCTGCGGTTTGGTCGCTTGGGGCGGCGCTTTGCTCCGTCGTAGCAGTCGCGTTTTCGCGCTCGAGCAGCATCTGCTGCACGGTTGAAAGCTGGTCCGGCGAGAGGGCGCCGAGAAGCTGAGCGATTTCCGGTGCGGACTCGTCGGTCTGGGTGGCGGGAGTCTCGGGCGTTGCGCTGGCGTCTTCGATCGCGGCTGGAGGCGTTGCGGTCGCGAGCGACTTTTCGGAATCCAGGAATTCGGAGCCGAAGTAGAAGATAGCGGTGACGGAGGCGGCGAGGAGCATGCCCATGCCAGCGAATCCGAACAGGAGCAGGGGCATTTTGTCGCTTGTTCCGCGATGCGGGATGCGACTGACCATTGGCGCCGCCGGACCGTTCATGGTTTGGCGTTTTTGCTGCTCGAGCTTGAGGGCTTGGTTGATGAGGCTCATTTCCGTTTCTTAGTTGGTTGGATGGCTAGGGCGTACCTAGCGCACTCTAAGAAACGGCTTCCAGCGGGCTATATTTAGCGAGTCGGCTGGCGGGAGGAGCAAAAAGGCTTGCGAATCTGGAGCTTGGCCGCTTGCGGGCCTACTTGAAGTCGAGGGTTTTGATTTCCTTGAGGGCGGCCCGGACGTCCTTCCAGGTGACCACTTCGCTGCTCCTGATGTAGGAGGAGAGCAGGGACTTGTCGCAGATATTGTTCACGATTCTTGGAATTCCCCGCGACTTCCAGCTGATCCAGCGCACGGCCCAACTGGTAAAGAAGGGGATTCCCTGTCCGCCCGCCATGGCGATGCGATGGTGGATGTACTGCTCGATTTGCAAGCGGTTGAGCGGACGGAGCTCGGTGTGGACCAAGATGCGTTGGCGCAGCTGGCGGAGGCGTTCCTCGGCGAGGATCTCCTTGAATTCCGGTTGCCCCATGAGGATTATCTGCAGGAGCTTTTGCTTGTCGGTCTCGAGGTTGGAGAGGAGACGAAGCTGCTCGAGCAGCTCGAAGGTCAGGTTTTGGGCTTCGTCGATGATGAGCAGGATGTCCTTGCCCGCTTGGATTTTTTCGAGAAGCAGGTCGTTGACCTGTTGGACCAAGCCGCCGCGACTGCGGCTCATGCTGCCGCTGGCTCCCAGTTCGGTGAGGATGGTCTTGAGCAGCTGGGTCTCGGTGATGCGAGGGTTGAGAATCAAGGCGATCTCGTATTTTTCCTCGTCGATCTCGTTGATGAAGTGGCGGCAGAGTGTCGTTTTGCCGCAGCCAACCTCTCCGGTCAGGACGATGAAGCCTTTCCTTTCAGCGACGCCGTACTTGAGGTGCTGGAGCGCTTCTTGGTGAGTCGGGCTTAGGTACAGAAAGTTAGGATCGGGAGTAATGTTGAACGGCATCTCCCTGAGACCGTAGAAACTTTGGTACATTGGGGCGAAATGTCCGCGAATTGCTGAGGCCTTACAATTATTTTTTTGCAATAATTGGATAGCTGGATCTTCTAGTTGAATCTTATTTGCATGACCGCTCGCCGATTCACCAATTTGTTTTTCGCTGTCCTCTTCGTTGGGGCAGGCGTGTTCGCGGCTGCGTTCCTGTATCGAGATTATCAACACCTCGACAATTTGCGCGCGGAGAACACGGTGCTTGCTAAGCGTCAAGAAGCGCTGGCGAAGGAGTCCGAGAAGCGTGAGGCTCAGCTAGAAGACTTGCAGGGCGACCCTGAATACATCGAATCCGTCATTCGGACAAAGCTCAATTACGCCAAAGAGGGTGAATTGATTTTTCGTTTCGAACGATAGATCGAGCCTTTTGGCGGTTTGGCGCTCTTTCGTCGCGAGAAGATTGTTGCCAATTCTGCCCGTGGCTGAGAGGTATGCTGCCTCATTCACACGGAAATATGGATAGAAAAGAGCTTTTTGAATCCCGCGGGCAAGAACAGGTATTTCGTTTTTGGGACGAACTGAGTGAGGAGGAGCGAGCGAATCTCGATTCGCAGGCGGCGGAAATCGACCTCGATGAACTCGATCACCTCGTGAAGACTTTGGTGAAGGGCGGCAGCGAGCACGGCAGCGTGGACTTCGGCGCCTTGGAGCCGGCTCCCTATGTCTCGATTCCTGAGAATGTGGATACAGACCCGGAGTGGCAGGAGGCGAAACGCTTAGGCGAAGAAGCGATCAAGGCTGGCAAGGTTGCGGCCTTTACGGTTGCGGGAGGTCAAGGAACCCGGTTGGGCTATGATGGCCCCAAGGGCACTTATCCGGTTACCCCCGTTAAGCAGAAGACCCTTTTTCAAGTATTTGCCGAGAAGATTCAAGCTGCTCGCGTTCGCTACGGTTGCAAGTTGCCCTGGTTTATCATGACCAGCGACATCAACCACACCGCAACTGTTTCCTTCTTCGAGGAGAACAAGAACTTCGGTTTGGCCGAAGGTTCGGTCGTTTTCTTCAGGCAAGGCCGCATGCCTGCCGTCGACCATGATGGCAAGATCATCCTCGAGTCCAAGGGCAGCATCGCGATGAGCCCGGATGGGCATGGCGGGGCTTTGCGAGCTCTGGACCGTAGCGGCTCTTTCCAAGCCATGGCTGACGACGGGATAGAGATCCTGAGCTACTTCCAAGTGGACAATCCGCTCGTGCGGCCAGTTGATCCGTACTTCATCGGTTTCCACCTGAAGTCCGGTTCTACGCTGTCGAGCAAGATGCTTCCCAAGGCTTACGAAAAAGAAAAGCTCGGCCATTTCTGCGTGCTCGATGGGGTAAGCCAAGTCGTGGAATACAGCGACATGCCGGACGAACTTTGCGCGAGACGTGATCCGGATGGTCAGCTCTCTTTCCGAGCTGGCAGTATCGCGATCCATGTGATCGACGTGAATTTCGCTCGCTCGCTCGTGGCGCCAGGAAGTTCCGTTTCGCTGCCGTTTCACCGTGCGGACAAAAAAATCCCGTTCGTGAACGAGGCGGGAGAGGTCCAGAAAACGGATACGCCCAATGGAATTAAGTTCGAGATGTTCGTTTTCGATTCGATTCCGTTTGCCAGCAACCCGATCGTCATCGAAACGACTCGCCTCAACGACTTCAGTCCGGTCAAGAACGCGGAGGGTATCGACTCTCCGGAGACATGTAAAGCGGACCAGATAAAGCTCTTTCGCGAGTGGTTTGCCGCTGCGGGCGTCGATATTCCAAGCGATTACGACAAAGCGATCGAAGTATCGCCGCTCTACGCTGACACCAAGGACGCGTTTGTAGAAGCTTGGGCCAGCAAACCGCAGGAGCTGGATTTCTCAGGCGAGATCTACATCGATTAGTTTAAATTCTTTTGCCGAGAGAGCGGGGGCATTCCCTCTCTCTCGCTCTTTTGTGGACCAAGGTGGTCTTCGTTGGATCCGCTGTATGGCTGGTCAGGATACGTTCGCGTTTTCTAGGTATTCAAGAAGTTCGCTGATCCCGAATTCCCAGCGGGGAATTGCGTTTGAGTAGTCGACCCAGTTCACCAGCTGCCCGAGCTTGGGGCTGGAAATGGAAACTCGGTCTCCAAGGTGGTGGGTAAAGCCTTCGTTCTCGCCGTCTCGATCCTCGGTGGGGGCGAACATGGTTCCGAGGAAGAGCATGAAGCCGTCGGGGTATTGGTGGTTTTCGCCGATGGCTTGATTTACGAGCTCTTCTGGCGAACGGCTAATCTCAACCATCTTGTTGCTTCCGCGGGTGTGGAAACCGTCGGCGCCAACGATTTCCAAGCTGACCTCGCAGTTCTTGACGTCATCGAGGTGGAAGCTCTCGTCGAAGAGGCGTACGAAGGGACCGATGGAGCAGGAGCCGTTCTGGTCTTTGGCTTCTCCGAGAAGGAGGGCGCTGCGTCCCTCGAAGTCGCGCAGGTTGACGTCGTTCCCCAAGGTGGCACCGACAATTTGTCCGACTTTGGAAACGGCGAGAACGATTTCCGGCTCCGGGTTGTTCCACTTCGACTTTGGGTGGATCCCGATCTGGGCTCCGTATCCAATGGATGACATCGGCTGAGCCTTGGTGAAGATCTCCGCGTCAGGCCCGATTCCCACCTCCAGGTACTGGGACCAGATGCCTTTTTTTATGAGCTGGGTTTTCAGCCTAGCGGTTTCGTCGGACCCGGGGCGAACCTTTGAAAGGTCGTTTCCCAGCGTATCCAGGATCACCTGACGAACTTGAGACGCTGCTAGAGGGTCGCCTTTCGCTTTCTCTTCGATCACCCGTTCGAGGAGGCTCTTTATGAAGGTGACGCCGCAGGCTTTGGTCGCGAGGATATCGTTGGGGGCGAGCAGGCAGGGACGCGTCTCGTCGATCAGTCGTTTCGAGCGCTGGGTGTAGATGCTGTTCGATTGGATTTCCTCCAGCGATGCGATTTCGCGTTTGGAGTGTTGGCGGATTTCGTCGACGGGGTTCCTCGAATTCACGAGCTGGGAAAAGGTTTTAAATCGCCCG
>JBNKSG010000165.1:0-8840 GCA_050297195.1 Opitutaceae bacterium | reverse complement strand
CGGGAGACCCACTCGAACGCGACCTTCGGAAATGCCGCCGAAACCATCGAAGCCGCCATCGTTCCCGGGGCCAAGGTAAGGCTCGAAGAAATCTTCACCGCCGTTTGCGACGCCTTCAGCGAGGCCGCAGGCCTCGAAAACTGCCTCATCTTCACCCGCGAGGAATACGACCCCAAGAACCTGTCCGCTCGATACGGATCAGGGAAGCTGTTCGCCAAAATCAAGAACCGCCCCATCGTCGGCCCCGACAAGAAAGACATCTTCTCCATCTGCCTTACCCGCAAGGAAGACATCCTCATCCAAGACACCCAGGCCGGCAAGATCAGCAAGGTCATCCCCGAATGGATCCACTCCGCAGGCCAAACCAGCTCCTTCATCGTACTCCCGGTCACCTTCGAAAAGACGCTCCGAGCCATCTTCGTGGGAACCGTTTCCGACGGCCGAAAGATCGATCTTGGAGAAACCGACCTCAAACACCTTCGCTCCATCCGAGCATCGATCGCCCGCCTCTACGGATTGATCGACTCCCAAGAGGTCATCGCCGTTTAACGCTCGCTCTGAGACTGGACCTTATGACGGCCCCGACCCAACTAGGCGCCAGCCACCCACGCTCCATAGAGGGAAAACGCCATCGCCACCCAATGGGCTTACCCGCGCTTTTCGTAGCCCGCTGAGCTCGATTACCAAATCTAGTTCCCCTTGCTAAACGTAGCCTCATCCAAGGCGAAAACTGGGCATGGCCCCAGTCAATCCTACAGTCAGCGACCTGCAGCGACAGTTCGAAATCCTTTCCCCTGCATCCCGCATCGGCAAGAGCCTTCGCAGCCTCGTGGCTGAAGGCAACGTGAACCCCGACGAGATCCTCCCGCTGATCCGACTCGAGCCCCTCCTCGCCACCCGCATCCTCCGCGAAGCGAACCTCATGTCGGACAAGAAGCCCGAAGGCTACCTCAGCATCGAAGAAGCGATCACAGCCATCGGATTCCAGCGGATGTACGACCTGCTTGGCCTCTACTCCTATCCACCCACCGCAGACGAAACCTGCTTCGGTTCCGACCATTGGAAGCGTGCCATCACCTGCGCGGTCTGCATGGAAAGGCTCGCCGAAAAACACAATCTCGACACGCAACGAGCCTACACGATCGGACTCATCCACTCCCTAGCGGAAGCCATCCTCGAAAGCTCCACTCCAGACGGAGAGACCAGCGGCGGTCGCCTCAACAACCGTCTCAAGAGGTACAACCACTCCAGCCTCTGCTTCAACCTCCTCAGCGAATGGGGCTTGCCCAGCGCCGTGATCGACCCGATTCGCTTCCAGTACTCTCCACTCGACTGCCAGACCACCGGCAAGATGGCCTGCCTGCTCAACCTCGCAAAATGGATCACCGGCGTGGTTCGCGAAGTCGACGAGCTGCCCGACCAAGCCCTCGGTCCCGACCTGCTCGTGCTCAACCTCCTCGGCGAAGGCGAGCAAACCCTCTGGAACCTGGTCACCGACGTGAGCGACAGCCTCCACCTCGCTGACTCCATTCTCTCAGGCAACCACACCGCCTGCTAGAGCCCCCCCTTTTCCCGGCCGTTACGCCGGTACCGTCAAGCGCACTACTGCGACGGAGTTTCCGCAGGCCGCGAAGCCGCACGGAGCTCCGTCATCGTGTTTGGCAGCTCCACGTCCACCGGCTTCACCTCGAGCGTCTGCTCCTTGGCAAAGCGAAGATCGGGCCCCTCGATCTCAGGCTTCTTCCGCCAATCGAAGCCCTCCGCTTCCAGCTTCTTACGGTACTCGTCGCGCATCACCGCTTCCGGGTCCGGCGGAGGCCCCTCTTTCTCGACCACCTTTTGCTCCTTCAAGTTCAGCTCCACCGGGTAGCTCATGTCGTCCCCCTTCTCTAGGAACTTCTCCATGATCAATTTCAGGTAGGGAGCCGACATCATCACGAAAACGCTCAAGATCAGAGCGGGCAGCACCATCATCAAGGTACGGCGCGAAAGCGGCTTCTCCATCTTGCTCTTCCATTGGCGACGCTTTTCGATGAAATTCGGCTCGGCCTTTCGCTTCTGGATAAAATTCGGTTCTCTGTCCTTCTGATTCAACATAATCAAATCCCTCTCCTCCTTAAGAATTGCTTCGCAGCCGAAACGCAAGCGCCCAATAACGACCGCCGCCAGCATGCCACGTTCCCCCACAGACCATCATACGCTCTCCGTCAAGGTCGTCCCCAATGCCTCCAAAAGCGAGTTCGCCGGATGGCTCGACGACTCCACCCTTAAGGTCCGCATCCAGTCGCCCGCCCAAGACGGCAAGGCCAACAAAGCCCTCGTCGCCTTCCTCGCCAAGCAGATCGGCGTATCCAAAAACCAGATAAGCATCGTCCGCGGCGAGACCAGCCGGCAGAAATTGATTGCTTTCGAACGCCTCTCCTCTAGCCAATTCGAAAAGCTTCCCCGCCCCTGACTTCCACAAATCCTGACCACATGGGCAAAGATTCGAAATCCAAGAAATCCTCAAAGAAGAAGAAGGCGCCGAAGTACATCGGATTGGACAAGAAGGGAAATCCACCCGAATTTCCCTACGTCCGCACCTCCTCCTCCGCCATCCACAACCACGGACTCTTCGCCGCCCAAGACATCCCCGAAGACGAATACGTCATCCAGTACCTCGGCGAACTCGTGAAGAAGAAGACCGCCACCGAGCGCGCGAACCACCAGCACGACCGGTCCCTCGTCGAGGACGTCGGTGCCGTCTACATCTTCGAGCTAGACGACAAGACCGACATCGACGGAAACTTCGATTGGAACATCGCCCGGCTCGCGAACCACTCCTGCTCGCCCAATTGCGAAGCCCAAAACGTGGACGGCGAAATCTGGCTCGTCTCCCTGCGCCCCATCCCGGAAGGCGAAGAGATCACCTTCGACTACGGCTACGCCTTGGAACATTGGAAGGACCACCCTTGTCTTTGCGGCTCAGACAATTGCGTCGGCCACATCGTTCGCAAAGAAGACTGGGGCAAGCTCGAAAAACTCAAAAAACGTTCCAAGAAAAAAGAAAAACAGACGCTCGGCAATGCATAGGCTTTTCGCATACGCAGCTTTCCTCCTCGCCGCCATAGGCGCGAGCGCCGAAGCAGCGACTGTACACAGCGTACGCAGAGGCGAAACCCTCACCGAGATCGCGCAGGCCTACAAAGTCTCCGTCCAGGCCATCAAGGACGCCAACAACCTCAACAACGCCAACTCCCTCTCCATCGGCCAAAAGCTCAACATCCCCGCACCTGCCCCCAAGTTCACCGAGTACAAGATCCGCAACGGAGACAACCTCTCCGACATCGCCAAGAGCCACGGCGTCACCCTCCGCTCCATCACCGCCCTCAACGCAATCGGCAACGCAAACCGCATAAAAGTCGGGCAAGTCATCAAAATCCCCATCCCCAGCGAATCCAACGCGCCCGCCGCCGAACAGAGCTACATCCACTACAAAGTCCGCTCCGGCGACAACCTCTCCGATATCGCCCAAAAGTACGGCGTCAGCCTCAAGACCCTTACCAACCTCAACTCCATCCGACGGGCCAACAGCATCAAAATCGGCCAAGTCATCCGCATCCCCGTCGCCCCCGGAACCGTCATCTCCAGCGGCCCCCACCTCGAAAGCGCCGACCAATCCACCCTCGACCGCATCCACACCAAAAGCAGCCAGTGGAAGCACATCGTCATCCACCACAGCGCTACCCGCGTCGGGTCCGCCAAAGGCATGGACAACTACCACCGCAACGAACGCCGCATGGCAAACGGGCTCGCCTACCACTTCGTCATCGGCAACGGACGCGGGATGAAAGACGGCGAGCTCTTCATCGGCGACCGCTGGAAAAAGCAGATCCAAGGGGGACACGTTTCAAGCTACGCCCTCAACCAAATCAGCATCGGCATCTGCCTCGTCGGCGACTTCTCCAAAACCCGCCCCACCACCAAGCAGATGGAGACCCTGGAAGCCCTCGTCGAGTACCTCATGGACAAGACCCACATCCCCGTCTCGCGGGTCACCACGCACACCCTGATCCACCCCAAACACACCCTGTGCCCGGGCAAGCACTTCCCCACCGAGAGCTTCAAGGCGAAGCTCGACTAGCGGTAAAGCCCTCGCAGCCCTACTTGAAGACGCGCGCTAGGTAGAGCGGATCGTAGTCCGCCTTGTAAAGCGGGCTCCGGTAGTCGCCGAACTTCCACCCGAGAAACTCCGGCTCATGGACCACCACTTCGTCCACCTTCCGGTAGCGCCAAGCTTGAGGATCCTCTATCCCATAGCGGATATGCACCGTCCAGCTAGTACGGTTACGCGGCTGCCCCACAGCATTGACCCAGCCCTGGACCTCGAAACGATCCTCGCCTAGCTCCTTGATACGAGCCTCGAAATCCCCCCATACCCCGTGGGAGTTGAAGCGTACCGGGTTGAACTCGCTCTCCTCCACAACTTGGAGGTTAAACGTGCTCACCACATAGTCCCGGGCCAGCTCATAAACCTCCTGACGGTGGGCTGCGATCTCCAACTCGTTCGGTTTATATTCCCTGGCCGAGCAAACGCAGGCGAAAGCCAACGTCGCTATGATAAGACGTTTCATACGACTAGGGTATCGTCGAGCTTGCCCCAACGTTAAGCGATTCGCCCCAGATACCGCCAATAATCCCGCCGCCCCCAGCCCAAGAACCGCTTCCGTGTAAAAAAATTATTTTCTGGAAAACCCTGTGTCCCCCAATACTTTAACAACCCAATGATTACCCCGCTCGAGGAAAGCCTGCTCAAGGTCATGATTCTAGTCATCATGTTCGGACTCGGCTGCTCGCTTTCCCTCAAGGACTTCAAGGAGGCGATGAAAACGCCCAAGCCAGTCATCGTGGGATTCCTCTCCCAGTACCTCATCATGCCCGCCCTCGCCTACGGCATGGCCAAGTACTTCCAAATGCCGAACGCTTGGGCCATCGGCATCATCATCGTGGCCTGCTGTCCTTCCGGCACCACCTCCAGCCTCTTCAACTACTTCGCCAAAGGCGACCTCGCCCTCAGCATCTCGCTCAGCTCCATCACCACCGGGGCCGCCCTGCTCGCCATGCCCATCCTGCTGGCGATCTACACCGGCCCGTTCCAAGCCGAGAACCTGCAGGTCGATACCGGCAAGGTCATCCTCTCCCTCGCCGCCTGCCTCGTGCCCGTGGGCGGAGGCATTTTCCTGCGCAGCCGCAGCGAACGCTGGGCCAAGAACATGGAAGAAACCGGAGCAGCCCTCGGCATCATCGTCATCCTCTTCCTCATCCTCAGCTGGCTCCCACGCAACTTCACCCAACTGCTCGAATCCGACCCCTCCATCCTCTTCACCAGTATCGGCCTCGGCCTCGGAGGCTTCCTTTTCGGCTACTGGGTCAGCCGCGGACTCGGCATGTCCAAGCGCAGCAGCCGCACCGTATCGCTCGAAACCGGAATCCAAAACGGACCGCTCGCCTTCGCCATCATCCTGCTCAGCTTCCCCGAGAGCCAAGCCAACCTCATCCTTTGGCCCGCCCTGCTCTACTCTTTCTTCATCGTCAACACCTCCACCATAGTCACCTATTTCATGCGACGCGTCGCTCACCGCGAGTGGTTCCACGACGAGAACGACGCAGTCCAAGCCGAGCTCTTCACCCAAGACTGGCTGACCCCCTAAACGCAATCCTGTCCACCCATTTCCCCAACCGAGCGGGCCCTCCTCACACAACCCGCTCGATCCTCGCTAGAACCCCATACCCAAGATATCCCATATGCCACGAAAGAACGCCCAACGTAGCGGGTCTCCCCTGTACTGGTCAGCAGAAAGCTGGGCCTTCATCTCCCTTCGCCTCTTCCTGAGCTTGCTCCTGCTCACCGCAGGCCTCGGCAAATTCAAAAACGCGGAAGGCGCCTACAGCTTCGACGCCTACTACGGCGGAGTCGTAAACTGGATCGTCTCGACCTTCGAGAAGACGGATATTCCCGGATTTCTCGTATCCCTCTACGCCTACAGCATCGGCTACGTGGAAATCCTCCTCGGCCTCCTCCTGCTCATCGGCGTAAAAACCAAATGGGTGCTCGCCTTGATAGCCCTCACCCTGGTATCTTTGGCCTATGGACAAATGCTCCTCGGCACCCAAGACTCCGGAACCACCGTCAGCCAAATTTCCAATTACCTGCTCGTCACCGCAGCCGCCCTCTACTTCGTAAGGCACAACAAATTCGAGTCTCTGCGCTAAGCGCGCGGGAACTAGATACAAAAAACAACCCTACCCCTAAAATGGACGTCCTAGCCGCAAGGCTAGGGCGTTTATTTGTATCGGCGACGGCTCACGATCCGATTCGGCGCCGCACCACCGCTTTCCCCAAAGTCCACACGTCCGCAAGACCAACCTTGCTGCCGGGTTCCTCGTGCCAGGCGATCCCCACTTCCCGCACCACGCAACCCGAGCGGGTCGCCTTGAGGATCAACTCGAGGTCCAAGCCAAAGCCCTCCTCCCGAAACTCCCGGTCGCGCTTCCGGTACCAAGCAGCCTGCAGGAACTTGCAGCCACACTGCGTATCCAAAACCTGAACACCATAGGAACGCCGCACCAAACAAGCGAAACCGGCCGCCACCATTTTACGCAGCCAGGACCGGTCCACCCGAGCCCCCTTCGCGCGGCGACTGGCCATTACCAAAAACGGTTCCTCCTCCTCGAGTGACGCTCTCAAAACCCTCAAGGTCTCCTCAGCCGAAACAGAACCATCCGCATCCACAAACCCCAAAATTCGAGTGTCGTCAGGAGCCAAAGCCCAGCCACCGCGAATCGCCGCCCCCTTTCCCCTGTTCTCTCTCAGAGCGAAGACCTCGGTCAAAAACGGATACGCGTCGCGGCACCTTGCCACCACCTTGCGCAGCCTCTCCACCTCCTCGGGTCCCGATCCATCGTCCACAAGCTGCACGCCAATCGACAAACCGCTCGCTTCAATACTCCGGCACAGCGTATCCAAAAAGCGGGGAACGCGGCCACTTTCGTTGAAACAAGGGATCACAAGGAAGCAATCCATACTCAGCGTCCCCACTGGCAAAACCGTTCCACACCCCAAGCCCCTCGTTCGCCCGTCGCCGCCAAAACCAATTCGCTTTCCGCGTCACAGAGGGCTTGCAGCTCCTGTTCATCCATCAACATCGCGCCCGTCGTCAAGGCATCCGCCAATCCGGCGGAAGCGCTTCGGGAAAAGCTGCGGTTCCACAGCAAGCGCTTCCCGCTCGCGCTCACGATGTGCTCTCCTTGAAACCCCGTTCCCGAACTCGAAAACGCTCCCGTCCAAAACGGAGCCAGCGAAACATCGCCCAAACTCCCCGTCCAAGGATCCATCTGCTCATCCGTTTGAAACAGCAAGGTACTCCCCCCAAAGTTCGCCATCGCGATCGGGATTTCCCAATCCTCGATCTCCAGCATGCCTTGGTCCAAAGCATAGCCTTTTCCCACGCCACCAAAATCGAGAATCGCTCCCGCGCCCAACTTCTTGAGGTATCGAGAACCGGGATCGATTTGCACGGCTGAAGACAAGTCTTCCGCCTCATCCCCTTCCAACAGATGCTTCAAGTAAGGCGGCACGTTCCCCTTTACCTTCAAGGACTCGACCCCGAGAAACGGGTGAAACCGCTCGCCCGTGAGAGAACTGGCAGCCATGGCCAGTTGGAGGCATTCCATGCACTCCTCGCTCACCCGCGTATCCGCTCCCGGCTGCATCAGGTTGATTCGCGTTACGTCACTCCCTTCCTGATACAAGCTAAGCTTCGCCTCCACTTCATCCACTCGAGCGAAAAATGCCTGAGCGGTCTGGCGAGCGTACTTCTCGTCCACTCCACCCAGCGAAACCACTAAATCAGCAGCCATCGCCTCGTGGCGAAAACTGAAAAGCTCTGTCTTTTCGTCAATCCTTAGCATTTTTCCTTATCCATTCCGCCGCAATTTCATCGCTCGCCCGTAAGGCAAGCAAGGTATTAGGACGCAAACCATGCAACTCCCAGAAGCCTCCATCGTTCATGATCTCCTCATGCCCCACAAGCAGGCGCGTATCGATCACGTCGATACCTCCTGCTTCGTAATTCTCCAGATCCGTCCAGTACCCCACCCGTTCGCGATTGCGCAAATGCCACGGCAGAGGCCACGAAGCATCCGGGCTATAGATGGAAACGTCCTCCGCCTTATCTACCGAGTCTAAGCGCTTCAGCAACTTCGCGTAACGCGACGTCGTATGCATATAAAGATAAGGATTCCTCGTCGCATTTGGATACTGGTAAACCGCCTTCTGCAAATTGCTTCTGAGTTCCACGCTCAAGAACAAAAGCAATCCGGCCCCCGCTGCGTACAGACTCCATCTCCGCACGCTTTCCCGGTCCGACATTCCCATCCGAAAAAGATCCACGACCCCCAAGGAGGCAGCATAGCCGAGCAGACAATAGGGTGTTAACAACAACCAAGGGTTTTTGTAAGGAATCAACGAATACACTGCCAGCATCAAGATTCCGCTCAATACCACAAAAGCAGGAAACCCATTTTCCCGCACCTTCCAGAAGGCTCGCGCGACTCCCACGACCATCGCCACCAGAAATGCCAATTCCCCCCAGCGTACGCCTTCAACGCTCTTGGGAGACAACAACCAGAGGTAATAAAACAACGGCTTCTCGTGACCTTGTCCCTGCGAGCGATCCGCATAATGAAAAAAGGTCGCAAACCCGTCTAAGATCCCCTCCGGATTGCGAAAGAAGGAAGAGAAAAACAAGCAGTGCAACAACAGGGCGATCGCGATTGTCGCGCTGGCATGCTTCAACAAA
>JBNKSG010000164.1:0-8883 GCA_050297195.1 Opitutaceae bacterium | reverse complement strand
CGCCCATCACGCGCGATTTCCCGCAATCCGAATGGAATCGTCTGTTCGGCTATCAAATCATCGGTCGAAACCTTCACCTTCAATTGATGCACCACGGGATTAAACTCATCCCAAGTTTCCAAATCCGCCCCAAGAACCAAAGTCGTCTCAAATTCCTTGCGGTCGCCGGAGATCTCGAAGGGCACTTCTCCTTCACTCTGAGCATTCACAAACAGCTCCACCGCGCCTTTTGCCCGGAAACCTGTAATATTACGCAACCGCCCCCGTACGGTCGCGCGCCGAGTGGACAACTCTGGGTAGACTTGCACATCCTCCGCCCAAACCGGTGAGCTTGCCTGTAGTTCGATAATCCCTACAATCCCGTTCCAGTTGCCTTGGGTATGGTCCGAGATCGAATGCGAGTTCTCGCCGAGTTCCACTTGAACGGAGTTGTCCACCCGGATGGTCAAGACATGCCGCCCCGGCGAGACGGAGCTACCCAGCTCGTAGACATGGGCAGTGGACAGGGAGTCCTGCGATCCGAGCGATGTGTCATCAAGCCAGACGGTCGTTTTCCAATGCGGACGCTCGAGGTGAAGCGTCACGCGCCGCCCCGACCAGTCTGCGGGAATTTCGATTTCACGCTGATACCAGGCGACACCCGCATAGTAGGTTTCCGGCTGCAGCCAAAAGGGAACCTTTAAGTTATCTGGCTCGCGATACGGAGCATACTTCGGCTCAGTGAACCACGAAGGATCGAAAATGCTCCCCACCCAGGGCGTATCGACTGTAATGGGATCGCCAATACCGCGACCTGGTAGCGAACCCGGCAGCTCGATGGTTTCCGAGAGCTGCCGCCTATACCAAGCTTGGGCGACACCCGCATTTTCGCGGTCGAGTTGCAGACGCCAGGAACCGGCGAGCGCAATTGATTGAGAGTGGCCAATTGTAGAAGAAGTCATTAGTAGAAAAAAACGAAAGGGAACGCGCGAGAACGAGACCGCAAAAACGTGCGCTTTCTGTACCTCGCAAAAAAGTTGGGCTCAACGGATCGAGGCCTTGAGGTCGACGATAATAGCCGAACTCGGGTCTTCCTCAAGCAATGCATCGACGATAACACTCGCCTCCTCCTTCTGGCCAAGGCCGAAGCGGGCTTGGGCTTCGAGAAGGCGAGCCGTAAACGACTGCCGTTGGTCGAGATCCTCCTCGAATAGCAGCATGGTCGGGAGCGATGTCGCGAAGTAGTCGATCGTCGCCGGTGTTTCCGCCAGTTCTCGGGAATGATCCAGAAGCGCGCTGAACAAGTCACGGGCCTCGGCTGATTGGCCGAGCCGCTCCATGGCACGGGCGGTGAAGTAAGTGCTCTCCGAAAAGCGCTGTACGGCCATACCTTGGAAATCGCCCTTGAAATCGGCCGCAGCTCGCCAATGCGCACGAGCTTCGGCCTCGTCGCCAAGCGCGGAGCAGGCTTCGCCCAACCACCAGTGAACTTCGCTCGGGCTGACGAACATGTGGCGAGCCTCGCCAAGTTTTCTTGGAAGCTTCAGGGCAGCGAGAAATTGTTCCTTGGCCGCTTCCGCGTCACCGCAATCGAGAAACGATCTACCCAGCAAAATGCGAGCTCGCATGTACTCGCGGGAAACGAGGCCTTCCCCGCCTTCCCAGGGCTGGAAAACGCGAGAGCCCAACAACTCCAAAGCGTCGCCCGGCCTTCCAGTCTGGTTGAACAGGGCAGCTGTTTCCACAACGAGATCGTCCCGTTGGTCAACTAGGTTCTGGACTTCCTCCAGCGCCTTCAGGCGTTCCTGCGGCGGCTTGCCGATCCGTTTCCACAACTGGTCGCGCTCATAGTAGAGGCGAGCGTCCTGCGGGGCGGCTTGGATCGCCCGTTCGTAGGCATTTTGGGCTGCTTCCGGCTGCTTTCGAGTGTTAAAGCGCGCAATTCCCAAACACCGCCAGACGACTGCATCCGCAGGATGGATACGCGCTGCGGTCTCCCAGTGTTCGATTGCCTCTTCATGCCTTCTGCGGTCATACAACCAAAACCCTAGCAATGCGTGAGCGCAGGCGTCGTCGGGATTCGCTGCGATTGCAGACTGCAGGATCGCCTGCTCCTCAAGCCTCACCGGGAAACATCGATCCGCGCTCGCGTTTCGAGCCGCCCCTCGGCAACGACTCGCCTCCGCGGAGCGCCCTAACTTGTCATTCAGCCACGCACGTGTGTATTCAACAATTGGAGTCGATCCCCCCACCGGATCCGGCGTCGCAGTAGAGAGAACTTCTAAGGCTTCGAGCCAAAGGCCTGCTCGGGCGAAATCATGCGACACGTCGAGACGAAGTTGGTTGTCGTCGGGGATTTTCTTTTTGAGCAGCCAGCTCGCCCACACGTCCTGCGGATCGGTGGCGAGGATTGCGACGAGTGCCGACTCGCACCGTTCTTCGAGCCCATGGCGCGCATAGACGATCGCCTGCAAGTTACGGGCGCGCAGATTGTCTTCGTCGAGTCGACGCGCTCGAGCAAGGCTTTCCTCCGCCTCAGCCCAATTGCCGCGACCGATCTCGATTTCGGCCATGGACAGCTGAGCCGCGCCCGTCCAAGCCTGGTTCCAAGAGGCCTTGGCGAAGGCGGCGTAGGCCTCTTCGTCGCGGCCGAGAAACCGCAGGCAGCGGCCCAACTGATAGTAGGCCTCGCCATCCGCCGGATTCGGATTCCGCGAAGTGTAACGGGCCAAGCTCGTCCGCAGGCGCTCTTCCGCGAGTTCGAATTCGCCCCGGCGCAAATGCCAACGCCCCAGGGCCAGATTGCAACGGCAGTCTCCCGCATCGCGACGCAACGCTTCCTCCCAATACCGCGTCGGGCAACGCGTCGCGTGACGGTACTGTTCGAGATGAAGGCCGATGAGGTAGAGCTCGTCCGCGCTCGCCACGTCCTCCGGCAAGGGCGGCGCTTCCGCTGCAGCGGGCGGTTCCTCGCGATCGGGAGCTTGCGGGCGGTAGCGGATTACCTCCGCGCCCTCACTGTCCCGTACCACTAATAGCAGCCCTTCCTTGTCGCAGCCTTGCGGCAAATCGAGCCGTACGATCGCTGCATGGCAAGGCAACAGCTCGGCGGTGGTCTCGGCCTTCACCTTACCATCCGCAGCAACCACTTGGACCGATGCAGATGGAATGCTTCGAGTCACGGAAATACGAACTTCCACAGGTCCACCCTTTTCCGGCGCACGTAAATCGACAGCCGCGTCTACATTGGCCTGACGCGGCACTCCGATGTCATAAATCGGGTACCAGTGCTGGCTCCACGTTTTCGTCTCCCCCGGTTGTAGATAGGAGAAATCCGGTTGATTGTCGGTAAACACGCCTGCCATCAGTTCGATGTAAGGCGGATAGCTCCCGTCCTCCCGCTGGTCGGTAAGGTTGCGATCCCAAGCGTATCCAAATTCTTGATTTCCCCACGTCCATTGCTTCTTGCCCGGGGCTATAGTGTGATCCGCCACATGCACGATTCCGATCCCGCTCTTGTGGTCGTAGCCACCGCAGAAATCGCCGATCGACCCCATGCACATGTAGGAGGTAGGAACAGGAATATTGGCATACCAAGAAAGGTCGTTCGGAGCAGGCCTAGTCCCATCCTCGCATTGCGGAGGATAATACTTCCGAGGTGTTTCGTGGCCAGGCACGCCGTCGCGAGCCCGACCTGCGTAGTCGACGCCGTAGTAGGATCCCTCGCACAAAGGGAATGCGCTCATGGCGCGCTTGGCGTGGTCGGCCACGTAGCTCACGTCCGGTGGGAAAAACGATTGGTATTGCTCGTGCGCCTCCAGTCCCGCATTGGCCCACCACAGAAAAGTCTGTACGTCGTCGGTTCGGTTATAGACCCGGGCCCGCAATTCCACGCGGGCAATACCCGGCCGCAACCGGATGCCATGCATCCCCTTCATGCGAGCCATAGGATCGTGCTCCGAAAGCCAAACCGTCGCCGATCCATCCTCCCCTTCCTCGATCTCCACCGTACAGGGCATGGCGGTCGAAGGGCGGTGGTGCTGCGGCCAGTTGAACTCGATGCCGCCGCTGACCCATGGACCCGCCAAACCAACCAAAGCTGGCTTTATGACGGGCTGATAGTAGATCAGGTCCTTTTCACGGACCTTGTCCCAGATCCGGTGGATGCGGCCGCCCAATTCCGGTAGCGCCATCACCTGCAAGTATTCGTTTTCTATATACACAACCTGCCACGAGTGTGGCTGCGGCTCCGACTCGATAGCGTCACAGACCGGCAAGGGGTACACCCTCCCGCTCGACCCCTGGTAAACGCGCTTCTCCAAAAACTGCGGATGGCGGTCCGCCAACTTGGGCAAATAGGTCGGCAACTCGAGGGATTCTCGGGTTACTGATACGGAATGGGGCGCAGGCAAGCGATGGTCACAGGGCATAAGCGTGGTATCCGATTGAATGGTGGGGCTCGTTTTTGTGGAAAACCGTGACGATACTACACGATAGCCCTCAAATTAACAATGGACGGAATTCTGGAAAACCTGCACGATCTTACACTGTGAAGCGATCTGGGAACTCGAAACGCAGCCTAGCCGAAACGGAGACTAGCCAGCGAAGGCAGGATGGATTCTCGGGCCAAACCTTACTCGTGGTCCCGGCACCCCAACAACGACTCATGGCCACCCATCCCCTCTTGGCCGGCCTCCACGTGACTCATGCCGGATTCTTTCCGCGGGCGGAAGGGCATTTCATCAAGAGAGCAAACGGCTGCTCCGACCACGTCTTGATCGTGTGCCTTCGCGGCTCTGGCTGGGCAGAGGCAGGAGGCAGGCGCCAACATTTGGAACGCGGGGATGTGGTGGGGCTCAGAGCCGGCCATCCCCACCTCTACGGCGCGTCGGATCATGACCCATGGTCGATCGCTTGGGTACACTTCACCGGAAAAGAAGCGGACGCCTGGCTCGAGCACGCCACCGGCCGGAACGCCGCATTGGCAGCGTGCCACACTCCTGCGGAAAAGCTGGATTCGCTCGGCCTCGACCGTATTCACTCGTCCCTTACGGCTGGATACGGCTTGCCCGAGCTACTGGACGCGGCCGCCGCGTTGCGAACCTGCCTCGCCTCCTTATCCCGCCGGCGAGCCCAAAACAGCACCGCCCTGTCCGCTCACGAGCGGGTAGACGCTTCGATCTCGCTCTTGCGGAAAAACTGGATGCGACCGCACAGCCTTCCCGAGCTCGCTGCAGCAGCTGGAGTATCGGTCACGCACTATACTGCCATCTTTCGCCGTTTGACCGGATTCCCTCCGATCGATTTCCTGATTCGCCAACGCATTCAGCACGGCGCTACACTGCTTGCGACTACCACGACTCCGATCTCCGAGATCGCCACCGAGTGCGGCTTCAACGATCCCTACTACTTCAGCCGCAGCTTCTCCCGCATAATGGGATCTTCACCTCGAAGCTATCGTCGCACCCACCGGTCCGCCATGTCCGCTCCCTCCGCAGAGGGAAGCTCCTCGTAGCAATCGTTGGCTGCAGGATGGGTTTCGCAAAAAGGCCCTGATCCGACCTATAGCTACGGACCTTCACTTCCATTAATTTTGTAGCTTACCTCGTCGAGGCGACATTCTCGTGCAGTCGGCGGTTCGACGCCCCGGCCTACAACTTCGCAGATCCAAGATTTGCAACGCCGACAGCGCCTTGCGTATCAACGAGACCTCCTATCGACAGAAAGGCGACGCCGAAAGTACTGCGACGCCACCGGCAAGATCGGCAACTGCCAGATGGACGCCCTTCGGTGTTCAAAAGTCCATCGGCCATCCCATTCCATCAAAAGGGAACGTCTTCGCCCACCCTCGTTTAAACATGAGCATCGAAAGCAACGATCCGCCTCCCGAGATACTATTTTCCACTGGCATAGCTACGCCAACCTACCTAGTTGTTATTTCAATCCTCCTCTTCCATGCCCACCCGATTCCTGCAACAGCTGGTCGATAATCCCGACCGCGGCCCCGGACGCATCTTCGCCTGGTTCATCCAGTTTGTAATCATCGTTTCGATACTCGATTTCACGTTCGAGACGATGCCAAGCATTTCGCCCGAGCTACGTTCCACGCTCAGGATCGTCGAAGTCGTATCCATCGTCATTTTCACTTTGGAGTTCCTGCTCCGCATCGCCTTCTCGAAGAAAGGCCTCCGCTACGCGTTCACCTTCTTCGGGCTTATCGACCTTCTCGCGATCCTGCCCTTCTACCTCGCGCTCGGCATTGACCTGCGCGGCATCCGCGCCTTTCGCCTGCTGCGGCTCTTTCGCCTCTTCAAGCTCGCTCGCTACAGCTCCGTCATGCGGCGCTACCATATCGCCTTCCTTAAAGCCCGCGAGGAGCTGCTGCTCTTTGGAGCCACCGCCCTGATCATCATCTACATCGCTGCGGCCGGCATCTACTATTTCGAAGGCAAGGCCCAGCCCGAGCTCTTCGACTCCATCCCCAAATGTCTTTGGTGGGCCACTACAACGCTTACCACCGTCGGCTACGGCGACGCCTACCCCATCACCGTCGGCGGCAAACTCTTCACCTTCGTCATCCTCGCGGTCGGCCTCGCCGCCGTCGCCGTCCCCTCCGGCATCATGGCCAACGCCCTCTCCCAAGCCCGCGAAGAGATGAAGAAGGAAGCAACCAAATGACGAAGAAATCCACCAACACGAAGATAAACGTCCAAGGAATCGAGGTCACAGCCATCCGTCGCCAAGATGAATATTACATCTCGCTTACCGACATGTTGAAAGCAAAGGACGGCGAATTCTTCATCTCCGACTGGCTACGTAATCGCGACACAGTCGAATTCCTCGGTATTTAGGAAACGGTCCACAACCCAAATTCTAATTCCGGCGAATTCGCCACAATTAGAAGTCAAGCCGGGCTGAACAGCTACAAGCTCAGCGTCAAGGAATGGGTAAAAACAATGCCATCGGTCTACGAGCCACGGCAGGTCGGTACGGGGGCACCTATTCTCATCATGATATCGCCCTCAAGAAATTCTACGAATCCCACTTCACCCCTCACCAACCATGACACACGAAACGTCAGCCCTTCCCTCGGAGATCGCCGCCATCCTAAAAGGCGTGCCCAAAACGTCTCCGGCGATGCTGGACCGCATCGAGAAAGCGAACCGGAAACTCGAAAACGACCCCGAGTTTCTCGCCGACGTCGAGCGCTCCAGGTTCGTCAACCTGGTCCTCGCCCCCATGGAAGAAAAGGAAATCAATCGTAGCTAGCTCGCGCGCCGCATCGGGAAATCACGGCAATACGTGCAAAAGCTGTTGGACGAGGACGCCCAGCTTCACGCTCAAGACCATTACGAGCATCCTGTTCGCATTGGATAAACGCCTAAAGCTGGGCGTCGAAGAAACCCAAGCCGCCAAGCAAAGAAACAAGCACACGGAAGCGCCGAAAGAGACCGCCCACAAAAAAGCGAAACACCTCGTCAAGAAAACGCCCCGCAAACGAAGCAAAGCCCCAAGCTCATAATCTCCCACATCCGTCCGTCGATCCTCGTTGAACTTCGTCACTCTACACAATTCAACGAAACCTCAGTTCGAACACTTCGGTCTGACACCTCCCCCCCTAATCCGCTGTCCACCGGCGATCCGGAGGAGGAGTTTTAGCCAAATTCCAGGCTCCACGGGCACGCTTCACCCGCTCCGGCGACTCAACGGCAGCTTTCCTCATACGCCCAAGAGGGTTCAGGGTTTCGCCTAGCGTAACAGCACTAAGTGCAAAGCAGGTTCTAAAACCCGTAGTTCCACCTGTTTTGACCTTGTCTCACCACCGCAATCCAGCATCATCCCGAAATCCACCTTCCGCAAAATATCCACTCCCTCAAAAAGTGCATATGACCCCAAAAGCGCACATATCCACGGCCATAGCCGGATATTCTACCCACTTAACTGTTGAAACCTGTAAATATCATCAGAAGTGATATGTGTACCAAAACTACATAGAATACTACTGTTCGACGAAAAATAAATGAACGATCCACAAAAACCGAAAGCATGGGTCTCGATCTACGATGAGCACGGCGAAGAGTGTGGAACATTAGCCGGCAACAAAGAAGGGCTTTCGAAACTAAAAGAAAAGATCGATGAGGCTATCGCCAAAGGTGAAGCGAACACTGGAGACGACCTAGAAACAGACTTTCAAGTAGTTAAGATTTTAGAAACGAATCCCTATGATGAAGAGTACAAAGAAACGATCAAAGACGAGGTGATGAAGTACGGATGCATAGCCATTCTATTGGTCTCTTTTGTGACGTTTTGCATCGGAGTTAAGAGCGTCTTTGAGATGGTATTCCATGACTAATCTACTAGAAACTAATTGGTCGAACCAGGCAGCTCACACAATGTCGGCAAGCGCTCGCCTCTTTCGTAACGACCGTATTGAAATCAACATCACAACTTATGAAACCATAACCGAAGCCGCCATCGTGTGGCTTTGACGTTGTCGAAGAAAAGAAATGATCAGATTGAGGAGTTAAAGTTTGGATACGTAGAAAAAACAGAAATGACGATATGACGACTTCGACGATCAACTTGATGAAACTATCCGACCTAAAAAATTGATCTAAAGAACGAAGAGTAAGTTACCCTACCCCAAGTACTCCAAGGAAGCCGAATACGAGTCCGACCAAATTAAAAGAAGAAGAGAAAAGATGGTTCACGACGGAAAAGATGATTGGCGTACCGAGCAAAGCGACACCTCAACGACGTGGAACGAGAATAACAGCGAAGGAAGAGACCTACTTTCGAAGGCGAACCAACTCGTGAGCGAAGAAAGAAATTACGACAACAAGGCGACGCATACAACTTCGGCAAACGCCCGCCTCTTTGACAACGAACCCTTTGAAATCAACG
>JBNKSG010000163.1:0-8885 GCA_050297195.1 Opitutaceae bacterium | reverse complement strand
GTCCTGCATACCTAGCGGCGGTTCCGCAGCTACGTATCCATGGGTCGAGATCATCGCAATACGCCTGCCTTCATCGGCAACCTGCTTCTCGAGTTCAAATTTCTCAACAAACGACTCTGGCGTTACTTTCATGATTTTTTCTTTCTATTTCCCGATCCCCCGACTTACGTCGGGCAGCTTACAATGCGGTATTGCACTTTGCATTGCGACTTCGGCTCGACAGGGCGATTCGCCTTAGGGAAACCTCCGTCGTTACCCTTGCCCGCTAATTCCATGCCAACCGCCCTAAGTTGCCCGCCAACCGCTGGTCAACGACTCGCGGAACGGGATGCCTCTTCGGTCTCGATTCCCTCCAGGTTCGCTTGTGAATGGTCAATAGATGTGGATTTCTCGCCATCTGAACTCTTAGCCTCGAGACGCTCCGGGTCAGCCGGACGCAACAAGCATTTTTGAAAAAACTGGTTATTCGGAACCTTGTAAACGTCACCGCTCCCCTTTCGCACTGTCGTGAAAAGAAAATTGATATCAACGACCTTTCCCATCACTTCCTCGCCCACCAGGCAAACGTAGTCACCCATCCTAAAGGGCTGTACAAGCAAGATCAGGAAGGTCGATGAGATGTTGCTCAATACACTCCAAACCGCCACGAATCCAATCGCCACCAGTCCCAAGGTTGTGGATACCAAAGTCCAGAAGCTCCCGATCGGTATGCCATAGGCGGTAAGGCACAGCAGCAATACGATCAGCACCACCACATAGCGGGCCAAGAGCTTCAACGGCATCAACAGCGCTTGCGAAACCTGCGAACGAGACTCCAGGGCCTTAAAGCCACGCGACACCGCTAGCCAGAACAACAGGGCCCCCACTAGAATCAATATGGTTGCGAGAGCGTCCCCCAGGAAACGCTCCCATTCAAAAGTTGTCCAATACTCCATTTCTTCTCTTCGGATAATCCGTACAAATTGAATTCGCTAGGCCTAGGATGAGTCCCCAAGATCCTAATACACAGAAAGGTCCACCTTCTGCTGCTCGCCTAAAGTTAACCGCCACGAGCTCAAGACCGAGCTCGGGCTCTCTAACAGGTGGTAGGAGCAGCACTGCTTGCGAAAACTCCTAGTCGCGAAATCGATACTCAAGTCGATGTCCTTCTGCTTGGTAGGGATAGGGCGTACGCCTCCTCCTTCTTCCCGATTGTCATCTCGGAGAAGTCGCCCCATGCGGACCGGGCAGCTTCCTTGGATTTGGAAGCAGCCTCCTGCGTGGCATCCATTGCCTTGTCGAACTTTTCCTTGGTAGATTCCGCTACATTCATATCACTTTCTCCTTTCGTTTCGTCGTTGTTGCACGCTGCGCCCCAAATAGCGCAAACGAACGCTAGCAAAAGGGCGGCAACCCGCATCCCGATGGTCTCAGGTTTCTTTTTCATAGTATTTGGCGCTTCGTTTAGACGTGCCCGTCAGAACCTCCTCGTCCCAGCAAAATGAATACAATCCATACCGACAGAAAGAGGAAGAAGAGAACTTGGGCGACAGGTACGACTACGCCGGTCCCACCGCCAAAACCAAGGGCGGCAGCGATCAACGCTAAAATCAAAACTACAATCGAAGTTCGTAACATACTAGCTTAGCCTGTTCCTTCAGTGGTGTACGGCTCGAGCCGTCTTAAATGGGTTTGCGCCAATAAGTCGCAAGTACTGCGCCAGCTCTTCGTTCGCCGCAGGCTACAGCCTGAAAGCCCGTATTTCGGCCCGCCGTCCCACTCAGCATGAGGCTTCCCATGCAGATTGCAGCCCCGAGCCGGTTGTCATCCTGCTAATTGCAAGCGCCCCAGCAGGGAAACGCTCCCCGGCATGCCTCACTCCGGCGTCTCTTCGGCTGCAGGATCGAGCACGATATAGAAGTCGCAACCCCTTGGTTCCAGAGGTTGGCAGCCCACAATGCCATCATGGGCGATCGCGATGTCCTTAACGATCGACAGACCTAAGCCTACACCATCCATCGTTCGGTTCCGCCTGGAACGGTAGAACTTTTCGAAGACGATCTCCAAGTCCTGATCGCCCAAGCCCGGACCTTCGTCTCGTACCCCCAAACGGATCCGAGACCCTTGCCTGCAGGCGTACACTTCGACACGAGAGCCAGCAGGGCTAAATTTTATTGCGTTGGAAAGGTAATTGGAAAGGCCGACTTCGATCGCTTTCAAATCCACCGAGACCTTGGGAAGCGACTCTTCGACATGGGAAACGAGCTGTATGTCCTTGCTTTGAGCAGCCATCGAAAACGCATCGATAACAGAGGAAATGATGCGTAGTGGAATTTCCGGCACAGAATCAAGGCGCGGAGACTTCCGCTCCAAACGGGCGATTTCCAGGAAGTGGTCCAGCAGCCGCCGCAGGCGGGCCAAATCGTCCACCGCAGTTTGCAGCATGTCTTCCTGATCCTCCGTAAGCTCGCCCAAGCTTTTTTCCAGCACGAGGTGCAATGCCATCGTAGCGCTGGTGACCGGAGTCTTTATCTCGTGGCTCACCGTTGCCACCATGTCACTCTTCAGTTCGTCGGAGAGACGCAGCTGCGTGATGTCTTGCAGCACGAGGCCACACTCGATTTCTTCCACAGCCTCACTGTCCACTCTCACGAAGAGCGGCAGGAAGAAACGCGTCTCGTTGCCGTTTTTCACGAATACCGTTTCCTCGAAGTCGGTTTCCACAATCTCTTCACCGGTTCCAAAAACCGTCTCTATCCGGTCCTCAAGCTGCGGCAACAAGGCCTCCTCCCAGCTCACTGAGTTCAGCAGGTCAGAGGCAGCGGGGTTTCGATAAGCAAGATCCCTGTTGGAATTTAGAAAGACCACCGGATTGGGCAGGTTGTTGAAACACTCCTCCATGCGACGACGCGTTCGCGCGACCTGGATGTCGCTCAAGCGTTGGTACTCGGCAATGCGACCTGCCATCTCGACAAAGGCGCTCTCCAAGCGGGCGATTTCATCCTTACTGCTCGGCGAGTAACCAGTCATGTCATAGCGTCCATCCCCGATCCGAGAGGCCGCTTCGGTGAGGGCGTCGATCGGTTTCAAAATTCGCTGGCTCAACTGAAACGCAACGTAACCCATGAGAAATACGCTCGCGATAATAGCCGAAACAACCACGTAAAAATGAGCCTGGGAGTCCCCCCTCAAAGCCTCGTTCGTTACCTTGATCACCGAATTGTTTTCCGAAATCGAGCGGTAGCCGGCATCCTGGATTCGCTCGAGCAAGGGTGCCATCAACTCGAGGCTCACGCCTTTGTCACTCCCTTCGAAGACCGCCTTTCCCATCGACGCGAAATTTCTCAGCAAGGGAGTCAGTTCGCTCTCGCCCTTCTGGCTTTCCAGCCATCGCTCGAAAACCGGCATGCTCCGCTCAAACGCCCGACGGGCCAAGTCCTGCTCGCCGTCGGCTTCCAACAAAATGGCCCGCTCCATCTGCGAACTTGCAAGCAGCACTCGCTCGATCTCGGAAATGGAGCCATAGCGCTCAACTTGCAGCCGGTCGAGCTCGCGGCTGAGCTTTGCGTGATTGTATACCGAATACAAACAAACCAGTATCAGCAATCCAGCGACCGGGAACATCCCGATATAAAGTTTAGAGCGCAGCATTTCTAATGAAAAAGGTTAGAGCCAGCAACGCCTAAAGCAGACCGAGCTTCTTTCGCTTGCGGTAAAGAGTTGCAGAATCGATGGCGAGCGTACGGGCCGCCTGCTCCAAGCTTTCGCAACGCTCCAGCACTCGCTTGATGTGCTCGTCTTCCAACTCCTGCAAGGTCACGTCACTCCCTAAACCGACGATGGCTGCAGTCGCGCCCGTATCTCCCGATCCGCCGCTGATTTCGCTGGGCAAGTCGGCCAAGGTCACGGTATTGCCGGAGCAAAGGATCATGCAACGCTCCACAACATTGTTGAGCTCCCGAAGGTTTCCGGGCCAGTCGTAGGCCAGTATTGCGTCCATGGCGTCCTTTTCAACAGTGGCCACCTCCCGCCCCATCTTACGAGCGTAAAAGCCAACATAGTCGGAAACCAATATTTCCAAATCGCCCTTGCGCTCGGCGAGACCGGGCAAGTGCAGCGAAATCACGTTCAAGCGATAGTACAAGTCTTCGCGAAATCGCCCCTCCTTCACCTCCTCCTGCAAGTCCTTGTTGGTCGCGGCCAAAATTCGCACGTCCGCCGCGCGCGTCTTGGTTTCCCCAATACGTTCGTAGAGCCGCTCCTGCAGCAATCTCAGCAATTTCGACTGAACCTCGAGCGGGATATCGGCAACCTCGTCCAAAAAAAGCGTTCCGCCTTCAGCCGCGTCAACCTTGCCCCAAGTATCCTTAACCGCGCCCGTGAAGCTTCCCTTAATGTGACCAAAGAGCTCGCTCTCCAACAATTCCTTGGAAAGGCTCGGACAGTGCACCACCACGAATGGCTTGGCAGCGCGATCGCTCATCTCGTGTATTCGTCTCGACAATACAGTCTTGCCCGTACCGCTTGGACCGAGCAGCAAAATGTTGGCTTCGGACTTGGCAGCCTTTCCGGCGACCTCGTAAACCTGCTGCATCTTCAGGTCCTGCGACTCGAAACGGATCCCCGGCGACTTGTCTGCGAGCCGGGACTCCAGCTCCGTAACCTTGTTTACCAGCGTACGGCTCTCTTCCAGCTTGCGGAGGGCTTGCCGAATCTGTTCTGGGACGAAGGGCTTCGAAACGTAGTCAAAGACACCTTTGCGCGTCGCCTCGATCGCTGTTTCAATCGATGAATACGCGGTGAACATGATCACAGGCATGTCAAAGCCTTGCTCCCGGATCTCGTCGTAGACCTCTAGCCCATTCTCCTCGCCTAAACGCAAATCGAGGAACACCGCATCAAAGCGGTCTTCCCCGAGCTTGCGCAGCGCTTGGCTGCCACTGAACGCCGACACCGACTGGTGCCCCATTGTTTTCAGGCTCAGCGCAGTTGTTTTCTGTATATTGCTTTCGTCGTCAACGATCAGAATTTTCATAGATGAGAGGGCGCGGTACTACCCAAATAGATTCTAACAGTCCGGGCAACCCCTAGGATGCATCCTCGACCAATTTCCGCGAAAGCGAATCGTGACCCAAATAGTGGTCGATCTCATGAGCCCTCTCCTCGCGCTCCATCAAGACTTTCTTGAGCAAGGTTTCCGTGCCATAGTCCTTCAACTCCGAAGCCGTGGCAATCGTCTCTCCAATAAACGAAATGAGAGACTGCTCGTTTTCCAAGTCGCTCTTCAACATGTTGCGTATCGGGTAGACGCCTTCGCTTTCGGCTTCCAACAAGCTCTTGCCCGCTTGGGCCCTCATGGACGAGGTCGGGACCGCTCCCAAGGTCGTCATGCGTTCCGCGAGCGCATCCAAATGATTCTGCGTTTCAATGTAACTTTCTTCGAAGAAGACGTGCAAGTCGCGGTGCTCCGGGCCTTCTACCACCCAGTGGTGCTTCAGGTACTGGTGGTACTGGCTTGAAAGGCTTGAAACTAAAGTATCCAACAAACCTGACACTTGCTTAGCAGTGAAGCTTGGGAGACCGATCGCGTTACGTTCCAATTCGTCTATTTCCTGTAATTGCGTTTTCTGTGCCATACAGGCCAACACGCTAGGACCGCGCCAACCAGAGGCCGAGTGCCAGCAAAACAATCCTTAACCATTCCCCATAAACACCTTACACAAAACGATGTAGCGAGAATCCAAATTCCAGCATATTCCACCATGCATTTTGCAGCTGAGGCGCAGCAGCAGAAATGCCGTTTGCAGGATCTCAGGTGTCCTGAATCCGCGAGCGAGAACAGCATCCCGACACCAAATCGTCACCAACCCGCCATCGACAAACGCCATTTCACTTCGCTATCTAGCGAACCGAAATGACCATCGTCATCACGACTCACGGATCGACCGGAGACATCTTCCCTCTCATTCGACTCGCCCTCGCGCTGCAGGAAGCTGGGCACACGGTTCGCTTCGCTACCAGCCGACCGTTTAAGCCGGACGTCGAAGCTGCGGGCGTACCCTTTTTTCAAATACCGCCTGATTGGGAAAAGTCGGAGCTTCAATACTGGATGGGCCGCCTGCAAAAGCTGAAGTCTCCCGTCTCCCAGCTCAAGGAGATGTACCGAGCCGCGACTCCTCATCTCGAAGCGATTCTCGATTCAATGGAAGAAGCCATCAAGGGCGCCGATTGCCTGATCTCCTCTTACCTTTTCCCCATCAACAAAGCGATCGCGGAAAAGCACAACATCCCCTTCGTATCCTACGCGTTCGCCCACAATACCGTCCCCTCGCGCTTCTACCCACCACACGAATTTCCACGACTTCGCGGCATGCCCGACTGGTTCCAGCTGCGTTGGAATCGCCTCTGCTGGAAGATCGGTAACGTCGTAGTGGATACAGCGATCAACACTACCATCTCGCGAGCCTTCAAACGCAAAGGGCTCCCTGGCGTGAAGGACTTCTTCTCAAAATCGGCCGAACTCGTGCTAGTCGCTGTTTCTCCGGGGCTTATGCGACCGAAGATCAAGTTGCATCCACGCTTCCAGTTCACAGGCTACTGCCGCTGGCAGTATCCCAGCAGCGAAGCGATCGAGCAGCAGATACGCGAGTTCAGAGGCGAGACGCTTGTGCCGATTATCACCTTTGGTAGCATGGTCTATGACAATCCCGACGCTATCATGCGTCGCCTCGTTGCCGCTTGGCCGAAAAACAAAAAGCTCATCCTGCAAACGGGCTGGTCCGGCTTCCAAGTGCCAAAGTCCGCCAGCCACATCCTCGAGCTCGGCCCCATGTCCCACGACCAGCTTCTGCAGCACGCCTCCGTCGTTATCCACCACGGCGGAGCAGGCACCACCGCATCCGTGCTTTTTGCCGGGAAACCGCACATCGTCGTCCCGCACATCGGAGACCAGGACTTTTTCAGCGCTGAAGTGAAACGCCTCGGGTGTGGCCTAAAGCTCGGCAAAAAGCACTGGCCCGAGCGCTTGGCCGCAAAAGTCGATCAAATCGAGGGCTCGCCTAGCTTTCAAGCTGCAGCGCATCAAGCGCAGGAGAAGCTCATGCAAGAAGACGGCCCGAGCGAGGCGGTACACCAAATCGAAGCCTTCCTTGAACACCGTCGCCAGCTAATCGGAGAGTTCCTTAATCCGGACGAAGAATTCTAAAAAAAGTTTCCGTATCTCTTTTTAGGATACATCACACCTCTATCGCGCAGTGCTGTTCCCAGCGCGAAAGGTCAAGTTTTCCCTTGATCCACTGTCTTACGTGTTTAGACGAGTAGACCGAACATCCCCTGCATGGCCTTCACGGCTACGCAGACAAAAGGCATACTGCCCCCAGGGCAGGCAACCAGTATTCATCTTAAGAATACGAACAACGGCCACCATGAACAAACACGAATTACAACCCAAATTCGCGCTCGCGATAACCCCCGTCATACTGACCCTGCTCGTCATCGGACTGCAGATCTTCTATTTCGGCGTATTCGAGCCACACATCCCGCTCGCCATCGGCTTGGCGGTCACGAGCCTCGTGGGCATTCGCCTCGGCCTGAAGTGGGCCGACATCGAGGAAGGCGTCTTTCACGTCATCCACGTGGCCCTGCCTTCCGTCTCGGTGCTGATTACCGTCGGGATGATTATCGGCGTCTGGATCGCCAGCGGCACTGTCCCGAGTATCATATACTTCGGGCTTAAGCTGCTGTCACCCGAGTACTTCTTGGTCGCGAGCATGATCATCTGCTCCTTCGTTTCCGTTTCCCTCGGAACCTCCTGGGGCACGGTCGGTACGGTGGGACTCGCCTTGATGGGAATCGGGGCCGGCTTCGAAATCCCCATGTACTGGACCGCGGGCGCCGTGGTTTCCGGCTCCTTCTTCGGAGACAAGATTTCGCCGCTTTCGGATACGACCAACCTAGCCCCTGCCGTGACCGGTACGGACGTGTTCTCCCATATCAAGAACATGATGCCCACCACCATTCCGTCTATGCTGATCGCCCTAGTCATTTATCTGGTAGCTGGGTTCCAACTCGTTGGCGGCGAAAAGGTTTCCTTCGAAAAGATCGACGCGATCACGGCCGCATTGGACGCGAATTTCACCATTTCCGTGTGGCTGCTCGTGCCCGCGCTGCTGGTCATGGTACTCGCCCTCAAACAGTATCCTCCGATTCCGTCCCTATTCGCGGGCGTGGTCGTGGGAGGCATCGTCGCCATGGTCGCCCAAGGCGCCTCTCTTCAATCTATTTTCCAGTATGCGAACAACGGATACTCGATCGACACCGGCATAGCCCAGATCGACGGCCTTCTTAACCGTGGAGGCATCCAATCAATGATGTGGACCATATCGTTGATCCTCATCGCCCTCGGCTTCGGTGGAGCGCTCGAACGCACCGGCTGCCTGCGGGCTATCATCGGCGCCATCCAGAGCAAGGTCCAAACCTTCGGAGGAACGCAAAGCGCCGCTATCGGCACCTCCTTCGCCACCAATCTCGTAGCGGGAGACCCCTACCTCTCCATCGCGTTGCCCGGCCGCATGTTTTCACCCGTCTACCGCGGCCTCCGCTATTCCACCCTGAACCTGTCCCGAGGCATCGAGGAAGGCGGCACCTTGATGTCGCCGCTCATTCCGTGGAATGCTGGCGGCGCCTTCGTCATCTCAGCCCTCGGTCTGCACATCGGCGAGGGACACATGGAAAACCTTCTCTACATCCCGCTTGCCTTCGCCTGCTGGCTAGCACCGTGCATCGGCATCTTCTACGCGAGCTTCGGCTTTTTCTCGCCGAAGGCTACCCGTAAGGAAATGAGAGGCTGGAGGAAAAACGACGAAGAAATCGCCGCCGGGTATCCTCCGATCTCCGAGAGCGAAACG
>JBNKSG010000162.1:0-8920 GCA_050297195.1 Opitutaceae bacterium | reverse complement strand
GCACGGGGTCTTGCGTGTTTCCAGCTCCAGACCTTTGGCTAGGCTGACAAACAAAGCCCCCTTCTTGACGACTCCCGCTTCGAGCTCGCCAATCTGCCTGCACCACTGGCGCAGCGCATAGGACGGCGTTCCGAGGAAAATCACGTCCGCGCCCGAAAGGGCAGACTTCAAGTCGGAGCTTACGACCAGGTTTTCGCCAAACGAAAACCCGGGCAGGTAGTCCTTGTTCTCGCGATCGGCATCCATGGCCGTCGCTTGCTCGGGACGGCGAGCCATCAAAGTGGTCATCAGTCCCTGGCGCTCGCAATGAAGGGCAACGGAAGTGCCCCAGGCGCCAGCGCCGCAGACGGTTATTTTCAGGGGTTCGCTCATGCTGGATCCGGTTCTAAGACAGCCAGCTTTCATAGCAATAGCGAGTTGACGCGATCCGAAATGCAGTCCGATACCACAAAACGACAAAAAACCTTGTGTATAAGCGCTTAAATTGAAGTTTGCACTGAACGCCTATTCACAAATGCCGTCTTTCATGGTAAGGCAAATTTTTAAAGATTTTCTACAATGCTGCACTATCTCAAATCGCGACTCAGACGCTCCCCCATCCGGGAGGATGCCATGCTGCGTCGAAGCGACACCAGAGATGGAGTGAAGAACGTCCAATTCGTCAGCTTCCTGCAGCAAAGCGGCTTCCGCAAACGTGCCCTCGATCGGCACGACAAGACCAAACGCTTCAAGAGGGCCGTCGCCGTACTGGCGATCTGGAGCTTCCTCATCGCCTGCGGCTGGATCGCCTACGAAAGCGCCGAAGCGCTGGAGTTCTTTTAGCGAGACTGGCAGCATTCGACCATAATGTGACGCGGGGGGAGCTAGCATCGGAGCGTCTCCCCTCCTGAACTCCAATCATGACACCCACAAAAAAGGCGACCCCACACTGGGATCGCCTTTGAAATAGCTAGAAGTCCTCCAGTCTCAGGATCAGAGGGGCTTCGCCTTGAAAGCGTTGCGAACAGTGGCTCCCAAGAAGTCGCGGTTGAGCTTCGCGATAAACTCCTCGGAGATGAGCTTTGGACACGCCGCCGAACACTCGTACTGGTTCGTACAGTTGCCGAATCCCGCCTCGTCCATGGCCGCCACCATATTGAGGACACGCTTGTCCTTCTCAGGCTGGCCTTGCGGAAGCAGGTTAAGCTGTCCCGCCTTCGCGGATACAAACAACATCGCGGACGCGTTCTTACAGGCTGCCACACAAGCGCCACAGCCCACGCAGGCTGCCGCATCCATAGCGAGATCCGCAATATCCTTGCCGATCGGCAAGTTGTTAGCGTCTTGGCATGCGCCGGTGCGAACCGTCACGTAACCGCCTGCCTGCTGGATCTTGTCGAACGCCGCTCGGTCCGTCACCAAATCCTTCTGGACCGGGAACGCTTCGGCACGGAAAGGCTCCACGGTGATCGTGTCCCCATCCTTAAAGCTGCGCATGTAGGTCTGGCAGGTAGTAACACCCGTTTCAGGTCCATGCGGCTTGCCGTCGATCATGCAGGAACACGTCCCGCAAATTCCTTCGCGACAGTCGTGAGCGAACGCGATCGGATCCCCGCCTGACTCGATGAGGCCTTCATTGACCACATCCATCATTTCGAGGAACGACATGTTCGGATTTACCTTGTCAGCCTCGTATTCTTCGAAGCGGCCTTGCGCATCTGTATTCGCTTGGCGCCAAACTCGTAGTTTAACTTTCATTACACTCGTTTCCTTTTCTTAGGCTGAAGATTACTTGTAGCTGCGGGTTGCCATCTTGACTGATTCGTACTCGAGAGCCTCTTGATGACGCTCTGGCGCGGAATCGACCCCCTTGAATTCCCAAGCGGCCACGTGATTGAACTTTTCGTCGTCACGCAACGCTTCGCCATCGTCCGTCTGGTGTTCCTCGCGGAAGTGACCACCACAGGATTCTTCGCGAGCCAAGGCGTCGCGGCACATCAGCTCGCCGAGTTCGAGGAAGTCCGCTACGCGGCCTGCCACTTCGAGCGATTGATTGAGACTGTCGGCCGTACCTGGAACGCGGACGTCTGCATGGTACTCTTCGCGGAGTTCCGGGATGAGCTTGAGAGCCTTCTCCAAGCCTTCCTTGTTGCGAGCCATACCACAGTATTCCCACATGATTTTGCCAAGACGCTTGTGGAAGCTGCGCACGGTTTGCTTGCCGTTGTTGTCGAGCAGCTTTTGCGTACGGGCAACAACGTCCTGCTCCGCTGCCACAAACTCTGGCGAGTCGATCGAAGGAGCCGCCTCACGAGGCACGTCGGCCAAGTAGTGAGGAATCGTATACGGAAGAACAAAGTATCCGTCGGCCAAGCCTTGCATGAGAGCGGAAGCTCCCAGGCGGTTCGCGCCGTGGTCGGAGAAGTTCGCCTCGCCCATAACGAAGAGGCCAGGAACGTTGCTCATCAAGTTGTAGTCAACCCAAAGCCCACCCATGGTGTAGTGAACCGCCGGGAAGATACGCATCGGAACTTCGTAGGCGCTCTCGTCGGTGATCTCCTTATAGATGTCGAAGAGGTTTCCGTAACGAGCGCGGATCGTGTCTTCGCCGAGACGCTTGATCGCGTCCGAGAAGTCGAGGTAAACGCCGAGACCAGTTTCGCCTACGCCACGTCCATCATCGCAAGCTTCCTTAGCGGCGCGAGACGAGATGTCGCGTGGCGCCAAGTTACCAAAACTTGGATACTTGCGCTCGAGGTAGTAGTCGCGCTCGTCTTCTGGGATCTGAGAAGCGGGACGCTTGTCACCTTTCTTCTTCGGAGCCCAGATACGACCGTCATTGCGAAGCGACTCGGACATGAGCGTGAGCTTCGACTGGTTGTCACCAGAAACCGGGATACAGGTCGGGTGAATCTGCGTGTAACAAGGATTCGCGAAGGTCGCTCCTTTCTTGTACGCTCTCCAAGCTGCGGTGGCATTGGAGTTCTGAGCATTTGTCGAAAGGTAGAAAACGTTGCCGTAGCCACCGGTGCCAAGCACAACCGCGTGAGCGGAGTGACGCTCAACCTGACCCGTGATGGTGTTGCGAGTGATGATCCCCTTTGCTTGGCCGTCGATGGTCACGAGCTCGAGCATTTCTCGATCGTTGAACATCTCGACATTGCCGGCAGCGATCTGGCAGTTCAAAGCGGAGTACGCCCCGAGCAACAATTGCTGTCCTGTTTGACCACGAGCGTAGAAGGTACGAGAGACCTGAGCGCCACCAAAGGAGCGGTTGTCCAGCATGCCACCGTATTCGCGAGCGAACGGCACGCCTTGAGCCACACACTGGTCGATGATATTAGCGCTCACCTGAGCGAGACGATAAACGTTGGCCTCGCGAGCGCGGAAGTCGCCTCCCTTGATCGTGTCGTAAAAAAGCCGATACACGCTGTCACCATCGTTCTGATAGTTCTTAGCGGCATTGATACCGCCCTGAGCCGCGATCGAGTGAGCGCGACGCGGGCTGTCGTGGAAGGTGAAACACTTCACCTTGTAGCCGAGCTCGCCCAAAGTCGCTGCGGCCGAAGCGCCGGCCAAACCTGAGCCGACAATGATAATCTCGTACTTCCGCTTATTCGCAGGATTGACGAGCTTACCCTCCATTATGTGTTTCTCCCACTTCTTTTCGAGCGGGCCGGATGGTATCTTAGAGTCTAATTTCATCGGAGGGAAATCTAGTTGTTAGCCGCTAGGCGAGTTTCACAAACGTGGCAGTTCGGAGAGCAGAGCCCTGCAGCGTTCGCCTGAAAGTTCTCATTCTCGATCTTGATGTATCCACTGTAGCATGCGCCGACGATCGCCGCGTTGGCCAAGAAATAGAGAGCGCAAACAACGATCGAAATCTTGTTCAGGCAGCCCGCCCACCCACGAGTGCGAAGACCAACCGACTGGAACATACTCGAAATGCCGTGGCTGAGGTGCAACGAGAGCAGCGCGATCGCTATAAGATAGAAGAGCGCCACCAAAGGCTGCTGGAAGCCCAGCACCATCATGGTATGCACGTCCGGCACCATCTCCCCATGAAGCTCCACCATGAACAATTCAGGTCCGTAGGCCTGCTTCGTCGTGAAGTGCAAGATGTGGTAGATGATGAAGGCGAGCACGATCACTCCACTGTACTTCATAGTACGCGAGGCGAAGGAAGCGCGAAGCGTTTTCTGGCCGGCATAACCTTTCTTTCCACGAGCAGCCTTGTTTTCTAAGACAAGGGCCGCCGCAGACCAGATGTGAAGAGCGACCATGAGGAGCAAAAACGCTCTGATCGCCCAAAGGGCTGGACCCAAGGACTGCAGCAAGTGCGCGTACGCATTGATCTTCTCCGGCGGAGAAAAGACCTGCAAATTGCCGACCAAGTGGCCAATTACGAACCCGACAAGGACCAAGCCAGTGATCGCCATGATCACTTTCTTGCCCAGCGAGGTTTTGAAGAGGGCGTTGAGGATATTCATCGGTAAACTAGTCAATTCTTCGCTGCTGAACCATCCAAGCACGGACCGTCCTTAGCGAAGGCCGCAACGAGTAATGTCATATCTTTATTGGGTCAATTAGGAATCAGACATAAATACTTCGGCCGGACAAAGATAAGCTAATGCCATTTCAAACATTAGACAATCTACTAACGCTGCATCCTATTAGCAAAACTCAACGACTCGTGCACCAACACCACCGCGCCAAGCGCCTCTCCGCCCTCGCGAGCATCGCGCTCAAACCAAGCCGCGTCATGCTTTCTGGATACGGCCAGCCGGCCGATATAGGCCTCGCATTCTAAGGATACCTCTACAAATTCGTTTCAATCTCTTGGGAAGAAGCTGAGCTGAAGCCCTCACAATCAAAGCCCTCACGGCCGAGAATGGATAAGAAATTCACCCTCCTCTACGTCGACGACGAACCCGGAAACCTCAACGCCTTCCGCATCACCTTCCGTCGCGACTACAATATTCTCCTCTCCGAAAGCCCCGAGGAAGGCCTACGCCTCTTCGAGCAAGAAGAGGTCGATCTCGTGCTCTCCGACCAACGCATGCCCGGCATGAGCGGGGTCGAATTCCTCGAGCGCGTCTCCCAGATCAACCCCGGCCCCTGCCGCATCCTCGTCACCGCCTACTCCGATATCGACGCCATCCAAAGCGCCGTCAACCGAGCGAACATCTTCAAGTACGTCCGCAAGCCGTGGGACATCGACAAGCTGAGCCAAACCATCGAGCAAGCCCTCAACGTATACGGGATCCGCAAGCTCAACCGAGCCCTCAACGACGAGCTCTCGGAGAAAAACAAAGCCCTCGAGGAAGCCAACCTCACCCTGCGCGAAAGCGACCAGCTCAAGTACGACTTCCTCCGCATCATCAGCCACGAGATGCGCCCCCCCCTCAACGGACTGCGCGGCGCCACCCAGCTCCTGAAGGCCAACTCCGGGCAAGAGCCCAGCTCCCGCAACCCGGAGCTCGTCAACGCGCTCGAGTCCTCCACCAACCGTCTCGAGCAATTCCTCCTGCTCGCCGAGCGTATCACCGGCCTCAAGTCCAAGCAAAACTCCCTCAGCCTGCAAGAGACCGACATCGTCCAACTCATCAAAGACACCGTCGACGAGCTCACTCCCGAGCTCGAGCGCAACCAACAACGCATCGCCTACCAGCTCTGCCCCGAAACCCAAACCCTCGCCGATCCCCAACTCCTCGGAATCTGCATCCGCGACATCCTCCACAACGCCACCCGCCACTCGCCGCAAGGGAGCGAAATCGCTATCAAAACCCTGCTCGACTCCGACAAGCTAGCCATCGAAGTCACCGACCAAGGAGGCGGCTTCTCCGAAGTCGCGCTGCGCAATCTCTTCAACGTCTTCATCCGCGAGGACCTCGGCCAAGACCGAAGCCTCGCCGTCACCAAACTCGTCATGGACCTTCACGGCGGCACCGCCGAAGCCTTCAACTCCGAACAAGGACGCGCCACCGTGCGGCTCTGCCTCAAGCACGCCCCCACCCCCGCCGAAGCCAGCAAAGCCTAACCGCTCCAACGCAACCCGACTGTTCCCCAAGCGACATTGCGCTCGCGCGGAGCATCCCCTGTCCCATGCGACACCGCAACGAGACCGCGAGACGGACGATTACGGACGCCGCCGGGCCCGGATCCTCATCCACTCCGGATAAAACTGGAACAAGGCCGCTACCACCAGCGAATGCTTGATCTCGCCCCGGTGCGCCATTGCGTAAACCTCGTCGATCGGGAAAAGCCGCGTCTCGATCTCCTCATGCTCGTCCCACTGTAGCTCGGACTGCAAGGCCACCGACTCCGCCCAGACGAAATGGCAATAATTGTCCATAATCGCCGGATTCGCCGCCACCTTGCCAAGCACCCGACACGCAGTTGCCACGTATCCAGTTTCCTCGCGCAGCTCCCGCTCGGCCGCGACCAGCGGATCTTCCCCCGCATCCATCACTCCGCCCGGGATCTCCCAAGAAGGCTCCTCGATGCCAAACCGGTACTGCCTCACCATCACCACCTGGAAATCAGGCGTCACCGGAATCACGTTCACCCAGTCACGCGTCTTCAAGATATAGAAATCGCCCTCCGAGCCACGAACCGGATGACGCAAGCGACGCGAAACCAAATCGAAGATCGGACACGTCACCAAGTCCTCCTCGCTCAACACATCCCAAGCATGCACCTGCTCGCCCTCAGGCGAACCCATCGAATCAGAAGAACTCATCAAAGTTAACGATCAAGTATTGTAGGGCTGGCGCCATGGGGAGGCGTAACTTGAAGAGCGTAAACTGCTCGCGTCACGCAAATCCCGCCACATAGCAAAAACGCGGACCAGCCTAGTTGGAAGGAGCAGGGATAGCAACCTGCTGGCCAATACGCAAACGGCGCGGGTCGATCCCCGGATTCGCCGCCTGCAGCTGGCTCAAGGAAATCTTATACGCCGCCGCGATCTTGCCCAAAGTATCTCCGCTCTTGATCGTGTAGACGCCCGAAGTGCCCGGCTTGGTATCCGGAGTCTTCTTCACCGCCGGCGCGCTCGCAGCCGAGGTAGAGCCCGACGAAGAAGGAACCACAGCCACCTGCACTCCCTTTTCCTCCAGCTCCTCCACCATCTTCTTCGCCGTAAGCGCGTCAATCGTCACCTTGCGGATGTCGCTGCGAACCTTCGTCATGTCGGAATTCACGCCCTTGATCGCATCGTTCACGCTCTTCGAGAAATTGTTCATGCTCGTGGACAAGCTCTCCACCCGATCCGCCGTCGCCTGGACCGTTTCCTCCAGACCCGAGCCCTGGTTCGCGGCCTCCTCAAGGCGAGCGATCTCCTTCTCGAGCTCAGCCGCGCGGGAAAGTCCCATCCAACCGACGCCCAAAGCCACGAGCGCTACAATCACCGCAGCAATCGCGATGAAGAGAGGCGTTTTCGAAGGTGAATCCAGTTCTGAAGAAGATAAGTTTTCCATTTTTCCGAGTCAAAGAGCCCTGTGAGAGGCATTTTTACCAAAACAAGAAGCGCATTCCTAGAGCGGCGCAACGCCTATTTCCCCCCATTCCCCATAGAAATCTCAAAGAAGCCAGAAAGAATCCGAACTTGTTCTTGACAGCAGTCCCGATTCCCAATCTTTTGCTCCTCCTTTTTACGGGGTGTAGCTTAGCCTGGTAGAGCGCCTGGTTTGGGACCAGGAGGTCGAAGGTTCGAATCCTTTCACCCCGACCATTTTCGAATGGGCAAAACCCGCAACTTCACGGTTGCGGCTTTTTTGCGGACAAACGCAGCGTGTGAAAGGATGAGTTCCGAGGCCCGCCGGCCGACAAGACCGATCGCGAAGCGAGTCGGAACACCTGAGAAGAAGGTTCGACGGAGTTAGCGAAGCGAACGGAGATGGGGCTCGCGCAGCGAGAGTCCATTGGACTTGGAGCGAAGCGACAACCAATCCTTGAGATGTCACTACGATCCATCGCTGTCGCAGCTGACGCCGCTCGAAACACCCCCGACCCTTTTCGAATGGAAAAAAACCGCATCGCAGCTGATGCCGCAAAAACTTTTTTGATCCCCCGACACCTCGCCTCGAAACGTTCCGGAAAGCGGATACACCGCATTCAACCGCTAGGATCCCCTCCCTCCTGCAGGCGACGCAGCCCCCAAAAAGCGACGGCCCACACCAGCGCCAATATCCCCACGTACGCCCATTTCCTCAACACCAGCATCATGGGCAGCAAAAAGGTGCTCACCTGCCAAACCAAGGCCGCCACCAGCCGCCAAACGTTTTGCCAGAGCTCGCTTGCGTAGGCCTCCTTCCAAGCCGCTGGCCAAAAACCGTTGGGACGCGTACGCCGGTAAAAGCCCTCTAAGGTCGCCGCATCGAGCGGGCGCGAAAGCCAGGTCCCAAGAACGCAGCCGACCGCCGACAAACCCATGACGATCCCCAAGGTCTCGACCTCGTTAAACCGCTGCCCCACACCGGACAACGCCAAGCCGGCCGAGGCCGCGAAGCCCGTAAGGATCCCCAAGCTGAACCCTTCGCCCGTAAAACGGCCCCAATACCAACGCAGGGCGAAAGGCACCAGAAACGCTGGAAAAAGCTGGATCACGATCACCACCCAAACTCCCACGATCGACTCCACTCCCAGCTCCGCAATCAAGAGTCCGAGCAACACTACGAAGATCGACGCCCCATACCCAAACCACACCTGCGCCCGCTCGGACGCTTTCGGGAAGAGCGGCAGAAACAAATCGCGAGTCGCGTAGGATGCACCCGCGTTGATCGTCGAGTCGAAGGTCGACATCGACGCAGCCAGCAAGGCCGCAACCGTCAGCCCTCGTATCCCCACAGGGAATACATCCGAAATCAGCACCTGCGGCAGCAGGCGTTCGGGGTCCTCTCCCCCGACTCCCAAGGCGATCCCAAGAATCGCGAAGCCCAAC
>JBNKSG010000161.1:0-8955 GCA_050297195.1 Opitutaceae bacterium | reverse complement strand
CCGCTACCACCAAGTCAAAGGCAGCACCCTCGCCAACCAAGGCATCGACCTCTAAGGCCAAATCGCTTTCGTAGCTAGAAAACGCGCGTGCGCGCTTCCAGGACACGCGCCACGGGCTTCGCAACATTGACCTTTGCCTCACAAGTCCCTCCACTGCGTTCCTATCTATGAAATCAAAAATCCTCCTCTTCACGCTTCCCCTCCTCGCCCTCCTCTCAAGCCCCGCTATCGCCCAAGACGAAAGCGCTCCCACCGAGGAGCAGGCCCAAGCCGACGCTCAAGCCCAGTGGGACGCCTTCATGCAAAGCCTCGCCTGGAAGGACCAAGGCAGCGGCGACCTCAAGGAATGGGCCACCATCGAGATCCCCGACGGCTTCCGCTACCTCAACGGCGAAGACGCCAGCCGCCTCATGCAGGCCTACGGAAACCTGCCTTCCGAGTACGAAGGCCTGATCGCGACCAACGACCTGGACTGGCTCGTGCTCTTCCAGTTCGACCCCACCGGCTACGTTAAGGACGACGAAAAGGACGAACTCGACGCCGACAAGCTCCTCGAGCAAATGAAAGAAACCCAAATCGCCGGCAACCAATACCGCAGCGAGCAGGGCCTCCAGCCCATGTACATCGACGGCTGGGCCATGGAGCCACGTTACAACGAATACACCAATAACCTCGAATGGGGATTGCTCCTGCGCTCCGGCGACAACCCAAACCAGTTCGTAAACTACGAGACCAAACTGCTCGGCCGCGAAGGCGTCATGGAAGTCACCCTTATCTGCGATATCGAAGACATGCAGATGATCCTGCCAAACTACCAAGAGCTGCTCCTCGGCCACCACTACAAGGAAGGCAAGTCCTACGCCGAATACCGCCAAGGCGACAAGGTCGCCGAGTACGGCCTCACCGCCCTCATCGCAGGCGGAGCCATCTACGGAGCGGCAAAGCTCGGCTTCCTCGGCACCATCCTCGCCTTCGGCAAAAAGTTCCTGAAGTTCATCGTCATCGGCCTCGTCGCCATCGGCACTGCCCTCAAGAAATTCTTCGCCCGATTGACCGGAAAGGATATCGTCGACGAGCCAAAGGATACTCCCGCATCCTAATCTTGGATACGAGCGGTAAACGGCTGCGCCGCCCACTCCTTCGATGACTGACGGACAGTCCTTCTATTTCGTCCTCACACTCTTCTACCTGATCGAGTGCATCAAGTTCGCGCCTCTGGAATCAGAGGCGCTAATCAGCCGTGCCGGCGCATTCGGAGCATGCTCCTTGCGTCGACCGTTCTCCACCGCGTGGGGATTGAAAAAGTCCGTATTCCTCGCGCCTCTGCTCCCTTGGCCCGCGAGCATGTATTTCCTTTCTGGCGACGCCCATGCGGCTCCCCGAAAGCCCCGCGTCCAACGCGTCTCCAGCATTCGCCACCACCAACGCTTCCTGCAAAGAGCGACGCAAACGCTGAGATCGCTCGCCGTGCTCAACCTGCTCAACTTCTTTCTCATCCTCCCCATCGTCTACGTTCGCACCTACGATGAACGCGCCATCCTCGCCGTCGTCGGGTTCTGTTACCTGACCTTGCTAGGGACCGCCATCCACTACCACCGCCTTCACAAGCGAATCCTTCCCAGCGAGAAGGCCGATCGCCTCAAGACCACGATCTACACCGCCCTCCTGCCCTGGCATGCTCCCCGCGCTGCCGACGAAATCTTCCTAAAAAGCTCCCTGCGCTGGAACCCCGTCGCCGGCCTCGCCGCCAACGTCGGAAACAAGGGCGTCCTCCAGCAACTCCAATACCACTGGAGAGCCGCTCACTTCCACCCAGCACCCCGCTACTCGAAGCCAGCCATCGCCGACTCCCTCCGGCAAGCCAGCATCGCCCCAGACCACTGGCTAGACGCCCCCGAATCCTTGGATGCTCCCAAATATTGCCCGTGCTGCCACAGTGGATACGAAATGCAAGCCACCCACTGCTCCGACTGCGACGGCGTCACACTTGTGGAAGAATTGCCCTCCCCTTGAAAAGGCAAGGGGGCGGATCTAGCCTTCGAAGCATGACTCCCAAAATCCCCCACCCATCGCTCACGTACCTTGCAGCAATCGCATGCCTCTCCCTCGCAGGCTCTCCCCTTTCCGCCACACCCGCCACGCCGCTCTTCGAGGAAGGCCTAGGCAACGCCACCTACCCGCAAGGAGTTTGGAGCATGCAGGACGGAGTGCTCTCCGCTACCGAGGACCAATCAATCTGGACCGAAGCGCAGTATGAAGACTTCGTGCTCGACCTAGAGTTTCGCAACCACGAGGGAACCAACAGCGGCGTCGCCATCTATTGCAGCGATATCAACGATTGGGTCCCGAACGCCATCGAAGTACAAATCGCCGACGACTATTCCGCGCCTTGGAATACCAAGGACCCCAGCTGGCAAGCCGGCGCGTTCTTCGGCCACAAGCGACCGATCCAATCCGAGGTGGTGAAGCCTGCGGGACAATGGAACCAGATGACCATTACCGCCAGCGGCCCCTTCATCGCCGTCGAAATGAATGGAGAACTCGTCAACTCGATCGATCTCTCTGACTTCACCTCCGGGACGGTCGCTCCCGACGGCACCGAAATCCCGGATTGGATGCCAAAGCCCTGGTCCGAAGCTGCCACGCGCGGGCACATCGGACTGCAAGGAAAGCATGCCGAAGCCCCAATCGAGTTCCGAAACCTCAGCATCCGCCCCATAAACGCAGTCGAGCAAGCCGCCCTCCGCTCCATGAACCAAAAACTACCCCAAGCCACCCAGAGCGGCCTAAAACTCGGTCGCGGCGTCAACCTGAGCCATTGGCTCTCCCAGCGAAAGGAGGAGATGCCCGCCCCCCGAGACTTTTTCACCGAAGCAGACGTCGCCCTGCTCGCCAGCCAAGGCTGGGATCACGTCCGCCTCCCCATCGAGGAATCGATCATGTGGAGCGAGGACGGGAGCCAAAACGAAACCGCGTTCGAAACCTTGGATACTGTCATCGCCTGGATCCATGAGGCCGGCCTCAAAGCGATCGTAGACTTGCACATCGTCAATTCCCACCACTTCAACGCAGAGAACGACGGCGGCAAGAACACCCTTTTCACCAGCGACGAAAGCCAACAGCAACTACTCGGACTATGGGGCCAGCTCTCGGAACACCTTAAGGAATGGGACAACGATTTCCTAGCCTACGAAATCCTCAACGAAGCCGTGGCCGACGACCCCGAAGACTGGAACGAGCTCGTCGCCAAAAGCATCGCCTTCATCCGCGAACGCGAAGCCAAGCGCCCCATCGTAGTGGGCTCCAACATGTGGCAACAAGCCAAGACCTTCCCGCTCCTCAGAGTTCCCGAGAACGACCCGAACCTCATCCTCAGCTTTCACTTCTACAACCCCTACCCCTTCACCCACTACTCAGCGCCTTGGGTCGGCGCCTACGCCGCCTATGACGGCCCCATCAACTATCCCGGGCTCCTCCTCAGCGAGCAGCAACTAGCAGCCGTAAAAGGCGAAGCCTTCTACGATATGCTGGCTGGCAATATCGGTCCAAACTCGCGCCAAACCCTGCGGCACGAAATGCTGCCCGCCATCGAATACGCAAAGGCCCATCGCCTCCCGCTCTACTGCGGCGAATGGGGATGCCTCAAAACGGTAGAACGCGACGACTTCCTGCAATGGTACACCGACATGTCCGACATTCTCGAATCCGAGGGCATCCAACACGCCATCTGGGACTACCAAGGCGAATTCGGGATAAAGGACTACAAGTCAGGAAAAGTGGATACAGAAATGCTTCAAGCCATCCTCGGCGATTAGACTTTTTCGGTTTCAAAAAAAGTCCAACTGGATACAAGGTCGCCACCCCCTTCCATACGACCCCGAGCGACAATCCAAAGCTCACCCGAAACGAAAAAAGCGAGAGTCTTCGCAGACTCTCGCTTCGTTCAATCTTCGGGACGCTCGCCCGCTGGGGCCATCTTTACGAGTCGCGGGAAGAAACGGGCCACCGCTTCCACCAAATCGCTCTGGGCACCCATCACCTCGTCGATGTCCTTATAGACGAAGGGCACTTCGTCCAAACCTGCCGAAAGCAAGGTCACGCCCCGTTGCTTTAAAAGCTGATTCGCATCCTTCCACTTCAGCTTGCTGGACGCCTTCTTGCGACTCATCACGCGACCCGCTCCATGCGAGGCGGAATTGAGCGAATCCGCGTTCCCCTTGCCGCGCACCACATAGGCTGGACTTGCCATCGATCCGGGAATCACTCCCAGCACGCCTTCGCCCGCCGGCGTCGCTCCCTTGCGATGTACCACCAGACCTTTGCCATCGTGCGTTTCCTTCCAAGCAAAGTTGTGATGGTTCTCCACATCGAGAATCGCTTCCAGCCCGAGGTGCTCTGCAATATGCTTATGGATACAGGCATGGTTCGCCGCAGCGTACTCGCCCATCAACTCCATTGCCGCCCAGTATTCCTGACCGGCCTCCGAGTCGAGATCCAACCAAGACAGGTGGGCCAACTCCTTCGGCAATTCCGGATGAACCGCGCGAGCCAGCTTGCTGTAGTGGGCAGCCACGTTCGCCCCGGTACCACGACTTCCGCTATGGCTCATTAAGGCAACGTAAGTTCCCGGTTCAATACCCAGCGACGTATCCGTGATTTGGATCTCTCCAAACTCCACGAAATGGTTTCCGCTCCCGCTGGTTCCCAGCTGCTTCCACGCCTTGTCCTTGCACTCCAGCGTCACCGGCGAAACCGACCAGTCGCGATCCAGCACCGCATGCTCGCGCTTGTCGCGGAAAAAAGCTCCCACGCCAAACTTCGTTTCCGACTGGATCGCTTCCGTAAATCGGCCGCGACCTTCGTCACGCAAGAGCCGCTTCACCGGAATATCGTACACGGACAGCTTCATACGGCAGGCGATATCCACCCCCACCGCGTACGGGATCACCGCATTATCAGTCGCCAGCACGCCGCCGATCGGCAAGCCATACCCAAGGTGGGCATCCGGCATCAAAGCGCCGCGCTCCGCAATCGTCAGATTGCAGGCATTCACCATCTGCTGCACCGAGACCGGTTCCAAATCCTCGCCCCACTGGCGATACGGTGCCGGCTGGGCACGCGGAATAAACTGTGTTTCGTTAGTCATGTTGTTCAGCCGTGAAGCACACAGTATCCTGTGTATTCACATTTCTATAGGTTTCGAGTGATAAAGCCCGCCCGCATCCGATCCTACGGCAATGCGAGCGAGCCCATGGGTTTAGTACTTCAAGAACCACTTCCAATCCTTGTGCTTCAAGTCCTTGATGCGGCGGAAGACGGGCTGGGCGACAGGCGCCTGCGGCTTACGAATCAAACGCAAGCCCGCTTCCTCAGGTAGCCGATCCGCCTTGCGGGTGTTTACCCCCTTGTCGGACCAGACCAGGTTATCGAAAGAATTCGCGCCACCACGGGAGCGAGGAACCACGTGGTCGAGATTGCCCTCGGACCAAGCCACCCGTCGCCCCGTGTATTGGCAGATGCCACCGTCGCGTTCGTAGATAGAGCGACGCGTCACCCCCGGCCGCCACAAGGGCATACCCGAGTAATTGGATACGACAAGAACGGTCGGCACCCGTACCTTGCGGCGCGGCGTTTGGATCGCCAGATCGCAATCGCGAACGGGCAACTCCAGCCATTGCTCCCAATCAAGCGGCACGCAGTCAGCAGGCCCCGCGACATCCACCACTCCATTCTCGTCGAAAGAGTAGCGAATATCCATCGCCAAGGCGGTACCGCTCATCAGGTCGCAAAATGCCTGCCGCACCGTACGCTGCCCGATCGCTCGCCACGTTCGGTTCAAAGTCAGCACGATTGCTTTATCGATAGTCTTCATCTGGTTTTCCTCAAATAGAGAAAGGTCAAAGCGCGTGCTCTTTTAATGGATACGTCCCGTAGCGCGGAGCTTTAGCCCGCGTCCGCAGTGCAGGATCTATGAACGCGTCGGCTGGAAACCTCGGTACTTCGTGGTCGCGGGCTAAAGCTCCGCGCTACGCACAGTAGGTCTAGCTTTTGCGGCGCGTTCTCATGCGCGGCCAGCTGCGTAGGAGTTGATCCTTGATGATGGAGGCAGTGATGGGCTTCTCCAGATAGCCGTTCATGCCGGCACGGCGGCACTTGAGGCGCGTCTCGGGTGAGACGTTGGCGGTGACGGCGATTATTTCGGTTTGCCGTTCGCTGTCGTTTTCCGCCTCGCGGATGGCTTGGGTGGCCTCGAGTCCGTCCATGTAGGGCATGTCGAGGTCCATAAAAATGTAGTCGTAGTCGCCGCTTTGATACATCTTGAGAGCGTCTTCACCATTCTCGGCTTCGACGCAGGAGTATCCCAGCTTTTGAAGGATGATGCGGATGATCTTGCGGTTTACCTCGTTGTCGTCGGCGACAAGGATCTTTAGCGGACGTCGATCGGCAAAGTTTTCGTCGAGGGCTTTGCGGATGGGGGCCAGCTTTTGCGGCTTGCGGATGTCTATCACCGAGCTTTCGGATGATAGCGCTTCAAGTTGGTCGCCTGTGAACAATAGCTCCTGCGTTGCTGTTGCGGCTGCGGGAGGGGCACTGGTCCAAAATTCAAGCTGTCCTGGCGTGGTGCGTTTGCGCATTCGGGTGTTCAAAGCCGCGAATGTGCAAAAAAACGCCTATTTTGCAAGTTTTACTGAAGGTAACTCTCAGGTCGTGTTTAGCGGGGATTGTGAACGCTGCGGGGTTGGGGGTGTTTCTAGGCGTTCGGGAGGGACTATGCGGCGAAATAGGGTGTTGGACGTCATTTCGATTTAGGGAAAAAGGGGGTGTACTCAGACCCTAAAAGAGAACGGAAAAAAGTTGGAAACCGCACTTGACTTGAAAAGGCCGGTTCCTACTTTCAGCGTCTCTTTCACGATCTGGGGTAGTAGCTCAGTTGGTTAGAGCGCCTGCCTGTCACGCAGGAGGCCGCGGGTTCGAGTCCCGTCTATCCCGCCACTTTAAAAAACCGTTCCTCTCGAGGGACGGTTTTTTGGTGTCTGGGTCGAAGTGCTCTTTGGTGGAAGCGTGCTTACAAAAAAACGCTCCTCATTGAGGGGCGGTTTTCGGGGGTATGGAGATTCTTGTTACAGCTTGCAGCAGATTTGGATGCCGGGCCCGTGTACGCCTTCGATGAGGATGCCTTCCACGTCCGCAGTCTTGGAGGGGCCGGTCGCGAAGACGATGTAGGGGTCGTCGCCGAGGTCCACCATGGCGTCGTAGAGCGTCGGGTAGACGGGAGCTTCTTTTGGCAGTACTGCGATGTGTATCCACGGGGAAAGGGCGCCGAGTCGGCTGGAGGTGGACTTGTCCTTGAGGATGATGGTACCTGTCTCCGCGATGATTCCGGCGGCTTGGGTGATGCCGAACTCGTAGGTGTCGATTTGCGAGGGATCGAGTTCTGTGTGGATCTCGATGCCGGCTTCCTGCAGCCAGGGGCGTAGCTTTGGCTTGAGCTCGGGATCGACGTATCCGGATTTTACTGACTGCTCCTTGAGGGCGGCTAAGAGTTCCGAGGCTCCTTCGGCGGTTTTGCCGTGAACGAGGTCGAAACGCGTTTTGAAGGCGTTCCAGAGTCCTTCCGGCGAAGGGTCGGTAGGCATCTGGCTGGAATGGATGGCGGACGGGTCCCAATCTGGAAGCGGCGTGCGTTTGGCGTCGTCGATCAGGTTGACCGCGTCTTCGATGGGTTTGAAAAAGTCTTCTTTGTTCATCGTTTGGAGTCGGGGCAATGGCGTCTTCGGAGAAGCCGCGCCACCGTTTTTATTGTTCTACGCGTCCTTGTTCTTTTGGTGCTCCTTGAACCATTTGCGGAACTTGCCTCCGCGGAAAGGTGGCAGCGAGCGTTCCTTCGCCCAGGCTTGCACGGCGGGAACGGGGATGAGGTTCAGCGAAATGTAATCCATCGCCTTGCCGGCGCGGAGCGAGGTTTTCCACATGGCGGGCGAGCTGCAGAGCACGGACCAACCGGTCATGGAGGGCGTGCCGGCGCTGGCTTTTTTGATGTCTTCTTGCTTGGCCTTGTTGCGATGGCGCAGGAGGAGTTCCGGCAGGGGGATGTCGACGGGGCAGACTTCGTTGCAGGCGCCGCAGAGGCTGGAGGCCTTGGGGAGGTCGGCGAAGTTGGCGTAGTTCTTTCCGGCGAGAAGGGGGCTGAGCGCGGCTCCGACGGGGCCTGGGTAGACGGCTCGGTAGGCGTGTCCGCTGGATTGGCGGTAGATGGGGCAGACATTCAGGCAGGCGCCGCAGCGGATGCAGCGGAGGATTTCCTTGAACTCGCTTCCGAGGATGTTGCTGCGCTCGTTGTCGAGGAAGATGACGTGCATGTTCTCCGGTCCGTCGGGTTGCGTCTCCGACTTGGGACCGTTTATGAACTGGGTGTAGACCGTGAGCTGCTGGCCGGTGGCGGAGCGAGCGAGAAGGTTGAGCAGGACTGCCAGGTCCTTGTCGCGGGGCACGACCTTTTCGATGCCGATGAGGGCGATGTGGGTTTTATTGGCGGAGATGGAGAAGCGGGCGTTTCCTTCGTTGGTGACGAGGGCGATGCGTCCTGACTCTGCGGATACGAAGTTGCCGCCGGTGAGGCCGACTTCGGCGTCGATGTATTTCTGGCGGAGGAAGGAGCGTGCCCGGCGGGTGATGGTTTGCGGGTCGTCGTTGTATTCTTCGCCGATCCCAGCTTTCTGGAAGGTGCTGGCAATCTGCTTGCGATTCTTGTGGATGATGGGCGTGACGATGTGGGAGGGCATATCGTCGTCGAGCTGGACGATGAATTCTCCGAGGTCGCTTTCGATGCTTTCGCAGCCGTTCTTTTCGAGGAAGGGGTTGAGGTGGATTTCCTCGCTCACCATGCTCTTGGATTTGATGAGCTTGGTGGCGCCGACGCTGCGCATGATTTCGAGGATGGTCTCGTTGGCCTCT
>JBNKSG010000160.1:0-8965 GCA_050297195.1 Opitutaceae bacterium | reverse complement strand
CCGATCTAAGCGCTTGATCGGCGGTGTTGCATTCTTCGAGCTTAGCCGTATGGGTTTCGCTGCATGTTCGTAGACGAAACCAGAATCATTGCCCAAGCGGGCGACGGCGGGAATGGCTGTATCAGCTTTCGCCGTGAAAAGTACGAGGCCTTCGGCGGCCCCAACGGAGGGGACGGCGGCAAAGGCGGTGACGTGATTCTCGAAGGTACTAACAACGAGAACAATCTCATCAAGTACCGCTACCAGCAGCACTGGGACGCCGAGCGCGGCCAGCATGGCATGGGGTCGGACCGCATTGGAAAGTGCGGCAAGGACGCGATCTTGCTCGTGCCGTTGGGGACGATCGTCCTCGACAACAAGACCGGACAGGTCTTGGCGGAAGTCTTGGAGGTGGGCCAGCGCGTCCGTCTGCTCAAGGGAGGAAATGGAGGCTGGGGCAATGCCAAGTTCAAGAGCTCGGTCAACCGCGCTCCACGCCGCGCGAATCCGGGAGACCCAGGGGAAAAGGGCGAGTTCAAGCTGATTCTCAAGAGCATTGCAGACGTCGGCCTAGTGGGTTACCCGAATGCCGGCAAGTCGACATTGACGAACATGATCACCAACGCGCGTCCCAAAATGGCGCCGTATCCGTTCACGACCCTGCACCCAGGAATCGGCGTGATAGAGTATCCCGATCGCTATGGACGTTTGCAAATGGCTGATATTCCGGGGATTATCGAAGGAGCGAGCGAGAATCGCGGTTTGGGGCACCGGTTTCTCCGCCACATCGAGCGTTGTTTCGTGCTGACTTTCATCATCGATATGTCCGGTATCGACGAGCGGGCTCCATGGGAAGACTACACGCAGCTGCTGGCGGAGCTGGGGGCCTACGATCCGAGCTTGCTCGACAAGCCGCGCATCGTTTTGGCCAATAAGATGGACGAGGAGCCCTCGGAGGCGAATCTGAAGGAATTTCGCAAGCGCCACGACGTGGTGGTGCAGCCGATCTCGTGTTTAACCGAGGAAGGTATCCCAGAATATAAGGAAGTTCTCTGGGAAAAGGTGGCAGAAGCTAAAGCTAGCGAAAAAGAAGCCGAGATAGTTGATAGCGAATCCGCGAACGACGACTCGGAATCACACTAGTACCAGTTTCTCCCACCAATACAATGGCCAGTCTCAAGCCTCTAATAATGCGTTCAAACCGCCTGCTCGGAGCGAGCTTGGTGGAGCGTGGCCTCGTAAGCATCGAGGCCCTCGACGCGGCCAATGAGCGCTTTCTCGAGCTTCTTTCGAATGCTACGGGAGAGATGCGCTTGAGCTTGCTATCGATATTGATCAACGAGAAGCAGAGCTTGCAAGAAGGCAAGCTCATAGAGCATCTCGTTGAAGAAGAGGGGCTTGGCATAATTGACGTGCGAAATATGGAGGTGCCGGAAGAACTGGCCTCCGCTATCGACCGCGCTGAATGCTGGGCCACTTGGACTGTACCATTCGATTTGGTAGAGGACACCCGCTACATCGCGACTGCCTACTATATGAGTCCAGCCGTTCGCACTTTTTGGGAGCAAAAATTTCCGGGCAACATTGTCTGGTTTGCGGCTCCCTTGGAGACGATTTCGGATTACCTGGAAACTCAAGAGGCAGAGGAGGCCAAGGCCGCGATGGTTGCGAGCTAGTCCTAGATGGCGTTAGGTCGACTTCAGGCAGGAATTGTAGATCATCTGCACGAGCTTAATTATCTCGATGCGGATCAGTCGGACGTACTGAAGGCTCGCGAAGAGGAGCTGAACGGGAACGCGTTCGATGACCTTTTGCAGGCGGATTACCGTATTTCGCCGCACCAGTTGAACGTTGCGAAGGCGAAGACTTACGGAGTCACTCCGATCAACGTCAAGAACGTCGCCATCAACATTGGGACGTGGGAGCTGCTCGATCAGGACTTTTGCGAAAAGAACCAAGTCGTTCCCGTTAGCGCCTATGGCCGCTATATCGCCGTCGCTCTCGCGAATCCGTTCGAGCTGACGGTTACTTCCCGCATCTCCGAGTTGAGCAAGAAGACGGTCGTCGCCTTGCTGGCGCCGGAAAGCGATATTAAGGAAGTTCTCAAGCAGGACCAAAAGCGCGAGGAAACTCATTTCGAAGATGTCGTCGAAGCCGTCGGCATGGAGTTCGACGAGGGCGAGATCGAAGACGACGAGGAGGGGCTTGATAGCGAGGAATCCGCACCTATCATTCAGCTCGCGAATCGAATTATCGAAGACGCTTACTTTGCGGGCACTTCGGATATCCATATCGAACCCCGGGAGAAGGAGCTTGTCGTTCGCTACCGCATTGACGGGGTTTGTCAGGAAAAGCTGAAGCTTCCGCAGAAAGTCTCTGGCTCATTGGTGGCTCGCTTGAAGATCATGTCGAATCTCGACATTGCGGAACGCCGTCTCCCACAGGACGGACGTATCGTCTTCAAGCAATTCACCAAGAAGAATGTGGATATTGACCTTCGTGTCTCGACCGCTCCGCTCAATCACGGCGAAGGCGTCGTCATGCGTATCCTCGATAAGCAAAAGTCGACCTTGCCGATGCCGGCGCTCGGTTTCTCGGAAGAGAATCTGACCCGTTATCGCGAAGTGATCCAGCAGCCGTACGGCATGATCTTGCACTGCGGACCGACTGGTTCGGGTAAGTCGATGACCCTGTATTCGGCTTTGAATGAGATCAACGATCCGAGCTTTGTCATCCGCACTGCGGAAGATCCGATCGAATACACGCTCAACGGCATCAACCAGATGCAGATGAACCGTCAGATCGGCCTGACATTTGCGAGCGCTTTGCGCGCCTTCTTGCGTCAGGATCCGGACATCATTCTCGTGGGCGAAATTCGTGACCAAGAGACGGCTAACATCGCGGTGGAAGCGGCGCTTACCGGTCACTTGCTGATCAGTACCCTACACACGAACGATGCTCCTAGCACGGTGGCTCGTTTGACGGATATGGGAATCGAGCCGTTTATGATTTCCTCCTCCTTGCTTTGCGTCTGCGCCCAGCGTTTGATGCGTCGCGTCTGCAAGACCTGCCGGATTCAATACGAGCCGGAAGGTCGGGAGCGAGAGGTTTTAGAAGCGGGCATCGGCTGGAGCGGTCCGATTTTCAAGCACAACCCGAAGGGCTGTCCTCGCTGCTCGAATACGGGCTACAAGGGCCGCGTTGGTATTCATGAACTCATGACGAGCAGCGAGCAGCTGATTGAGGACATCAACAAAGGCCGCGAAACTGCCGACATCAAGCGCACTGCGGTGAAGTCCGGCATGAAAACCTTGCACCAAGACAGCTTGCTCAAGGTAAAGGACGGAACTTCAACCTTAGCGGAGGCTTTGGCGACGGTGCCTGTAGACATGTTCTAGTGCCTTGCCAGTCGCTTAAATTAGGCTCTAGTTTCCCTTCATGAAGTTTTTCCCCGCCCCCGCCGTCTTTCTAGTACTGTTTTTGTTAGCATGCGGAGGGGGGGCGGAACCGGAGTATTTGGAAGGCGAGGAAAATGCGGAAGCGGCTCTATCGACCTACCTCACGGCCCTGCAGCAAGGCGACGAGGAAAAGGTCCGCGCCTTAACTCATCCCAGTCCCGACTACATTATACGCGATTACGAACAGTGCCGGGAGTACTTCTTTGAGCGCCGTCCCACAGGCAAGAAGGTGTTAAAGGTTGGCCACGAGTATTACGGCAGCGAATGGCAAATTTTCGTGGATATGCAAATCAACTACGGTACGCAGATGAAGCAGCTGCATTTCGTGCTAGGGACGGGAGAAGTCCCCAAGGTTCGCGGTGTGACGCCTATCGTTCCGGACGAAAATTGAGCGAGTGCCCGCTCTAGGGCGCGTTTACCTGCCTACTTTTTGATCGCCTTGGCGGCGGCTAGAAGCAGGTCGCCGGGGATGCGTTCCTTGAAGTCCGGGTTGACGTATGAAAATGCGACCTTGTTGTTCGGCGTGATTATGAAAACTGCGGGGGCTGGGAGTCGGTCCTTGTTGAGCCCGCCGGAGCTCTTCTCGAGGTCGATGCCGAAGCCTTTGTACCTAAGGAGAGTCGCTTTGCTCAAGTCGAAGTCGATGCCGAAGCCTTCGATGGCTGAGAATCCACTATCTGAATACAATGAGTAAGGGAGTTCGCCGTCCTTCTCGATGCTTGCAAGCATCGCTGGCGAGTCGGGGCTGATCCCGATGATTTGGTATCCCAGCTCCAGGAATTTTGATTCCGCTTCGGCGAGCTCTTGCATGTGTGTATTGCAATAGGGGCACCATCCGCCGCGATAAAAGACGAGGATGCTGTATTTCCCCTTCAGGAGGGCGGGGAGAAACTGCTTGGTCCCGGTTTCGTCCATCACATCGACCTTGGGAGTCGATTGCCCTATCAGCAGCGGAGTCGCTTCCTCGGCGGTACGCGATTGTGCAAGTGGAATGGCTAGGAAGCAGAGAACGATGGTTGTGAGTATCTTCATATCGGTAGTTGCTTTGAATGAGAGAACGATTGGACGTTCTCTTTATTCCAACTATTTCGCTTCGGACGATCAGGGTTAGCTCCCGCTTAGGAGCGCAAGCAGTCGAGCCGCTGGGCGATTTCCATAAACTTGTAGATCAAGTTCGCTACGAGGAAATCGGGCGCGTGCTGGCCGGCTTGAGGGGCGAGCTCCACGAAGTCGGCTCCGAGGAGCTTACGGCCTTTGAGCGCGCGTTCCAAACCGTCGATCGCTTGGTACCAATTGAGTCCACCGGGAACGGGGGTTCCCGTCGATGGCATGATCGAGGGGTCGAGCCCGTCGACGTCGAAGGTGATGAAGACGTGTTCGGGAAAGTCGTCGGGAAGCAGCTGTTCCGGATAGCCTTTCCAGTAGAGCTCAGCTGCATCCAGATAGGTAACGCCTCGCTCGATGCGACGGTCGGCCTCTTCCTTGCACAGGGCGCGCACGCCGATCTGGTGGAGGGGAATCCCGAGGTCGGTGCAGCGCTCCATGACGCTGGCGTGGCTGTATAGATTTCCTTGATACGCGTAGCGGAGGTCGGCGTGGGCGTCGAATTGGATGATGCCGAAAGGTATGTCCAGCTCCTTGCACGCTTGCACGGGGCCGAGTGTCATCGCGTGCTCGCCGCCTAGGAGGATTGGGCATTTGTTGATGTTGAGGGCAGCTCGGGTGGCGACCTTGATATTTTCGATAACGGTAGAGGCGGGGCCGTCGCAATCGACGGGATCGGCCGTGTAGATACCGGCGTCTCCAGGGAAGGAACCGTCGAGCCAATGCTCCAGTTGAACGGAAGAATGCAGGATCGCGTTCGGACCGTTTGCGGTTCCGCCTCCGTAGGAGACGCTAGTTTCCCAAGGTACGGGAATGATGTGGAAGGCGGCGTCGTGCAAGTTGGACGGTGCGATGTCGTCCGAGTGGAAGTCTGGAGGGTTTGCGTATGAGTCGTTAGACATGGGGGTATCGTTGAAGCGTTATGAAAGGCGGTTGCGGTAGTCTTCGTATCCAAAGGTCCTGACAACCTTTAGTTGGTTTTTATTCGGGTCCCAGGTGGCGATGGCTGGATGCTTGATGCCGTTGAAGGTGCTGGTCTTGACCATGGTATAGTGGGCCATGTCGAGGAAGTAAAGTCGGTCGCCCGGGCGCAATTCCTTGTCGAAGGAATAGTGCCCGATCATGTCGCCCGCGAGGCAGGAGAGCCCGCCGAGGCTGTAGGTGTGGGCCTTTTCTCCAGATTTTGCGGCATCGACGATCTCTGGGCGGTAGGGCATTTCCAGCACGTCAGGCATGTGGCAGGTTGCCGAAAGGTCGAGTACGGCGATGGGGGGCGCCTCGTCGATAATGTCGAGCACCGTGGCTACGAGCACCCCGGTGTTGATCGCCATCGCTTCTCCCGGTTCGAGGTAGACTTCGAGGTGTGGGTAGCGTGCTTTGAAGTCCTTCAAGATGCGGACCAGTCGTTCCCGATCGTAGGTGGGGGAGGTGATATGGTGGCCGCCGCCGAAGTTGACCCATTTCATCTGCGGAAGCAGGTCGCCGAACTTTTCCTCGAAGTGGGAGAGCGTACGTTCGAGTGTATCCGAATTTTGCTCACACATGGTGTGGAAGTGTAATCCTTCGACCTTTGACAAGTCTTTCCCTTCGAGGGCGGAGCGTTGGATGCCGAGGCGGGAACCTGCAACGCAGGGATTGTAGATATCGGTCTCGACCTCGCTGTATTCAGGATTTACGCGCAGGCCGCATGAGATACCTCGAGATGAAGCGTTGATTGCGGTTTGGTGTTTCTGGAATTGGGCGAGCGAGTTGAATGAAATGTGGTGGGCGAACTGGAGGACTTCCTGCATGTCTTCGTCTGTGAAGGCTGGCGCGAAGCAATGGACTTCCTTGCCAAACTCTTCGGCACCGAGTTGAGCTTCCCATGGGCCGCTGGCGCAAACCCCGGCGACGTAATCGCGCATGAGCGGGAAAACGCTGTGCATGGCGAAGCCTTTAAGGGCGGCGAGGATTTTGGCTCCGCTTTCCTCTTGGACTTTCCGGATAATCTCCATGTTGGAACGGAGTCGAACGAGGTCGACGACGTAGCAAGGAGAGGGCGTTTCCGGCGGAAGCTCCGGATCGTAGTGGATGATATGATCCATGATGTAAGAGTTTTTAACGACAGAAGGCACAAAAATCACAAACTTGATTCTGCTATTTTGTGTCCCTTGCGCTTTTTGTGGTTAAATCAAATCTCTAAACGAGGGGCTGTGGTTTTGAGTCCAGCCAGGTTTCGGTCCAGGGGAGGCCTTGGACGTTGAGTTGTTCCATGAAGGGATCGGGATCGAATTGCTCGACGTTGAAGACGCCTTTGCCGCGCCACTTGTCGGTGAGCATCATCTTGGCTCCGATCATGGCGGGGACGCCGGTGGTGTAGCTGATGGCTTGCGAGTTCACCTCTGCGAAGCAGGCTTCGTGATCGCAGATGTTGTAGAGGTAGTAGTGCTTGCGTTCGCCGTTCTTATGGCCGTCGGCGACGACGCCGATGCAGGTACGGCCTTTGGTGGATTCGCCGAGGGAACCGGGATCGGGAAGGACGGCTTTGAGGAACTGGAGGGGGATGATTTCTTGGCCGTTGTAGATGACCGGATCGATGCGAGTCATGCCGACATTTTCCAGGACCTTGAGGTGGGTGAGGTACTGCTGGCCGAAGGTCATCCAGAAACGCATGCGCTTGATCTCTGGGAAGTTCTTGGTGAGAGACTCCATCTCTTCATGGTACATGAGGTACATGTCCTTGGGGCCGATTCCGTCTGGGAAGTCGAATACGCGTTTTTCGGAAAGGGGTGGCGTTTCCTTCCACTCGCCGTTTTCGAAGTAGCGGCCGTTCGCGGTGACTTCGCGGATATTGATTTCCGGGTTGAAGTTGGTGGCAAAGGCTTTGCCGTGGTCGCCGGCGTTGCAGTCGATGATGTCGAGGGTATCGATGGTGTCGAAGTGATGCTTCTCGGCGTAAGCGGTGAAGATATTGGTGACGCCGGGGTCGAAACCGGAGCCGAGCAGGGCCATGATGCCGGCATCCTTGAAGCGCTCGTGATACGCCCACTGCCAGCTGTATTCGAACTTTGCCTCGTCGCGCGGTTCGTAGTTAGCCGTATCCAGATAGTCGGTACCTGTCTCGAGGCAGGCGTCCATAATCGCGAGGTCCTGGTAGGGGAGCGCTACGTTGAGGACTAGGTCTGGCTGGAAATCCTTGATGAGGGCGACCGTTTCTGCGGTGTTGTCCGCGTCGACTTGAGCAGTGTGGACCTCACTGCTGATCTGGGCGGCTATTTTGTCGCAGCTGCTTTTGCGTCGGCTCGCGAGGCAAATCTCGCCGAATACGTCGCGGTTCATTGCGCACTTGTGGGTGACTACACTGCCGACGCCGCCGGCGCCGATGATTAGGACTTTTTTGCTCATAGTGGAGAAATTTGTTGGTTGACGTCTTAGGCCCGTGGTTGGCGGTACTTGGTCGGTCCGTTTCTCAGGGAAGGACGCTTAAGGATCAAGCGCTTTGTGCGTGGGGCTGATTTGCTTTGGTTCGCGGCGCTTTGGGGGTGGTTTTGGAGTGATCACTCTATGCTCGGGGGAATGGCTTGGAGTAAGTTTGCCGGGGTTGTGGCGAACGACTCTATTTACTCGCTTCGCTGAAAAATGCTATGCTCTGCCTCGATGTAAGTCCTCGGATGGTCTGAGGAATGGATTAGGCAAAGAAAGGAACGTAGATGGACTTTCCCCCTGTGAGCGAGCTGATCAGCTCGCCCTTTGAACAACTCAATAACAAGCTCCAAAAAGTGCCGGTGAATGAGCCGAAGGCTCCCGAGGCTGCGGTGACCCCGTTGCGAGTTGGGGAAGCGTCCGAGAAGCTGGGCCTCAATTCGATGGCGACGAATGGTACCAATCGAGTGGGTACGGTGATCGACGCTCGGGCTTGATGGTAACCAACTGACTTTTTTTCTATAAGGGAGTCGTCAGCGATTATTGCTGGCGGCTCTGTTTTTTTGGTTCATCACCAACAGCAGTGGAAATGGCTGTTTGGGTAGAATGTAGCGTTCATCGGTAGGGCTGGCGCTCGAAAGGCGTCTTCCCGCAAAATGGTGATGAACCTATTTGGGGGGAGAGGGGCTCGCGTGATTGTTGGGTAGGCCCTTGAGGGCTCGTTCGATGGCTTGCCCAAGTTTGGGGCGCTCTAGCGGCTTGGTAAGGAAGTCGACCATACCTGCGTCTTCCGCAATTTTGCGGTCCAGATCGGAGGTCTTTGCGGTGACGGCGAGGATGGGAGGCGTTTGATCGCCGTTTTCTTTACGTATACGCTTGGCGCATTCGACCCCATCCATTCCCGGCATCTGGATGTCCATCAAGATAACGCGATAGGCCTTCTTGGCTACGGTCTGGCAGGCGAGTTCGCCGTTATTTGCTAGGTCGTAGGAGTAGCCGAGACGCCGTAGCATCATGGCGGT
>JBNKSG010000159.1:0-8987 GCA_050297195.1 Opitutaceae bacterium | reverse complement strand
TTCTACCAAGACCGTGTAGAATGCGGTGATGGAACCCTTGTCGGAGTTACCCGTGCGTTCCAACAATCGCGGCAAGGTCGAGAAGACCGATGGCGTGTAACCGCGGCTAGCGGGCGGCTCCCCTACTGCCAAACCGACCTCACGCTGAGCCATTGCATAGCGCGTGACCGAATCCATGAGGAAGAGCACCTTCTTGCCGGCGTCACGGAAATTCTCCGCAATGCTAGTCGCCATGTTGGCAGCTCTCAAACGCATCGGCGCGGACTGGTCGGACGTCGCCACCACGACCACGGTGCGAGCCATGCCTTCGGGACCGAGATCCTTCTCGATGAACTCACGCAATTCACGGCCACGTTCCCCCACCAGAGCGATCACGTTGACGTCTGCCTTGGATCCGCGAGCCAGCATGCCGAGCAGAGTCGACTTGCCCACACCAGAACCAGCGAAGACGCCCATGCGCTGGCCTTCGCCAACGGGAGAAAAGAGATCGATCGCCTTTACGCCAGTGTTGAACGGCTCGGAGATCCGCTTGCGCAGAAGTGGATTCGGCACCTTGCCCGTAGCGGAGCTTGGCGTTTGGAAATGCATTCCGCCCAGCCCATTGATGGGCCGGCCCATGCCGTCTACCACGCGGCCAAGCACTTCGTTCCCCGCAGGGATCTTGTTGAAACCGGTGCTTAGCTTGACGTCGCAGCCCGGATGCACGCCCGCGACATCGCCCAATGGCATGAGCAAAATTCGTTGTTCGCGGAAGCCGACGACTTCCGCGTAAACCTTGACCGTCGTCCCGGGAGAAGTGATTTCGCAAACCTCGCCCAAGCTCGCTTGAGGGCCTTCCGACTCCACGATCAAGCCAGTCACTTGCGCCACCTTGCCAAGGTGGCTTAGCGTATCCAATGCGCCAACACGAGCTCCGATGTCGGAAGCCCAATCTGGAAGCATGCGGTTCATGAGGGACGCAAGCTCTCCCCTAGCTTATGGAGTTTGTTCGAAAGCGTACCATCGATCTTTCCGAAACGGCTGGAGAGCACGCAATCCCCTCTGCGAAGCATATCGTCCGCAACGAACTCGAGTCCCGGATGCTTGGCCCTCAAGTCCGAATCGAGCTCGGCGAGCAAAGCGATATCTGCGGAGTGCAGGCGCACTTCCATGCGTTCGTCGTCGAGGCCCGCTTCTTTCACCACGCCTTCCACGATCGACTCGATCGCTTCAGCCGGCATTTCAAAGCCTCCTAGAGTTTGCTTAACGCATTCGAAGGTGAGCGTCATCAGAGCTTCGCGAGCTTCGTTGACGATCGTGGCAAACTTGTTCTCGAGCTGGGAAAAGGTGCCTTCGCGCAGGGAGTTAATCTCGGAACGAAAGTCGATGATCTGCTGGTTGTATTGAGAACTCGCATCCTCGTATCCAGACTTGTAGGACGCATCCACCTCTTGCTTATGGGCAAGGCTGTCCACCCGCGGCATACCGTCATAGACCACCGCCAGCGATACGAGCTTGTCCTCGAGAACGAGGCGATGCTTGTTAGACTGTTTGGCCGCCACCATCGAGTGAGATCTCCTCTTGTTCTTCGAGCCTGCGGACCACTTGGATCACGCGTTCCTGAGCTGCTTCCACCTCGGTCAGCTTGACCGGGCCCATCATTTCGAGCTCTTCCTTCAAGGTTTCTGCGGCACGCTTCGATACCGCTTCCATGACCGAATCGCGCAGCGATTCCGTCGCCGACTTGAGCGCGATGATAAGGTCGCCCGAATCCACTTCGCGCATGATGCGCTGCAAGTCTGGGAGTTCCAGGCGAGAGAGGTCCTCGAAGCTGAACATCTTCTTGCGAATCTCGGCGCCGAGGGCTGGATTGCGCTCTTCGATGTTGGTGAGGATGGACTTGCTGTCCTCCTTTTCGAGCGTGTTGAGCAAATCCGCGACCATGCGGATGCCCCCGCTCTTGTTGAGCGTAGTCTTTTGCTTCGTATCCAAATTCTTAGAGAGCGCGTTCGCGACCTTGTTGATCAGCTCGAGCGAAGTGGGCTCCATGATACCGAGACGCTCGATCACCTCCTCGCGGACTTCGTGATTGAACATGCCGAGGATCGGCCCCGCCTTGTCGCGCTCGAGGTACGAAAGCACGAAGGCGATGGTCTGAGCTTGTTCGGTCTTGATCATGTTGAAGATCTGACGCGGCTCCATCTGCTCGATTTCCTTGATAACCTCGGCAGAGTTGCTGGTCGGAGCGATACGCTCCAAGATGCTGGTCGCCTTGAAGTCACCCTTGGCGATTTCGAGGGCGCGACGAGTGTAGAGAGGGCCACCGAGCAAGGATCCGTAACTGGAGAGAATGAAGCTGGAAAACTCCTCGACCGCCGCTTTTTGCCGATCGGTTTCGATCGCGGAGATATTGGTCATCTCCTTACAGATGATCTCAATGGACTCGTCGTCGAATTCCTTCAGAACGTGGGCTGCAGCTTCCGGCCCGATCACCACCAAGAAGGTGGCGAGGCGCTGCACGCGAGTGAGTTTTTTGTAATCGGCAGACATGGTAACTACTTCTTATTGACTTCCTCTCCGATCCATTCTCGGAGGGAGACACCGATATTGGCAGGTTTTTGGCGGATGAGTTCGTTAAGCATTTCTGGGGTTACCACGCTGGTGTCTTCCATCTTGCGCGTCTCGAGCATCTGGTCTGGCTGAAGCACTTCGATCGAGATCTTCTCGGGCTTGTAGCGCTTGAGCATCTGCATGAAGAAGACGATCACGCCTAGGCCTAGGACCGCGCCAACCGCGTTCTTTCCGATCTCGATATAACGCTGAAAGTTCGCTTCCTCCTTGAGCAGTTCGCCGTGATTCTCAAACGGATCCACAGCAAACGCCATCTCCTTAACGGTGACGAAGTCGGTCACTTGCTGACCAGGCGCCAGCTGAATGCCAAGGGCCGTGAGAACGATATCGCTCAACTCCTCGAGCTCTTCCGGCGTGCGTTCTACGAAATCCATGCTACCGCCGACATCCTGCATCCGTTTTGCAACTACGAGCGATGCGGTGAGGCGCTTGATCGAACCGGGGTTCTGCACGCTGCTGACGACTTTTTCGTTGATTTCGTAGTTTTCGGTACGGGTCTTGTTCTTGTCTTCGCGTTCCTTGATGGTCGAGAAGCTCCCGCCACCTGCGGTGCCCGTGCCAGGATTGTTGGCCGTGATGCCTGCTCCGGACGTTGAACCGTCGCCCGATGTCTCGCGTTCGATCTGCGAGTCTTCGTCGGACTGCGTAGAGCGAGCCACCTGGCTTTCAGGATCGTAAATCTTTTCCGTGGTTTGGACCGAGGCGGTGTCGATGTCTACCGCGACGCGTACTTCCGACTGGTTGGGACCGAGCACGCGATCGAGCATGGACTGAACCTTGTTGGTGAAGTAGCTCTCCATCGACTTGCGGTACTTCATGACATCGCTGCTCATGCCGCCGCCGATTCCGTCGCTGCGTAGTTCTTCGCTCAATACGGTGCCCATGCTGTCCACGACGACTACGTCGTTCACGTTGAGGCGCTGGATCGCGTTCGCTACCAAGTGGCGAATCGAGTTAACGGTGCTGGACGTAAGCCCTCCTCCATCGACAAAGACGGAAGCGGTAGGACGATCCTGCCCTTCGCTGCGAGAGAGCAGACGATTTTCAGGCATGACCACCATGACGCGAGCGGACTCGATACCGTCGAACTGGGAAATGGTGCGGGAGAGTTCTCCCTGTACCGCGCGGAGGAAATTGGTACGCTGCACGAAATCGCTGATGCCAAAGCTTCCTTCGTCGAAGAGCTCGAAACCTGGACCGCTACCGCCAGCTGGGATCCCTTCCGTGGCGAGCTCCATGCGCAGGCGGTGCACTTGAGAAGATTCCACATAGATCGAGTTTCCGCCGGATCCGGTTTCGAACGCGATCCCCTTCTGCTCGAGCTTGGCGACGATCTTGCCAGCTTCTTCCGGAGAGAGCTTTCCGTAGAGCAATTGCAAGTCTGGCTGGGCTGCCCAGATCATCATGCCGATCATAGCGAGGATGACGAGTCCGGAGGCGAGGATCAGCGAGATGCGCTGGTTTGCTCCCAGCGACTGCCAAATTTCTTTAAATTGTTTTCCCATAGTAGCTAGTCTCTATTGTATTTTCGGATTAACTACACTGGCATCCTCATCAGTTCCTGGTAGGACTGGACGAGCTTGTTACGAACTTCTACCATCATGTTGAAGGCGACTCCGGCCTCCTGGCTGGCGATCATGGCCTGGTGAACATTGTCCGCCTCTCCCAGCAGAACCTTGTTCGACTCGGCGACCGCGACCTTGTGCTTGGCATCGACTTCGCCCACGAATTTTCCGACGATCCCCTCGAAGGACTTCGCTTCTGAAGTCCGGTTGAGCGATTCGGTCGGATTCGGGAACTCTACGCTTTGCAGCTTTTTCGCGTGCTCTAGTTGGTTGGTCTTGAAGAGCTGCTGCGCTGCGAGATTGGATACGGAGTCTATCATGGGAGTGTGGCGCTATCGGTGTAGGAAAGTGGAATACAAGAGGCAGCTCGACTACTTGCCGATCTTGAGGGCTTGCTGAGCCATTTGCTTGGAGGTGCGGACGACTTGGAGATTCGCTTCGTAGGAGCGAGAAGCGGAGATGAGGTCCACCATCTCGTGGGTGAGGTTCACGTTTGGCATGCTGACGTAGCCCTTCTCGTCGGCATCGGGGTGGCCTGGATTGTAGATGAGCGACCCTGGGGTTTCGTCCTTATGGATGCTGCGTACGTTGACGCCCTGCGCCGTCTTCATTTGCCCGTTCTGGTCGCGACCGAGCTCCATGAGCTTCGCTTCGAACTGTACGATCTGGCGCTGGTAGGGCTTTCCGTCCGGACCACGCGTGGTATGGGAGTTGGCAATGTTTTGCCCGATGATGTCCATGCGAAGCTTCTCTGCCTGCAGGGCAGAAGAAGTTGAGTCGATTCCTGGCATTAAATTCATAGCGCGTATCTATCTAAGAGGGTGATCGTTTAAATTCGGCCGGAAATGGCGGTCTTCAGACGGTTGAGAGAAGTGGAAGTGTAGTTCGCGAGAAATTCGTACTGGATCGCGTTCTTCTGCATCGCGAGCAGCTCCTGGTCGATTTGCACGTTGTTTCCGTCAGCGCGCTGGTTGGGAGAGTTGAGGTCCTGAACGGTGCGGAACTCCAGATTGCGAATCCCCTCCACGTCGTTGGAAGCGGCGGCCCGCTTCAGCTGGTTGGCGAAGTTCGTTTCGATGTCGATGCGCTTGTAGCCGGGCGTCTCTACGTTGGCCAAGTTCGAGGCGATCGCGTTCTGCTTTGCGTGGGACACGTCCAACAGCTTTTTGGCTAGGACGTAATTTTCGCGCTGCATGAGATCATCAATCATGCCTCGCACTAAGCAAAGCCTATGCCTGAAGCGAAATGCGACAGGTTTAGATCCTGTACAACAACGACTTAAAAAACTAAAAAAGTTCTAAAGCTTCGTCCATTTCGACCGAGGGCAGAAATTGCCTACGCCTCAAATTCCCATTTCCCACCATGCTCGATGGTGAAACTGGGGCCCGACTCGGGGAATACTTCCGTACTCTCGGCGACCCGATTTGCGGTCCAAACATAGGGGCACTGCTTGGCAAAAGGAGGCACGCTGGGCATCGACAATTCCTGCTGCAACGGCCCCAAATTCTCGCCAAAAAAGCACCCGGAAAGGTCCAAGCCATCCCATGCTTTCGGACCGCGAATCCCAGCCAAGCCGAGCAAAGTCGGCCCCAAATCCGTCAAACTCATCAGCAGCTCGCGGTCCACCCCTCGTCTTCCGCAGCCCGATATCAGCAACGGCACCCGCACCGCTTCCTCGTGGGGCCACCCCTTCCTGAACTTCCCGTCGACCCCATGCATGTCGCCATGGACCGAGGCGAACGCAAAAAGCCCGCCAGATTGACCGAAGGCATCCACCAAGCGCCCGATCGCCCGGTCCGTCGCCTCGATATGGGCATAGTAGCCCGCGAGCTCGCGTCGGGCCATCGCACGGGCTTCCGCCTCAGAGGTGGTCGCCTTCAGCAGCTTCAGCTGATCGGGATCAGGTACTGGAACCCCCGACGCATTCGCCGCATAAGGCGGATGTGGAGCATCCAAGCTCACAACCGAAAAAAGCGGGCGATCCGATTTCCTGTTCTCGCTAAAACGGAGAAAACGCTCGACCAGCACATCGCTTTGATAGCCTTCGAACCGCGTCGGCTCCGGCAGTTCGCTGCCATGCAAAAGGGGATCATTCAGCAAAAAACCCGATTCGAAGCCCTCCCAATGCCCAAAACCGCCCCGCCTCTCCTCGGGAACCACCACCCGAGCATGGGCCTCCCCGACGACCGGAGCCGCCGGGTCTCGCTCGAACAGCTGCCATTTCCCAAAAAACGCCGTGTCGTAGCCCGCCTCCCCGAAGACATGAGCCAAAGTGCGAGAGCTCGCAGGCAAAGTATCGTAGTAGTCCCTCACCCCATTGGCCGGTGAACGCAGCCCCGTCAAGAAGGCCGCCCGAGCAAACACGCCAAACGGATGCGGCGTCACCGCTTGCTGGACCCAGATCGATTTTTCGGCCAAAGCATCGAGGCACGGGGTCCGAGCATTGGGGTCCCCCGCAAAGCCGAATGCGGACGCTCGCCACTGCGTCGTCAACACGACCAGGACATCGGGGCGCTGCGAACTCTGAGCTTCTTCCTCTTCGGGCATGGCCTCATTCCTGATGGCGGGCGGGACCATGGCCAGTTCGAAACGCTTGCCGCGGCAAATTTCGGGAGGCTCTCGAATCTCCCTCGCATGCCAAGGTCAAATCCCTTTCATAGGCCGACATCGATGCTCCAACGACTAAAATGGCTTACCTTCCTTTCGCTCGACGCGCCCCTCGTGGCTGCTACGTGGCAAGCGCTCTTCGCCAAGGAGCAAGGGGTTCACATCGAGTGGTACCACTCACTCGTCGTCTTTTTGTCAGTCTGGCTTGGATACGCAGCCGACCGCTGGTGGGACAATCTCAAGTTCGACCAGCCCCCGAGCGAGCAGCACCAGTTCTACGCGAAGCACAGCCGCGCCATCCTCGCAATCTGGACGCTTGTCCTCCTCGTCGCCGTTTCCCTCGCCTTCACCAATCTCAGTGCCCCCGAACTCGCCCACGGGTTCGTTCTCATGGGCATCTCGCTTGCCTACACCCTATTCGCCCAAAAGGGCAGACGCTTCAAATTCTACCCGCTCGCGAAATCCGTATTCACCGCCCTACTCGTCCTCGCGAGCTCGCTGCTCTTTCTCCCCATCGAGCCCGGCACCTACCTCGCGGCGACATGCGTCTGGATGCTCTTCACCAGCAACTGCCTTTACATCCGGTCTTGGACCCACTCGGGCCAAGCGAACGCAGCGGCGCAAGCTAGCGTCCTCGCAATCGCGGCCGGAGCATCCTGCGTATTCGTTCTGTGGACACGCAACTCCCACATGGCCTTTGCTACCCTGCTCGCCCAAGCCGGAATAGTAGCCCTGCACCTTTCGAGAAAGAGGATCGAAACTCCAACCTTACGGACCGCAGCCGACCTTTGCCTGCTCAGTCCATGGATCATCCTGCTGTTCTGATGTCCGGCTTCGACCAACTGGCAAACGTCTACGAGCCACTGGAGCGAATGAGCTTCGCCGGACAACTTCAGGAAATTCGCTGCTACTGCATTCCGCACGTGAAGGACTCCCGCCGCGGGCTCCTCCTCGGCGACGGCGATGGCCGCTTTTCCAGCGCGTTATTGAATTCCTACAAGAACATCCTGCTCGATAGTATCGACATCAGCTCCGGCATGCTAGAGCTCGCCCAAAAGCGGGCAGATACCAACAGCGATCGGCTCCGGGCTCAGGTTGCAGATGCCATCGAATACGAGTATCCAATTGATACCTACGATTTCATTGGGCTCCACTTCGTGCTCGACTGCTTTTCTCAAGACGCCATCGACATCCTTCTCCCCATGCTCGAAGCAAGCCTGAAGCCCGGCGGACTCATCGCCTACAGCGACTTCCAAGCGAACCGGTTCTGGCAGAGGCTCGTAGTCCGTTGCCTCTACCTCGCTTTCCGATTGGGAGCAGGACTGACAACCAGCAGGCTCCCTAGTGTTAAATGGAGCCCGCAACTCGAATGCATCGCCCAGACCGAAAGGCTCGGGGGGCTCCTCTTCAGTCGCGTGCTGAGGAAAAGTTAGCGAAGCGGCGAGGGGAAGCCATTCAAAGTTCCGTTAAGCAAGCGCAAGGTTTGCTCCAATTTTCCTGTATCCAAACGACCACTCAGGTCCAAGGTGGAGACCGGATAGAAATTGTTCACCAGAGCGCAATAGCGGCGGTTTACCATCACGCCAAGAAGCTCGCCGGTCTTCGACAAAACCAAGTCGCCCGTGGACGGAGAGAACTCGCCAAAAATCGCGCTGAAAATCTTGTTCTGCATTTTCACGAAGCCCGGCGTATCGGAGTCGAGCTTGAACTCGACCTCCCCATAATAGTCGCCTTGACGGTTCACCAGTACCGCTTCGGCGAACTTGAAAGGCTCGATCGCGGTGAGGTACGGCTTGCCCCCGAGCTTGCTCGCTTCTTCCGAACTGAGAGGAACCACCACGATACGGGGATCGAGCATCAGGAACTGGATGGTGTTCGACGTAACCGACTCCCCGTTTCGCCCCAGATTCAGTTTCATCTGACGCACCGTATCGGGCAGGGTTTTCAACCCAAAGGGGAGGCTGTCCAAATGCGCGATCGCAAAGGTATTGTTTCCATCGCTCACCAACACGGTGGAGGTGCTCTCCTCCGTATTCACGAAGCGGTTACGCATCATCTCGATCGCTGAAAAATCGGCTCGAATTTGATTGTCCCTGAAATCGCTGAAAAGCTGGTTCGCATTGATCTCGAAGTTTGAACGCAATTCCTGCCGCAAGTCCTGCGAGCTCGCCGCTAGGTCGCTCACTCCTTGGGCCAGAGCAGTCG
>JBNKSG010000158.1:0-9006 GCA_050297195.1 Opitutaceae bacterium | reverse complement strand
GCGCACAAAATGATTAAGCCCTCCTGAGCTCGAGATCGACCTTATCGAACTGTTTCCGCTTAGTATCCACCTGCCGCTTCCCTCATGCCCAACTCCTCAAACCGCATCCTCATCGCGGACGACAACAAGGACGTCCTGCAAGCCATCCGCCTCGCCCTCAAGTCCGAAGGCTACCAAGCCGACTGTGTTCAATCCCCCGCCGACGCCCTCAAGCGTATCGAACAAAACGAATACGCCACCGCCATCATCGACCTCAACTACCACCTCGACACCACCTCCGGGCAAGAAGGCATCCAGCTGCTCGGCAAGATCCGAGAGAAGGAACCCGACCTCCCCATCGTCGTCATGACCGCCTGGGCCAGCATCGACGTAGCGGTTGAGTGCATGCGCACCGGAGCCAACGACTTCCTGCAAAAGCCCTGGGAAGACGAACGCCTCCTCGCCATCGTCCGCTCCCAGCTCCGCCTCAACGAAGTCCAGCAAGAATCCCAATTCCTCCGCGAAGAAAACCGTACCCTTCGCAAGAACAAAGCCTCCGGCTTCATCGCCCAATCCCGGGCCATGCGCCCCGTGCTTGACCTCATCGAAAGCGTGGCCGACTCCGACGCCTCCATCCTCATCACCGGCGAAAACGGCACCGGCAAAGGCGTCATTGCCAACCTGATACACCAGCAATCCGGCAAAGCGGAGAGCCCCTTCATCTCCGTCAACATGGGCGGCATACCCGACGGCGTTTTCGAGTCCGAGCTCTTCGGCCACGTCAAAGGAGCCTTCACCGACGCCAAGGAAAACCGCATCGGCCGCTTCGAGCTCGCCGCCAACGGTACCCTCTTCCTCGACGAAGTCGCCAACATGCCCCTCGCCCAACAGCAAAAGCTGCTCCGCGCCCTCGAAACCCGCGAATTCGAACGCGTCGGCTCCTCCCGTACCCAAAAGTTCAATGCGCGACTCATAGTCGCCACCAACGCCGACCTGCAAGCCGAAGTCGAGCAAGGCCGCTTCCGCATGGACCTGCTCTACCGCCTCAACACCATAACCCTGCACCTCCCGCCGCTCCGCGAACGCGTCGAAGACATCGAGCCCCTCGCCCAAAGCTTCCTCACCAAATACACCAAAAAATACCGCAAAAGCGGCCTCGCCTTCTCCGACGACGCTCTCGCAACCATGAAAAAATACGAATGGCCCGGAAACATTCGCGAGCTCGACCACTGCCTCGAACGTGCCGTGCTCACCTGCCGCAACGACGCCATCGGCGTACCCGAATTAGGACTACGCCCCGCCAGCGCCACGCCCAGCAACAACAATCTCGACGACATGAGCCTCGAAGAAGTCGAAGCCTACCTCATTCGCCGTACCCTCTCCCGCTGCGGCGGCAAAGCCAACGAAGCCGCCAAAGAGCTCGGCCTCAGCCGCTCCGCCTTCTACCGCCGCATGCAACGCTACGGCCTCTAGCCCAACTCCAAACCACACCCCCATCCTGTAGGAGCGTTCTCGTCACGCGATCCCCCCTCACCACTCCCCCTCGCTCATCAGAGCGATGTCTTCCAAGCCACCAAGCCCCAGCAGCGAAAAACCATCTGCGTGAATCTGCGGGCAAAAACAAATCTCGCCACCCTTGAACCACTCTCCCCGCAAGCCATCCCGCTTTTCCTACGAGGCAACCATTGTCATACGGGCCGCCCTCTGCGCCCTGCCCGCTTTCCTCATCGCCATCGCCCTGCTCATCCAAAACGACGCCAGCTGGGAGCTCTGGGTAACCTGCCTCACCCTCATACTCCTGCCCTTCCCCTTCATGGCCTGGAGCCTGCAAAACTGGATCAGCAGCCCCCTGCGCGTCGCAGCAAACGTCATCAGTTCCATCCGCGAAGGAGACTTCACCCTCCGTTCCCGCCGCATCACCGAAACCTCCGGCACCATCGTCGAGCTCTACGAGGAGATAAACGCCATCGCCTCTCTCATGGAAAAGGCCCGCTTCACTGGCATCGAAACCCAGAAGGTCATCGACAAGATCACCGCCAACATCGACGTCGCCACCCTCATCGTCCGTTCCGATCGCGTCGTCGCCCAAGCCAACGAAGCCGCACGCAACCTCATCTCCTCCATCAACCACTGGGACTCCATCCCCGAACTCAAAACCGTCGACGAGCTCAACATCCCCTTCGTGCTCGACGAATCCTCCCAAGACTTCTCCCGCTTCTCCTACGTCAACGAAAACCGACGCTTCGAAGGCCGCCGCGGCATCTTCATGCTAGACGGAGAACGCTTCGACCTCATCCTCCTCACCGACATCACCCGAGCCGCCTCCGAGCAAGAGCGCGACTCCTGGAAACGGCTCCTCCGCGTCCTCGGCCACGAGCTCAACAACTCCATCGCCCCCATCTCCTCGCTCTCCGCCACCCTCTCCAAAATCACCAAAACCGCCGAGATCGAACAAGAAACCAAGACCGACCTCCTCGACGGACTCGAGACCATCACCAACCGCTCCCAAAACATCATCCGCTTCATGGGCGACTACACGCGCCTCGCCAAGCTCCCCGACCCCAAAGTCGGTCCCGTCTCACTCTCCCCCCTCTTTCAAGCCGCCTGCCAGCTCTTCGGAGAAAACGTCGACTTCGCCCCCACCTCCGCCAACCCCACCGTATCCATTGATCGAGCACAATTCGAGCAAGCCCTCATCAACCTTCTCAAAAACGCCACCGAAGCCTCCAGCGGAGCGCCTCGCAGCGTCACCTGCTCCATCGAAGCCATCGCCGGCGTCGCCCTCCTACGCATCGAGGACGACGGCCCCGGCATCGCCAATCCCGACAACCTCTTCGTCCCCTTCTACACCACCAAAGCTCAAGGCAGCGGCATCGGTCTCGCCCTCAGCAAGCAAATCATCGAAGCCGTCGGCGGCACCCTCTCCCTCGCCAACCGCCAAGACCGCAGCGGCTGCCGCGTCACCATCCAACTCGAAATCGCCCCCAAGAGTTAACCGCTAGCGTCCCAGATTTGGGATTTCTAATATCCCAAACTTGAGAACGTTACCGCGTCCACGCCATACCGACAACCTCACTAAATTTCTATTTCATTGGAATAAAGGAGTTTAGAGATCCTCACCACAACCGTGGCACGCGACCTGATAGGTAAAGGAATCCGCCCCCCCCAGAGACTCCAACCCGGCTACCACTATGCTAAACGACCTCCGCTTCTCATTCCGGCAAATCGTCAGATCGCCCGGCTTCACATTACTCGCCGCCATCACCCTCGGCATCGGCATCGGCGCCAACACCGCCATCTTCTCCCTTATCAACGCCCTTCTGCTCAAGCCCCTCCCCTACGAGCAGTCCGAGCAGATCGTGAAGATCAACCTCGACACCGGACTAGGCCCTAACGCCTTCGCTCCTATGAGCGGCGGCATTTTTCTCGATATCGAAAACGCCAGCGACCAATTCGACAGCATCAGCGTTACCAAGAACGTCAGCCTCAACCTTACCGGCATCGAGGACCCCGTGCGGCTCAACGGTCTCGAAGTATCCGCCTCCTACCTACAAGTCTTTGGACTATCCGTCGCCATCGGACAAGACTTCACTCCCGAAAACGACAGTGCCGGCGGAAACAACCGGGTCGTTCTGCTCTCCGACTCAGCATGGAAAACGCAATTTGGAGCGGACCCCGCCATCGTCGGTAGCAACGTCACTCTCGACTACCAAAGCTACCACATAGCCGGTATCCTAAAGCCAAATACATTCCTAACCCAAGGCACAGACTTCCTCGTCCCCGCCGCCATCGCCGCTAACGAGTGGAAGCAAGCTCGCAAGTACGACTATGCCTGCTCCATCGTCGGCCGACTCAAAGAGGGAGCCACGCCCGCTTCCGCAGCTGCCGAGCTAAAAACCATCAAATCCAGCCTCAACGAGCACTACCCCGACATGATGAAGGAGTGGACCATCGCAGTGCGGACCCTGCAAGACGCCTACTTCGGACCCTCCACTCCCTACATTGTCATCCTGCTCGTCGCTGTCGCCATGGTCCTGCTGGTCGCTTGCGCCAACGTCGCCAACCTTCTCCTCGCCCGCGCCACCGCCCGCCAAGGCGAGATCGCAGTGCGTACCTCCGTCGGGGCCTCCGGTTGGCAAATCGTACGCCAACTCCTCGTCGAGAGCATAATGCTCTCGCTCGTCGGCGCCGCTGTCGGGCTGCTCATCGGCATCGCTTCGCTCACTCCGCTCGCCAAGCTCGTCGGTTTCGCGGAATTGCCAAACATCGATCTCTCCATCGATCTGCGGGTTCTCCTCTTTACCCTAGCGATCAGTATTGTCACAGGCATCCTCTTCGGAGTCTTTCCCGCCCTCAAAACCCTAAACACCGCAGCAGCGCTCAGGGACTCGACCCGCTCCGCCACCAGCGCCAAAGGTAATAAGCTGCAGTCCACCCTCATCGTCGCCGAAATCGCCTTTTCCGTGGTGCTGCTTGTATCCATCGGACTGCTACTGAAAAGCTCGCTCAAGGCCTTCGAGACCGACCCCGGCTTCAGCGACGAAAACGTGCTCACTTTCGAAATCGCCCGCAGTCCCACCCGCTCCCCTACCCCAGATGATCACACACGTTTCTCAAGCGCAGTGATCGAGAAAATCAAACAAATCCCAGGAGTGGAAAACGCCGCCATGGTTTCCTCCACCCCGATGAACGGCAAGCAGTTCTACGGAGCCCCCTTCTGGAGAGACGACCAGCCCGACTCCGCAAACACCTATTTCACGGGATTCGATTCGGTCAACGGAGACCTTTTCGAGGTACTCGGAATCCCGCTGATGCAAGGCCGCATTTTCGACGAACGCGACCAACAAGCGAACTCGCCCAAGGTAATCGTCATCAACCAAAAGGTGGTGGAGGACCAATTCCAGGACGGAACCGATCCCCTCGGACAAATGATTCACCACGACAATGACATCTGGCAAATCGTCGGAGTCGTGGGGAACATAAGCCGCTTCAGCCTCGACAGCGGCGAGCAACCCATGGTCTACAAGCCCATGGTCCAGTGGCCCTGGTCTACCAGCTATGTAGTCAAAACCCAACTACCTCCACTGCAGCTCTCTACCCAAGTCAAGGAAGCTGTGCTCGCAGTCGATTCCCAGCAACCCATCGACCGCGTCCGCACCCTCGAGCAGGCAGTCAGCCAGTCCCTGCAAGGCCGCACCATCATGGTCACCCTCATCGGAATCTTCGGCTTTATCGCCATCATCCTCGCCGCCACCGGCATCTACGGACTCATGTCCTACCTCGTCGAACAACGAAACAGGGAGATCGGCATCCGCCTCGCCATCGGAGCCCTCCCCAGTGAAGTCGTCGGCATGATCTTCAAACGCGGCCTAAAGCTCACCGCCATTGGCTTGGCCATCGGCATCGTTGCGGTTATCGCAGTCGGCCGTTACCTCGCCTTCATCCTGTATCAAGTCGAGCCCTACGACCCTACGGTTCTCATTTCCGTAACCGCTCTCACGGTAGTCATCACGCTTGTCGCCTGTTGGAGACCCGCCGCTACCGCTAGCAAGATCCTCCCATCCCACGCCCTCCGCCTCGAGTAGCGCCCCCCCCCGAAAAGCCAAACAGAATGGGCTGCCCTCTCAAGAAGGCAGCCCATCGGGTATTAAAAACGAAAGGTTAGCTGTGCGTATCGCTAGAATCGATACGATCCGCCAAAGCTCCAGACGAGTGGATCCAGCTTAGCGGTGGTCAAACGAGCACCGCCCGCAGTCACGTCCGACTCCAAGTCAACCCACTTGACGCTCGCGTCCAAATCCCAGCGCTCGTTGATGTCGTACTTGAAACCCGCTCCCAATGCCAAACCAGCACTGTAGTCTTCGAGGTCGAGATCTACACCCGCAACGGAAAGACGCTTGTTGGTGATCCAAGTAAAGTTCACCCCTCCAGAGACGTAAGGCACGAAACCGGATTCATTCTGGAACTCGTAGATAAGGCTCAAAGTCGGAGGCAGGTGCTCCAAGGTGCCAAGCTTGCCAACGTCGGCAAGATAGACGTCATGCTTCTGAGGAACCGTCAAAACGAGCTCAGCAAGCACGTTCTCCGTGAAATTGTAAGTAAAGTCCAACTCGGGAATCCACTTGCTCTCAACCGAAACAGCATCCGCAGCGAAATCGATTCCGAGGGCAGAAAAGGCGTCCGATTCGTCCGCCATGCTCAAGTAGGCCATGCGGTATTTGACTTCGAAAGTCTTAGCTGGAGCAGCCGTGACGAGAGAGGTGAGGACAGTCGAGGCAGCAAGTGCCACCGCAGCAACTTTGTGTATTTTATTCATATCTAGGATGGGGGTTGATTATTAACTTACCTTTTATTCTTTATTAAACATTCGTCAACGGCCTTGCCCGACACCTCGGCTATTATTCCTACTTCTAATCCGCCCCATAACCCCAACTGATCCACCTCTACAGGAGCGGTTTAAGGCGCGTCGATTCGGAAGCACCCCGGACGCAAAAAAGGAGGAACAAGCTTGGTCGCGAACAACCACTCGCCCCCTCCCTCGCCCTTCGTCCCAAAACTGGGATTCCTCCCGTCTCGCAGCTGGGACACGCAGCTGTTCCCGTCTCTCCTCAGAAAACCATAAAACTTTTATTCCACTATCCCACAAAGACTTAAAAACCCTGTAACCAATGTGGCACAGCTCGTGTTAACTACAGGACACATCCTCGATTAACTCCTCACCACTCACTCCTCACCACTCACTCGCCCCACCCAATGGACATCGTACGAAGCGACATCAAAAAGAAGAAACGCCGTAACCGCATCATCCTCGGCTCCAGCACGACCCTCGTCCTAGCCGTTGCCGCCTGGTGGCTCATGGGACTCGACGTCTCCACCCCGACCGTAGAAGAGGAACGGGTCTGGCTCGGCGACGTCGAACAAGGCGAGATGATGCGCGAAGCGCGCGGCATCGGGACCCTCGTTCCCGAAGACCTGCGCTGGATCGCCTCCGAGACCAGCGGCCGCGTCGAACGCATCCTCGTGCGCCCCGGAGCCTGGGTCGAGCCCGAGACCCCCATCATGGAGCTCAGCAATCCCACCCTCGAGCAACAAGCCCTCGACGCCCGCCTCTCCTTCGAAGCCGCCCAAGCCGACTTCCTCACCTACGACGTCCAGCTGCAAAGCAACATCCTCCAACTCCGAGCCAACCTCGCCCAGCTCGAGGCCCAGCAAAAGGAAGCCGCCCTCGACGCCGAGATCGATACCGAGCTCAACAAGGAAGGCCTCGTTTCCGACCTGCAAATGCGACGCTCCCTGCTCCGCCACGAACAGCTCACCACCCGACTCGACATCGAGCGCCAACGCCTCGAGTTCAGTCAGAAGAATTTGGATACCCAGTTGTCTGCGCGAAAAGCCTCGGTTAACCAAGCCAAAGCCCGATTCGACCTTCTGCAAGACCAATACGACGGCCTTACCGTAGTAGCCGGAGTAGCCGGAGTATTGCAAAAGCAAACGGTCGAAGAGGGTATGCAAGTGGGCATCGGCCAAAACCTATCCCAGGTCGCAGACCCCAAGAACCTCAAAGCCGTCGTACGCATCGCCGAAATCAATGCCAAGGACCTCATGATCGGACTCACCGCCATCGTCGACACCCGCAACGGAAAAGTACGCGGCCAAATCTCCCGCGTCGACCCCAACGTCGAAAACGGAACCGTCGCCGTCGACATCCAGTTCACCGAAGACCTTCCCGACGGAGCTCGCCCAGACCTCACCGTCGAAGGCGTCGTCGAATTCGAACGCCTCGCCAACGTCGTCAAGGTCAAGCGCCCCGCCTCCTCCCGCCCCGAGTCCCAGATGACCATCTTCAAGCTCGCCGCCGACTCCGACATCGCCCTGCGCGTCCCCATCACCTACGGCAAAGCCTCCGTCAGCCAAATCGAAGTCGTCGAAGGCCTCAACCCCGGCGACCGCGTCATCCTCTCCGACATGTCCGACTGGGACGACTACGACAAAATCCGCATCCAATAACCCCCCGTAGCGCGGAGCTTTCTCGTCACGGCGTAGACGGAAGCCCGCGACCGCAACAACCCGATCCCCTCTCAACACCAAAATCAATCCCCCCTCCTCAAACCAACGCCACCTCGCTCATCAGAGCGATGCCCTTGCGCCACAACCCTCTCAAAAACCAAAAAAACATCCGCGTCCATCTGCGGTAAAAAACAAACAGCCCACCGCCCGCTCTCTCTCATCCACTAACCAATTCGCGCTCCTTCGCGCACATAACAAATTCCAAAAAACCAATATCCACACAATGAATACCAACGCTCTCATCCACCTCTCCGACATCTCCAAAGTATTCCTCACCGACGAGATCGAAACCCACGCCCTCTCCGGCATCAACCTCGACATCATGGAAGGCGAGTTCCTCTCCATCTCCGGCCCCTCCGGCTGCGGCAAGTCTACCCTGCTCTCCATCCTAGGACTGCTCGATTCCCCCTCCTCCGGCTCCTACTCCCTCGCAGGCAAGGAAGTCGCCTCGCTCAACAACAACGAACGCTCCCGTATCCGAAACCTGGATGTCGGCTTCATCTTCCAGTCCTTCAACCTTATCGGCGACCTCACCGTCTACGAAAACGTCGAGCTCCCACTCGTCTATCGCGGCCTCAAAGCAGCCGAACGCAAAACCCGCGTGCTCGAAGCCCTCGAAAAAGTCCAGATGTCCCACCGCCAAAACCACTACCCACACCAACTTTCCGGCGGTCAGCAACAGCGCGTCGCCGTCGCCCGCGCCGTCGCCTCGCTCGCGCCGCCCGGCTCCCGACCGCCGCTGTCCGGACGCCGCCGCCACCCCGTCGCGTCTACCCGACGCCGTCGCCGTCTACCCCGTCGCCGCGCCACCCCGTCGGCCGTCGCCGCGCCCGCGCCGTCGCTCGTCGCCGCCGGTGAGCCGTCGCCCCACCCCTCGCCGTCTCCGTGCGCCGGCGAGCCTCACCGACGCCGGGGCAGCGCACGCGCACTGTGCAACTGGGCCGAGCGCGAATTCGGCCC
>JBNKSG010000157.1:0-9082 GCA_050297195.1 Opitutaceae bacterium | reverse complement strand
CAGCCTCCCGGCTCAGGCACGATAACAACCGACTTGCCGACTCGCTTCAAAAAAACGCTACTCCCCTCGAAACGAAATTCCTTGGGCAAACGAACCGCTTGGCTACGGCCGTTCATGAAGATCTTGGCTGCTTTCATGGCGATTGATATATACCAATCATATATACCCGTCAAGCGTCAAAAGCCTCGCCCGGCCAAGCCTCAACAAAACCACCCCTTCCCCTTTAGCGGGATAGTTTCGTCGCCCTACTTCTCAAGTGTCGCACAAAGTGCTCGGTACGCGCCTTTGCTACGCCATCTCCGCAGTGCTCCGTCGCGGTTAAAAAACTTTGCGTGTTTCGTCATTTTATTCCTCAAGTGTCACTTCGCTCGGCACTCCGCGCTCTTCGCTTTTTAAGAAAAGCCTTCAAATGCAAAAGCTACTCCCTCTCGCCACCATCTCCATAGCCCTCGCCACAAACGCCCTGGCCTCACCTCGCATCGAATCCGATTCGGTCACGAGCCGGCACGACATGCAGCTACTTCGCGACAACGGGGCCATCGAGAGCGCCGTGCTGACTTGGCCCTTCCCCCTCGGGCGAAGCCTGCTAGGTGGATTGAATATTGAAGATGGAAAATTGGCAGATTCCCAAAACAGGATGGGAGCTCTCTACGACAACGAGAGTGAATTAGGATTCAGGACTGCCGAAGTATCGCTTTCTCTTGCGTCCGACACACTCCCCTTCCGCTCGTTTGGCTCGCAGCCGCGCGAACAGTTTGAATCCTCCCTTTCCCAAGCGTGGCTCAGCGAATGGTTCGCAGGCAACATCAGCCTTACCTACGCAGACAATCCACAGGATGGAGACGACATTCGCCTTGACGGGACCTATCTCGCCGTGGCTCTCGGCAACTGGTCGTTTGGCATCGACCAAGTCGATCGCTGGTGGGGGCCCGGCTGGGACGGCTCGCTCATCCTCTCCAACAACGCCCGCCCTGTGCCAGCACTCTCCCTTACTCGCATCTCGCCCGATCCGTTCGAGCACAAATGGCTCCACTGGATCGGTCCTTGGACCTTTACTACCTTCATGGGGCAGCTCGACAACGACGAAGGGGATCGACCCGGCTCTGACGCTCGCCTCTTCGGCATGCGTATCGATTTTTCACCCTTCGGCTGGAACAACCTCGACATCGGTCTCAGCCGCACAGCTCAGTGGGCAGGAGACGGACGTCCAGCCGGATTGGATACCTTTAAGATGCTGCTGCTTGGCGAAGACAACCGCGTCAATGGAGTTACCGCAGAAAACGAACCCGGGAACCAGCTTGCAGGCATCGACTACCGCCTTCGTATCCCAGGCTGGAACGTAGCCCACTACTTCCAAATCATCGGCGAAGACGAGGAGACCTTTCTACCCGACGCCAACATGATCATGGGTGGGATCGAAACTTGGGGCGAACTCTCCGGATCCGGAGCGACTTGGCGCGCCTACTTCGAATGGGCCGACACCCGAGCTGGCTACCTTCGCCGTGACCCCACGCCCTCGCGTGACTTCAACACCGCCTACAACCACGGCATCTACCGCACCGGCTACCGCCGCAAGGGCCGAGCCATCGGGCACGCCATGGACGGCGATGGCGTGATGCGTTCGATCGGCGGCTTCATCGTGCAAGAGAACGGCAACCTCTGGGGAGCAAAACTCCTCAACTACTCGCTCAACCGCGACAGTCGCGGACCCAATTCCGTAACCATCGATCCCGTGGAAGGACAATCCGTGGAATTCTTCACGGAATTGAAGATGGAAGATGGAATATTGAAGATTTGGACGGGTCGCGGAGCCAGCCTGAACGCTGGAATCCGTTGGATTAGCGAAGAGAATCAGGTTACCGGCGAGAGCCATTCGGACTTCGGAGGACACTTGTCGATCGTCACTTCATTCTGATCGAATTGAAAATCGCTGATTAAAAATTGGAAATCCCTCTGCGAACTCGGCGACCAATCGCCCGTCATTGATCCCGAGTACCGTCGAGGGGCTGCGCTCGAGAACGCCAGGTTCGTAGAGACGAATCAATGAGGACATGAAGCAAGCAGCGAATATCGCCCTTTTTTTTGTTAAGTCGCATCGGATAGAACGGCCGCTCCACGGGCGTCTTGGTGATGCCTCCGCGAACGACTCGCTAAGGGAAACTACTTTAGACTGACAACAGGAAAGTCACAATCCATGGGAGAATTCGAAAACAGGCTTACCGACGAGGAATGCTACGCATTTTTCGCAACCCTGTTTCCACGCGGACTTCAGGACCCTCATCTAGTCGAAACACTTGCGCCCACTGGGTGGGAAAGATCATCATGGGTCCGTATCGCCCACCCAACCCACGAAATGGTGTTGGCGGAGCGAATCGCTTTCCACGAAAACATTGAACGACTTTCGAAAAGGCGCGAGCAACCAGCCAAACCGCCACCCACTCTCGAGGATGTGCTTTCAGATTGGTATGAAAGTCCCATCAAGCCTCTGGAAGAGTGCGGAAGGCTTCTGGGCTACGCGCTGTGGGACATTTTCAGCGACAACCACGACGTGATTCATGCCGACGGACGGCTCATCGACATCGGGAGTTTTCGAGGGGCTGCCAGCTTCATTTCGGAACTCTACGATGAAGGGAACCCAGACCCCAGCCAAGATCCAGTCACAAGAGCGATGAATTGCGACTGCATGGATTTCTACATGGGGTCCGCCTTTGTCGCAAACCGTGCAGACTTTACTTCACTCTACGAATTCATTTTTCATTTGCTGAAGGAGCAAGGTTGCTCATGGCGCTATGAGTTTCCTCGATTGCACCTCATCCGCTTCGACCGAGATATTGCTGATGAAGACCACGCGTCGTACAGCCCGTCGGATAGCTTTGCAGCAGCAAAGAAAAGCGATGAAGACCGTGCTGCACACGATCGCATGCAGCAAGAGCTCGAAAAGCAAGCCGAGGAAACGAAACAACAGCTCTCACGCTCGCCGCCAAGCACCGTTGTTGCCTACAGGAATGTCTACCTCAAAGACCCCATAGATTGGGGCATTTGACGAACGCCTCATTTAAAACCCATCCGCGATGCAGCATCCCATCAAAAAGTGCCAGCAGTCATCAGACTGCCCTTCGCAAAAAGGTCATCAGACCTTCCCATGATACTTCTCAGAAAATTTGCGTTCATCCGCGGCCAAACGCACTGCACCCGCTAAAGAAATCGGCCACCCCAATTCATTCATCGGACCCTTGGAGGAAGGCAAACTCGCCACCCTCGATCAACGCATAGACCCAAACCAAGTAAACGGGGGCCAAGCAGCCCTTGAGCTGATAAAATCACATTGAAAGAATAGAGCTTACGCTCTGCTCGAGGACGCAAAGGAGGAGCTCCTATACTATTCGAATAAAAATCCTCCCCACAAATTTACAAAACCTCCGCGCTCTCCGCGTCCTCAGCGGCTAACAATCCCCCATTGTTTCATCGAGTTTCTCCTCAAGTGTCGCACAAAGTGCTCGGTACGCACCGTTCGCGATTAAAAAAACTTTGCGTCCTTCGCGATCTCTAGTCACGCCGTAGCCAAGGTGCGAAGGCGGATCGAGGTTGCGCTCAACTCAGTTGTAAAATAACTCCATTTTCGAACTTCCAATTTTCCCATCTTCGCATTCCCTTCACCCTTTCCCATGAAGTTGCTCAATCCACTCCTACTACTCGCCCTCGCGCTATCGGCGGTCACCGCTTCGCACGCTCAAACGATCTCTGCCGAGCAGCAAGCTAAGCTCAATTCCCTGCCTGCTCCCCTGCGAGCCCAAGCCATGGACGAGCTGCGAAAGTACCAATCCCAGCAGTCCAGCGGCACCACCAGCCAAGCCCTGGAAACGCCGGAGGTCGTCAAGAAAGGCGAAGCCGAAGACAAGGAAGGCGACGAGCAAGTAGAGGAGCAATTCGACTCTGCAGACAAGCTGGCCGACGATGAAGAGAAAAGCGAAACCAAGGTTGTCAAAGACGAGCTCAAGCAGTTTGGCTACGACCTCTTCGAAGGCTCTCCCACCACCTTCGCCCCCGTCACCGAAATCCCTATACCTGTCGATTACGTGATCGGTCCCGGCGATCAGGTCCGCATCCAGTTTTTTGGCAAGGAAGCCGCCTCCTATGACCTCTACGTATCGCGAGATGGCGTGCTGCAGATCCCCGATCTCGGCCCCATGCCAGTGGCCGGACAAAGCTTCAACGAGCTAAAGACCACGATCGTCGAACGCGTCAAAGAACAGAAAATTGGGGTCGAAGCCTTCGTCAGCCTCGGCGAGCTCCGTTCCATGCGCATCTTCATGCTGGGCGACGTCAACCGCCCCGGAGCTTACACCGTCTCCTCCCTCTCCACTATGACCAACGCCCTCTTCGTGAGCGGCGGCATCCGTCCCATCGGATCCCTGCGCAACATCCAGCTCAAGCGGGCTGGCGAAATCGTGGCGACCCTCGACCTCTATGAGCTCTTGCTCGATGGCGACACCTCTTCCGACGCTCGCCTACAACCCGGCGACGTCATCTTCGTCCCACCCGTCGGCACCCTCGTCGGAATCGCTGGCGAAGTGAGACGCCCTGCTATTTACGAAATCAAAGAGGACACCAGCATCCAACGGATCTTCGAGATGGCCGGCGGGCTCACGCCCAAGGCATACCCTTCCATCTCGCAAATCGAACGCATTACTTCCAGCGGCCTGAAGGAACTTATCGACGTAGACCTCAGCGCCATCGGACAACGCTCTGGTCTCGTTGAAAACGGCGACATCATCCGTATTTTCTCGGCTCTTGACCGTGTGGAAAATTTCGTTCGCCTGCAGGGAGCCGTCGAACGTCCCGGCGACTACGCTTGGACTGAAGGCCAACGGGTCTCCAGCATCATTCCCCACGTGGAACAGCTCCTCCCCACCGCGGATCTCGACTACGCCTTGGTCGTATCCAGAAACCCAATCACCGGCGTCACCACCACGCGTTCCTTCAGCCTGGAGCAACTCTTCCTGCAAAAAGACAGCAAGCACGACCTGCTGCTGGAGCCTAAAGACCGCATCATGGTTTTCGACGCCACCCCAGTAGAGAGAGAGAACATCGATGAGAACGGGAAGAAACTGAAATTACACGAAGCTACCGAAGCTCGAGAAGGCTTAGGCGAAATCGTAGCACGCCTGAAAGCCCAAAGCACTAGCGAGAACCCACAAAAGGTAGTCCGCATTGCCGGTCGCGTGCGCCACCCAGGCGAATACCCACTCGATCGCTCTATGAACGTGTCTGATCTCGTACGAGCCGCTGGCGGTTTCACCGAGGACGCCTACACCCTACAAGCCGAACTCGTTCGCTACCAGGACAACAACAAAACCAACCGTGACTCTCTTCTCATTCCTGTAAGTCTGGCGGGCTCTCTGCGCGACAACGCCGGACAACAAGACATCGCCCTGCAAGAGTTCGACCAACTCAACATCAAACGTGTTCCGGAATGGACCGATCAAGAAACGGTTGTCATCAGCGGTGAGGTCAAATTCCCGGGAACCTACGTGGTGGAACGCGGAGAGAAGCTTTCCCAAGTCATCGAGAGAGCGGGAGGCCTCACCCACTTGGCCCACCCGGAGTCCGCCATCTTTCTGCGCGAAAGCTTACGCCAGTCGGAGGCCGCAAACTTGGAGAAACTGCGCGAGCGCCTCAGCAGCGACATCGCCGCCGCTTCGATACAAAGCGACGCAATCAGCCTAGACAGCGTTGAGACCGCCCAATCCCTCTTAGACCAGCTGGAAAACACCCAAGCTGCGGGGCGTCTCGTAATCAACCTTCCCGACATCCTAGACGGGATGGAAGACATCACTGTCATCAACGGCGATCAACTAATCATCAAGCAACGCCCTGAAGCCGTTACCATCATCGGCAGTGTCAACTACCCGACCTCTCACCTCTATCAAGACGGCCTCAGCCATTTCGACTATATCAACCTTTCCGGCGGTCTCACCAAAAAGGCCGACAAGAAACAAATCTATATCGTAAGAGCCAATGGTCAGGTCGTCACAGACAAACGCTCCCGCTTCTTCCCGAAAGGCGGAACGATAATCGAAGCTGGCGATACCGTTGTAGTGCCCATCGACGTGGATCGTGTAGCGCCACTCAAGCTCTGGACCACCACCAGCCAAATCTTCTACCAAATCGCCCTCGGCGCCGCCGCCATCAATTCGTTCTAATTAACCGCAGAGTACGCGGAGTCCGCAGAGAATGGATACCAAAGAACTTACTTCTCAAATCCTTGGAAGTGCCATTGAGGTGCACAAGGAACTTGGCCCCGGACTGCTAGAGTCAACCTACGAGCGATGCTTGGTACACGAGTTGACTCTTCGCGGGATAAAAACCGAAAGACAAAAGGTCCAACCGATAACGTACAAGGGCCTAGAACTCGATGAGGGCTACCGCTTGGACATCCTGGTTGAGTCCAAAATCATATTGGAACTCAAAGTAGTAGACAAATTGAATGACATTCACTCAGCCCAACTATTAACCTATCTAAAGCTATCGAGTCTGAACCTAGGTTACCTTTTGAACTTTAACGTCCTACAGATGAAACAAGACATCAAACGCCTCGTAAACAATCTCTAGAAAAAACTCCGCGTCCTCTGCGTTCTCAGCGGTTTAAAAATCTTCTATCAAATGCCCGATTCAACTCCTCCACCATATCCACAATACCCTTACCCTCCCGAAGAGGACGAACTCTCTCTTATCGACCTCTGGAACATCGTTTGGGAGCGCAAGTGGCCGTGGCTGACCTTCGGCCCCCTTTTCGCCGTCATCGGCATCTTCTACGCCCTCAATCAACCAGAGATCTTCCGAGGCGAAGCCACCCTCGTACCGAACTCCGAGAAACAAGGCGGAGGCGGGCTAGCGGCTTTGGCAGGTCAGTTCGGTGGACTGGCCTCCATGGCCGGAATTAACGTCGGCGGAGGAGGCTCCACCGAAACGGCTATCGCCACTCTGAAGTCTCGCCAGTTCCTCATGCCTTTCATCGAGACAGAAGCTGTACAAAAAGCGATATTCGCTGACGAATGGGACGAAGAAACAAAATCCTGGACCGTATCCAGCGAACGGAGACAAGACAACAACCGTCCTACAACGCTTGAAACCTACGAGCGCTTCACTAAGGGATGCCTCAGCATCTCGGAGGACAAGAAAACAGGCATCGTTACCCTCGCCGTAGAGTTACAGGATCCACAACTCGCTGCCGACTGGACCAACCGATTGGCAGATCGCCTCAACGCTCACTTGCGCGAGCAGGCAAAAATAGAAGCTCAAAAGAACCTCGAATACCTGAACAAGCAAATCACTGAAACGCGAGTCCTGGAAATCAAAGAGTCTCTCTACGGCTTGATCGAAAGCCAAACCAAGAACGCTATGCTGGCTAACGCCAAAGAAGACTATGCCTTCAAGGTGATCGATCCAGCGGTTGTACCTGAGATCCGCGTGCGTCCCAAACGAGCTCTCATCGTCATCGCAGCTGGAATGCTGGGCGGTTTCTTCGGCTTGTTCCTCTGCTTCGTCCTGCATTTCGTGGAAACGGCGAAAAAGCAAACGAACACTGCGAGCTGATACGGACTTCACTCAGAATGCAAGAGGTGGCGCGGATTCTCCGAACACGCCCCTCGCGGCAACGTCGTACCAAAAAAATGTTTTTATCATCTTTCGCTAGTCACTAAAACGATAGCGAGAAGTTCGCTCCATCAGCGATAGCAACAAGGGGTAAGCAAAACGTGGGGCCACCGAGGGTGGCATGCCCCGCAGTCGCCCCCTTAGCTATAACTGTTTTTTGTCTTTTTTTTTCCTCGCAGCCATTTGCAACTGCGACTTGGCCCATAAAATGGGCCCTAATAAATAGTACAGGAAAGCAAGTGATCGCGGAAAGCGGACTTTTTCATAGGCCTGTGGCCAAACGAGAAGTCCGCCTAGGTACGCTAATTTAGCCCTGAAGCTCGGATACAAATGAAAGAGAACACGCGTTCTTCTATACATATTGGCCAAGGTTCTTGGATAGTCCTCTAAAGATAGAATTTGGCGCACGCAAAGTGCTTCGATCGTGTTTTGAGGTAGATGGAGGTGCTCATGGGGCTTTTCCGGCCATAGATGATCGCACAGCGTTTGCCCAAGCGTGAACGCTTTCAGCTGATCGGTTTCAACTCGCGTGCCTCCAAACAAGCGGCGATGCGATTTTGCATCGTGGAGCCACTTCAATCGATTCCAGCAATGAGACGCTCCATGAAGCGCGATGTAATCACTCAGATGCCGATTGCCGAGGGTGTTCAAAACAGTTCCTCCCAGGATAACACCTTGCTTTTCCGCAAATAGCGATTCGAGGGATATCCCCATCAGCCGATCATTTCTAGAGAGCCTCCAATGCAACTCAATAGATAGCTGACCTCGCACGAGGTGAAGGTGGTAGAGATGCTTCCAAACCGGATCTGCGGAGGTTCGCAAATGAATATCCTGTAGATCTAACAAACGGAAACCCAAACCAATCAAAACCGAGACAGCTCTCGGAATATCAGCGCAACGAACAAACAAATCGAGATCCGAATAATGGCGCAGGAGAGGGTCTTTATGCAGAAGAACCCCTAAGACTGGCCCCTTCAAACAGAGTACCTCCAAGTCTTTGCTCTCCAAAGCCTCCGTGACTTCAATCAGTTCCCTAATCGCTCCGAGCTGTCGCAATTGATTCGCACGGAGATCCCCTTCCAAAAAAGTTCTTTCGCAGTCGGGCACCGCCTCCCACAGACCGGCGCTTCGTAAATTGAAAACGAACAAGGCGAGGACCCGATGCCTCGACAATAGCTTCCGAACAAGGGCCCAATCGAAGGGTTCAGCCAAAAGGCTATCGAGATATCGTAGCCGATCCGCAGCCCCCTCACAGTCGAGAGCGTTGACCAGGAATAGAAACTCCCTCGAAAACGTCACAGTGCTCAAGTCGCTCAGGCGTGCCTCTCTAAACGAACTCTAGAATAGGCCCGAACCCCGCCTGCAGGTGAGGTGCAAAGATAATCAAGCCGTCTGGTTCTTGAAGGCCACCACCTTCGCATCTTCG
>JBNKSG010000156.1:0-9120 GCA_050297195.1 Opitutaceae bacterium | reverse complement strand
CCGCAGCTGGCCTCGTCGCCGCAGGGCTTGCCACCATGGCCGCTCTGGAAACGAAGAAGCGCGCTTACTAAGCCGCCTGTCGGGGAGGTCGTCTCGGGACGAGCCGCGCCACCTGACTTACGATTTTTGGGGGTAACATACAAAAGAGATAGCATCTAGGGATTAGGGGTAGTCCCGCTATCAAAAAAAGCCCGCGTTGAGCTTAGCTCGGCGCGGGCTTCGTTGTGTCTGGGAGGGGGTTGGGTATTGGGTTTTGGGTATAGGGTATAGGCTGAAGTGTGTTGGGGTTTGTTTACCGCGAAGCGGGGGAAGATCGCGAAGGGGGGAATTGGGAAACGTGGTGCAAAAACGATGACAACGTTGATGTTCCGATTGCGCGGGTGTTGGGTGAAGAATGAATTGTGAGTTGTGAGTTGTGAGGTGAGGGGTGGCGAAATGGCGCGTGTTGGGCGATGGTGCAGAGGAGAGCTTGCAGTGTGGTCGCGGGCTAAAGTGGGTGATGTCCCTGCGGTCGGTACCGCGCTACGTTAGGGAATTGGTTGCTGGGTGCTTGGGTTAGGTTGCGATTTTGGGAGTGGGGTTGTTGGGGACTTTGCGGGCGGAAGTGAGCAGGTAGGAATTTTTGCGGGAGCCGTTTAGGATTTTTCCGATGAATGTGGGGCGGATGAGGAGGTCGTAGACGAGGAGCGAGAGTCCGATGGTGATGACCGTGATGGCGGCGAGCTTGAACGACCAATGGAACGGCAGTTCGGCGAATGCGACTTGCAGCCAAAGGACGAGGGGCAGGTGGACGAGGTAGAGCCAGTAGGAGGAGTCGGCGATGTAGCGCGTGATTCGATTGGGCCGGTCGCAGTATTTCTTGAAGAGCCCGATGGTGAGAAAGATGAGGGCCAGCATCGTGTAGGCGTAGGCGAAGGCGTAACCGGATTTTAAGAGGACGAAGTGTTCGTGGGTATAGTCGCTTTCGAATTTGGATAGGGCGATGAGGGCGGCGATGGCTCCAAGGCAGTTGACGACGCGGGGCCAGCTGAGTCGGCTCAGGGTGTCGAGAAGCGACTTTTGGCGGTGCAGGATCCAGCCGAAGGCGAAGAAGCCTCCGTAAATGGCAAAGGTGGGTAGGTGAGGGATGAGGGCCTTGTCGGGTGTATCCATTCCCCAATGACTCATGAACCAGAGTCCATAAGTGATGGGTAGGGCGAGCAGTAGCAGACAGGGCTTGGACTGGGCGAGGCGTTTCGCGCTTTGGTCGACGCAGGATGCCAGGAATGAATGCAGGCTCGGGGAGGTGGCGATCAGGCGACGAACGGCGAGGGTGGCGGCGGTGATGATGAGAATGTAGTAGAGGAACCAAAGGTGGGTTCCGACAAATAGGCCTGCGGGAAGTGTATTCAGAGATTGGAACCCTGCTTTGAGGCCGGCTAGGATGTCGACCTCTCCGCGCAGGCTAGCCGCTCCCATGGCCCAGCCACTTACGAGGAGGGGGCGGAGCAGGAACCAACCGATGATGAAGGGGATGGCGATGCGGGTGAGGCGCGATCGGGCGAATGGGGTGAAGCCGCGGTTGTGGAAAGTCATGTTGCTGAAGAAGCCGGCGATGAGGAAGAAGAGCTCCATGCGGAAGGAGTGGCTGACGAGCAGGAAGACGGAAATGAGGGGGCTGGTGGATATGTCCATGACGGCCCAGCCAATGAACATGGGGGTGAAGGACAGGCTGGCGTGAAAGACGATGCCGAGCAGGAGCGCGAAGGCGCGTACGGCGTCGAGGTAATGGAGTCGGGTGCTGTCGGCAGGTGCTTGCATGGCGTGAGTGGGTTGGTGGGGAAGCGGCTTGGTATCGCGGCACTCCGGCCGTCGCTTTGAAAGCTATGGCGGACGAGCGAAGGCCGCTTCCCAGGTCTTAGGTATCTGTATTAGAAATACGGTTACGCTTAGTAGAATGCGATTTCCTCGACTTCGAAGTCGAAGGTGCCGGGTTGCATGTCGTAGGCGATGAGGCTGAGGCTCGCGATGGTTGCGGTATTGAGTTGGGTTTGTTCGGACCAAGCGCGACGCATGCTGGAGAAGGGGATCTTCACGTCTTGGAAGTCGTTGCCAGCCTTGCGGGCAATCGGAGCGGCGTGGTAGTCGAAATTGGTGACTTCCGCGCTGTTTGCGGAAATGGATACGTTTCCTTTATTGATGCGGATCTTCAGGCGGATGCCGTCGTATTGGCTGAGGTCTTGGGGCTGTCCGCTGGCTTCCAGGAGGAAGACGGCGCTGGCCCAGCCCGGTTGTCCGCGTGGTGGAGCGATTTCGCCTGAAGCGGAAAGGGTGCCGTTTTCAATCTGGTAGTGAGCGCTGGTCTTTCCGCCGGCGGAGGTGTCGTCGAGGAAGAGGCGTTCGGTATTGAGGTTATTTCGCGTGGGGTCGCTGAAGTCGTCGACGAGCTGAGGGGCTGCGGAAGCGGTGGCTGCAGTGGCGATGAGGCTGAGGGTGGCGATGAGTGATTTGAGCGAATTCATGTTCGTGTTCTCCGGAATTAGGTTTCGTTTGCTCGACGCCATGGGCTCGAGCGTTTGGTGTTCACTGGATAAGTGGTTCTGGGGGGCGGAAAGGTGACAGACTTTTGGTTCTTTTTTGGTTCATCACCCTTTTGCGGTGGGATGTTCTTAGATCCGGCTGAGGAACTTTATGTAGGGCTGCCGCTCGCGGCATGCCGCAATTCCCTCGTAGTATGCCTCCTGCACTGCGGCTTGGCGCGAGCGCCAGCCCTACAACCCCTGCGTTTCGCATTTTTAGCTGAACAGCAATTTCCGCGGCATTGGCTTTTGGTTCTTTTTTGGGGAGGGACGGAGATTTTTTGTTTTTTTCAGATTTCTTGTCACCTTGTTGGGGAAAGCCGGCACTGCTCTGTATAAGATCATGAAATTTGAAAAAAACATTCCTGTACTAGATGAGCCGAGCGATGAGGCTTTGGTGCTCGCGAGCCTTGGGGGAGATCGGCAGGCCTTCGGCAAAGTCGTTACCCGCTATCAGAGTTTGCTGTGTTCGGTGGCTTATTCGTCGCTGGGCAATTTGAGCGTTAGCGAGGAGGTGGCCCAGGAAGCGTTTATCGAGGCGTGGAAGAAGCTGAGCTCTTTGCGCGAGCCGGAGAAGCTGAAGTCTTGGCTGTGTGGAATCTTGCGATTCAAGATCAGCCACCGTCGCCGCAAGGATGCCCGTCAGCCGGTGCATGAAGCCGAGGGTGGGGAAGAATTGGAACGTATAGAATCGGAAGCGGAGCGAGTGGAGGATTCAGCAATGAGGGAAGAGGAGCAGGCCTTGCTTTGGAAGGCGTTGGAACGAGTGCCGGAAAACTATCGTGAACCGTTGGTGCTTTATTATCGCGAGCATCGGTCGATCGAGCATGTCGCTTACGAGCTGGAGCTTTCGGAGAGCGCGGTGAAGCAGCGTTTGTCGCGCGGGCGCAAGATGTTGCAGGAGCGCATGATGAGCTTTGTGGAAGAGTCTCTGGTTCGCAGTTCTCCTGGTCGCGTATTCACTTTGGGAGTACTGGCGGCGCTTCCGGCCTTGGCTCCGCCAGCCAAGGCAGCCGGAGCAGGGGTGGTCGCAGCCAAGCTCGGGATGTGGGCGAAGTGGGCCAGCGTGGTCGCTTTTCTCGGGACGTTTTCTGGAGTGATCAGCAGCGTGTTCGCCCTGCGGGCAAGCTTGGATCAATCGCGTACGCAGCGGGAGAAGTACAATACGATCCGCATGGTTGTTTTGTTTTTCATGGTGGCAGGCGCTTACGTGGGCGTGACGTATTCGCTGTTGGCGTTGGCGAGTCGGTCGTATGAGCTCAGTGGATACTATTCGGTCGCGGCGCAAGCGGTCGTGGTGGCCACGACTGCGTTGTACTGTTGGATGACGTATCGAATGTTTGCTTACTCGCGAGTTTTGAGGGCGGAGGAACGCCTAGCCCATCCGGATCGTTTTAGGGACGAGCGAGATCAAGTCGGGTCCAAGTCGCGGGAGTACAAGAGTCGTTGGAAGCTGTTTGGCGTGCCGCTGGTGTATGTGCGCTTTGCGGCGCCCGAGGAGGGAGACAAGCCAGTGATGGGTTGGATCGCGGCGGGCGAGAAGGCCTATGGCTTGTTGTTTGCGTGGGGAGGGTTTGTGGTTGCTCCGGTATGCGTGGGAATTGTCTCGGTCGGTTTTCTGAGCGTGGGGGCGATCAGCGTGGGGGCGATTAGCTTAGGAATGATCGCTTGGGGCGCGGTCGCATTCGGTTCGTCGGCAGTCGGATGGAACGCCATTGCAAGCCTGTCGGCCCTGGGGGGCGATACGGCTCTGGCGGCTGGCTTCGCGGTAGCTCGGGAGGCGGCGGTGGGCAAGATCGCGATCGCGGCCGAGGCCAACACGGAGTTGGCTGCGGAACTGACGCGGCTGGACGCGATGGAGGCGAGTTACGTGGGGATTTTGGGGCTGATCGCGGTCCTGGTAATCGTCCCGGTCATGCTGTACGCGAAAGGGGTGAGGAAGCGCTATGGGAAAAAGTAGGCTTTTGAAACTTTTTTGCGGGTGGGATTTGAAGATCGAGGACTGCGTAAGTTGCAGATGCATAGTTGTTTAAGAAACGAATTTCGAGGTATAGGGAAAACCTATCGGTGCTAGTGGAATCAAGTATTTCCAATTATGGGAGAAATATCGTATAGTTCTTCCATCGGCCAACCGAGAGGCACAACCGATACGAAGCCGAGCTTCGTTACAGAATTTTTGGGGTATAAACATACACACGATAGCGACATAGGAGTAGGGGTACTCCTGCTATCAAAGAGGCCCGCGCAGAGCTTAGCTCTGGCGGGCTTTTTCGTGTTCAAATTTCTCCCGTCGGCAAAGCTGGGCTTCGTTGTGGTAGAGCTGTGGCGTGAGTAATGGTGGGCGAGTCGCGGAAACGCTTTGGACGCTCGTCGCGGTCCCAGATGGAGGTGCATCGGTTGGGGGTGTTGATCGGCTGAAGCGGCCCGGGTGAGCCTGATTTTTGGGTCGTGAGCGGAGGATGGAGAGGGAGCAGTCCGAAAGAACTTCTTTTTATTTGTAAAAAAACGGTTTTTTTCGGCGGATTGGTTGGGGCTGAGAAGTTGTAAGTATCAGAAGAAGAAGGGGTTACTGGAATGAATTTCTAACTATAGGATTTGGCTATAGGTGCTAGTGGTTCTAAGTATTTCACAATATGGGAGAAATCCCGTATATTTCTCCCATCGGCCAACCGAGAGGTACAACCGATACGAAGCCGAGCTTCGTTACAGAATTTTTTTTGGGGTATAAACATACTAGGTAGCAACAAAGGAGTAGGGGTACTCCCGCTGCCAAAGAAACCCGCGTTGAGCTTAGCTCACGCGGGTTTTTTCGTGTCCGGATGCCATGCTGCGTTGGTGATCGGATCTCGGGAGGCAGCCTCACCGAGGTGCGGATGCGAGGGGTTCGCTTCAAAGGGGGGGGCGCGTTTGACTTCCGAGGTTGCAGCGGTGAGATAATGCTCATGCAAGAAACGGAATTTATTTGGCATGGCGGTAGACTGATACCTTGGAAGGATGCGACGGTGCACGTGATGACGCATGCTCTGCATTATGGCTCCTCCGTATTCGAGGGTATTCGCGTTTATGATACGGCTAATGGACCTGTTTACCTTTGCCTGCAGAAGCACCTGAAACGGTTTTACGATTCCGCTCGGATTTATCGAATGACAATGCCTTTGGGGCAGGAGGAGCTGACTCGGATTTGCCATGAGGTGATTACTGCCAACAAGTTGAAGTCGGCTTATGTGCGCCCGTTGGCGTTTCGTGGTTATGGGCCGATGACGGTTTATGGGAATGCGGATCCGGTGGAGGTCACGGTGGCGGCGTTTCCGTGGGGGGCGTACTTGGGGGAGGACGCTTTGGAGAGCGGGGTGGATGTGGGAGTATCCAGTTGGACGCGCGTGGCTCCGAATACCTTGCCGACGATGGCGAAGGCGGGGGGCAACTACCTTTCCTCGCAGCTCATTACCATGGAGGCGCATCGTCATGGATACACGGAGGGCATCGGTCTGGACGTTTCCGGCCACCTGAGCGAGGGTGCGGGAGAGAACATTTTTGTAGTTCGGGATGGCGCTCTTTTCACGCCGCCCATTACGGCTGCGATCTTGCCGGGCATCACTCGGGGAATTGCGATCGATCTGGCGCGGCGACTGGGATATGAAGTGCGGGAGGAGAGCTTGCCGCGCGAGTTACTCTACGTGGCGGACGAAGTGTTCATGACGGGCACCGCTACGGAAATCGCGGCGATTCGTTCGGTGGACGGTTTGGCGGTTGGGAACGGCAAGCGAGGTGTCATTACGGAGCAACTACAGAATGCGTTTTTCGGACTTTTTGACGGTTCCACTGAGGATACGCATGGGTGGTTGGAAGGAGTGGTTCAGTGAGCCGGATTCATACGAGCGATACGTGGTCCTGATGGACATCAAGATGCCGGAGGTGGGTGGAGTAGAGGCGTGCCAACGAATCAAGAAAATGGATACGGCGATCCCGGTGGCGGAGTTAAGGGCTTACGCTCAAGCTTCTGAGAGGAAGCGGATCATGTCGAAAAGCTTCGATGGGTTTCTGGCGAAGCCTTTCGCTCCCGTCGAATTGCTTAAAGTACTGTCGGAGTTGGGACAGCCTCATTTGTAGCGATGGGTTCGAATCGGTAGAAGCGTGCCTCGTCGTTTGTGTTCGGAAACGTGATATTGGACTGGCCAGGGGCGGCGCTGGGCGTATCGGAAACCGGAGCCCAAGCGTTGAGGTTGCCTTCGAAGGTCCAGGACTGCGGAGTGATGGAGAACGTGCACGAGGATTGGGAATGGCGAATTGGTACTCAATTCTTGATCACAGATTTCACGGATTGACACAGATCGAACCGAAGAGACTTGAAAAGTCATCCGAAAATTCAGTTTCGGAAGATCCTTACGATCTGAAATCTGTGGTTCAGGAAAGCACTCTCTCTAGAGCAATGTTCGTTTGATTAGACGCGTGAAATCGCGTGACAAGCACGCTCCCACAGAGAGTTGTGGTTTTGGAGTAAGCGACTTACTAAACGAAAAATGCGTTAGTTTCCTGGAGGCGTGAAATATTCGCTGTCCACTGCGAGTTGATAGAACGCGCTTGGCGAGCTGCCAGCTGGGATCTGGAAACGAATTGAGCTGGTTGTGATTTCCGGAGTCAGTGTGAGCTCGGTCCATGCTTCGAGGTCCGAACTGCTTTCGAGGCTGTAGTTTACGAGTTCAGAGTAAGGTTTGTAGATGAGGCTGTAGCTCGTGTCATTGATCTCCAATTGGCTCGTGATATGGGAATTGCGGTCGCTCGGATCGAGTTCGAGGATGTTTTCGACGAGGTTGCTGAGGCCGTCGCCATCGGAGTCCGCTGTGTAGGAGTCCGGTGTCATGGCGGCTATTTCGTTGGCCGAGAAATAAGCCGAGAGCCAGCTGTCGAAATCGCTGCCTTGTTTGATGGTGTGATTCTGTCCGTTGAAAGAGAAGGTGGCCTCGCGTGGAGTCGTGCCGTCGTTTTGAGCTACGGTTACGGTGAGTTGTTCTGAACCGTCTCCCGACGTTGCTGAAAGGGTAACCCAAGAAGGAACGTTTTCGGCTTGCCAAGTGGTGTTGGAATCGAGGCCTAGGTTGTAGTTGGATGATTGATACCCGAGGTCCTTTACTTCGGTGTCCAGTGTGACGTAAGCGGCTTCGAGGGTAACGGTGAATGTTAGGTCGATGCTGTTTCCGTTCGGATCTTCCGCGGTGACTGTGATGTCTGAGCTCCCGACAATTCCTTGTCCGAGAGATAGGGTTAGTTCGCTGCCAATAATGCTATCAAGGGATACTGTTGCGACATCGGTGTTCGAGGAACTGATAGTGGTGTAGCGGACGAAGCTGTGGGTCGAGTTTGGTCCCGGGAAAAGATCAGCTTCGTAGACTGAAGGGAATTCGACGAAAAGGTCGGCTTTTACTGTTTCGGTTTGGCCGAGGAGTCTTTCCAGTGGAAAATTGTCGAATGGGCTTCCGAAATCGTATCTTGGTAGTTTTTCAATTGCATCTGCGACATCCATGCCGGATCCGATGACTTTGGCGAATACGGTGAAACCTCCATTTTGGTTGTTAAGGTTCTCCGAGTTGTCGGCCAGGTTGATGAACCAACCATTGGTTGCGCTGTTGGGGTCGCCGCCGATTTTGGCCATGGCTACTGTACCCCTCAGGTTTGAAAGTTTGTACTCGTTCACAACGGCACTTTTTTCGGGCACAGTATCGACGGGTATGGTCGCTTTAAAGCCTCCGCCTTGAATGATGAATCCGGGGACGGATCTGTGGATGATGCTATTGTCGAAGCTGTTGTCGTTAACGTAGCTCAAAAAGTTGGTGACGGTTTTAGGCGCGTCATTTGAGAGCATCTCTAACGGGATGTTACCCAGATCGGATTCGAGTATTACGATTTGGCCTGTGACTCCGGGGACTTCGAGGAACTGCGACAAGTTGAGTGAGTAGTTGGTTGTCCGGTTGTCGAAGGTTTGGTCGCTGGGTTGAGAGGTTCTTTGAAGCTGTTGCGCGGCCGCGATGCCGGAGAGGCTTGCCAAGAAAGCGGTGGTGAGGGCGACGGTGAGGGCTTTTTTGAAGGTCACTTGGAAGAAAGGAAGTTCGAGGTTTGTCCGGCAGGTGTTGCGGGAGACGCTGGGTTTTACGAGCTTCTTTCTGTTTTGGCTTCAGGAATGTGGGGATTTTTCGGCACCGGTCGCGCGAGGCCAAGAAAGGGTGGCTTGGTAGCGGTTTTGCTCTTGGGCGACGCTCAAGGTGAGGCCAGGGTGCTGTTGGGCGATGGCTTCAGCGGCTTTGAGGCCGAGTCCGGTGCCGGCGTTGGGGGTTGAACTCAGGTCGTTCTGAATGGTGAGGGTGACGGCTTGCTGGTTTTCTTGCAGCTCGATGTGGATGTCGCGCTGGCCGTGCTTGAGGGCGTTGCCGATGAGGTTGTGTAGGATTTGGCGGATGGCCCAGGCGGAGGCTGTTACGGTGGGGTTGCTGGGGGCGTGGAACTGGAGGCGGCGGTTTTCTTCGCGGGCGAGCAGGGTGAAGGGTTCGAGCAGGTCTTCGACGAGGGC
>JBNKSG010000155.1:0-9253 GCA_050297195.1 Opitutaceae bacterium | reverse complement strand
CGACGAAGAAGCGAAGAAGCTTCGCGAGGAGGAGGCATCCAATGCGCACGCTCGGCTCAAGCGCGTATTGACGATCGTAAGGCACGGAAAGTTGCCAGCTGGCGAACTCGCCGCAGCCTGCGACTATTCGCTCAACCATTGGGGCTACCTTTCGGCATACCTCGAGCATGGTCGCGTGGAGATAGACAACAACGGGATGGAAAACGCGATCAGGCCGACGGCAGTCGGCAAGAAGAACTGGCTCTTCGTCGGACATCCCCAAGCCGGTAAACGGGCGGCCATCCTCTACTCGATCCTCATCAGCTGCCAGTGCCTCGACGTCCAGCCCTTGGAATATTTGACCGCTCTGCTGAAAACCGACCTAGGCAAACTTTCGCAGAGAGAACGCGCGGCGCTCACGCCGTCCGGTTGGGCCAAGTCAAGGGGGCAGATTTAGTACCGTTTACGGTGTTGGCGTTGCTCAGCGTGTTTCGCGAAGGCGCGCTCGCCCCGCGGAGCATGCCCAGACGGGAGGGGCGCAGCTCCGTCGTGTCGCACACGTCCGCCAGCGAGATGCTGTGGCAAAGCTGGGCGAAGAGCAGGCTCACGACGTGGCTCCACGCCGTGAAGCTGCGGGCGAACCTCTCCTGGTCGAGCTCGCGCGCGATCTTCGAGGTCGCGTGAGAAGGTATGAACTTGCAAAGCTGGGCGAGCACGCAGAGCCTTGTCCTGGCTGGTCTTTTTCTTTTATTCACTCGCCGATTCTTGGTGGAATCGGCGGGCCAGCCACCCTCTTTTTATCAGCGTTTCAACTAAGCCCTATGGGATGGCTGTGGAAGTCGTTTATGCGTTCTTCTATTGGTTAATAGAACTCAAAGCCGTGCCACACGCTTTTTGCGAACCGTCCGAATTTGTTGAGTGCGAATTCATAAGTTTCTCGATAGTGGGAAACGACTCTTTGGATCGTTGAGTGATGTATATTTTCGCTACGGTGGGATTTGTTGATTATTGTCTCAATGTCAGGTGCTGAAAGCTCTATGTTAAGGAAGTCAGAGATCGCTTCGTAGCCTTTTGTTGTGAACATCGATTCGTATAGTCCATAGTGAATTGAGTCTGGCTTAAATGCCTTCTCTAGGTTTTTAGCGGTGTTCTCATATCGCGTTCTTAGTTCGCATCCTTCCGTTTTGGAAAATTCCTCGATGATGTCAGATTCGGTTCTGCTTGGGGAGATTCCGTTTTCTAGTTCAAGCTGTCTCATCATTCGGAGCATTGACCAGATTCGCTCGAAGGGATCCCTCATTAAAAAGATTGTCTTAACTGTAAAGCCTTTTGACTCAAGTCCTTCTTTAATATATTCGAAGCTGTTTGAGCTGAGCATTGAGTAGCTAGGTGTAATATCTCCTACTGCTTCAATCGCTTGGTTCTTAGAATGAAGATAGTCGAAATATTCGAAATAGTTATCGGTGTTGTCTATGAATGAAAGTCGCTTGGTTAAGTTGTCTCCTGAGTTGACTCCTAGTGATTTATCTATAATTCTATTTTTTATGGTTTCTATTATGGAGTCGCGATAAGAAGAACACTGGGGTGAGAATAACGCATCGAAAACGTGGTATTCTTTCATGAACCCCATGTTGATGTTTGGGTTCTTTTTGAGTTGTTCATATAACCATGTGGTGCCGGATTTTTGTGCGCCGACTCCTAGTATGAATATCTTTTTTCTTGCTGTGAATTGCGGCATTCTTCCTTGGGGTTATTGTCCTATTTTATGCTACTCGCCTGGTGATTTATTAGTAGAATAGGTGAGCTTTTTATTGTTCTATTCGGTTGCGTAGCTGAAATCTTCCGCGGATCGAGTAAAGTTGGGGTTGTAGTATGGGTCCGCGGCGATCACTTCTTGCCACTTTTTTCGCATGTAGTGGCTCTCGGCTTCGAGCTGGAGTAATTCTTGGTCTGATTCGATTGGACCTCTGGAATCGGACTCGTTGTGATAAAGTTGGGAAAAAGGAGTTAGCAGTGTTCGAAATCCCTTTTGGCCGAGGCGTAGACAGAAATCGATGTCATTGTAGGAGACTGCGAGCTGTTGCTCGTTTAGCCCTCCGATTAGTTGCCAATGTTCTTTTTTAAAAAGCATGCATGCTCCAGTAACTGCGGAATAGGCACTGACAAGTTTTGCGCGGCCTACATGTCCGTCGTCATCCTTGTGGAGATATTTGAATGCATGCCCAGCTATGTCGTATATGCCCATAATGACACCACAGTGTTGTACGTGTTGATGGGGGAAAAGCAGCTTTGCTCCTACAACGCCTATTTCTGGTCGATTTGCGTGACGAACCATTTCGGTAAGCCAACTTCCATCGATGACTTCGGTGTCATTGTTCAGGAGGCAGATTAGAGTGGAGTCGGTACGAAGTATCGCTTCATTGTTGATTCTCGAATAGTTAAAGCTACCCTGGTCTTTAACTACAGTCACCCGTGGGTCTTCGGTGAGGTGTTTAAGGAAAAATTGTGTCTCAGATTTAGTTGAAGCGTTGTCTACTATTTGTATTTCGAAGTTAGGGTAGCTCGTCTTAATAAGTATGCTTTCGACGCAGGGTCGTAGTAGTTCGACTTTGTCTTTCGTAGGGATGATTATGCAAACCTTAGGTGCTGGGGTTGGAATCTTGTAGATCACTCTCCAGTTTACACCTCTCACGCTTTGAAGGTCTGCGTCGATTTTCATTCTTTCAAAATGGGATTTGATCGTTCTCTTTTGTGCGAGGTATGCGTACTCTTTTTGGCCAAGGTTGAAGGCCGTAGAACCGGGTATCGATCTCCAGTGGTAGAGTACTTCTGGAATGTGGATGATATCCTTTGCCTCGATTTTTTCTGCGATTCTAAGTGCTAAGTCCCAGTCTTGAGCCCCTTCGAATCCCGTTCGAAATCCTTTCGCTTCTTCGAATACAGTTCGTTCGTATATGCCAAAATGACTTATCATGTTACACCCCATGAAAAAATCATAGTTCCAGTCCGTCTTGAAATGTGGATCGTGGCGAATTCCTCGTTCGTCTATTTTGTCTTCGTCGGAATATATTATTTTCGCAGTTGGATGTGTGTTTATGGTATCGATTACCTGGGCTAGGGCATGAGGAGGAATTTCATCGTCGTGGTCGAGCAGTGCTATGTAGTCCCCTGTTGAGAGTTCGTATGCGCTGTTTGACGCTGCCGAAATGTGGCCATTCGTTTTTCGGAAGCACGCTTTAATATTTAAGAATCGCTTCTGGTACTCCTCTATCGTAGCTCTGATATGTGGTCGAGGCGAGGCGTCGTCTGCAATGCATAGCTCCCAATTCGGGTAAACTTGATTGGTGACGGAGTCTATGCATTTGCGAAGCCAAATCTCGTCGACATTGTATGTTGGCAGCAAAATACTGATAGTAGGGGTGTTCTCGAGTTTGTTGAATCGCTCTTTGAATTCGGAAATATAGGCGTTAACTTTGTGTTGGTGGCGTATTGTAAAATCGTAGTAGCCTTTGTGATGGCATGGGTGGCTTTCAGGTGGACACTCGAATTCTTTCGTAAGGCGTTTTTCTGATGAATCGTTTCCTTTTTTTGGGGGTAGGTGTGGATGTTTGGGCGATTTGAGTGGATCGACTAGATGGCGCCTTATGAACCGTAGTGGCTGGGTTATATGCCATGATCCGCTGTTGCGTATTCTGTCAATGTTCTCTTGAAGCGAGTCTCTAGAGTGAAAGAGGCATTTGTTTTCGGTCATCAGCCGTTCGCGTTCAGATTGAAAGGTTCTTATGTCCTTGTTTAAGGATACTATTTCTTGTTCCGCTTTTTTGAGGGCCTTTTGAGCTTGTAGATATCGGCTTCGAAAGTCCTCATTCAGTTCTAGCGGCTTTGCTTTGGAATCTTTGCTTTGCTTTAGTGATGCTCTGTAGAATTTTTCCAGAATTGTAGTGTTTGCATCTGGAGAATATTTCTTGAGGGCGAAGGTTCGAGCGTTTGCTCCTATTTGTTTCGACCTTTCCTTGTCTGCGAGTAGTTCGAGGCAGGCTGTTGCTAATGATTTAGGGTTTCCAGCTTCTGTGAAAAATGCACATTCTTTATCCGAACGAAAAAGGGACTTGTAGATGTCTGGTAGAATGCTTGGACGAGCGGAAAGTAGGAATTCTGGGATTTTACAGGGAAGACGATCTCTGTTGAATTCGGAATCCTTAGCGGGTTGCACGAGCAGGTCTGCGGCGTAGACAAGGTTATTGATTTCCGTAAAGGCGATGTACCCTAAGTCGATTCGTATTTCGTCGATCTGGAATTCGATGCTGTTTTCGAGGTCAGGGCAATTGGGGCCCGTTTTCGCGACGATGCAGGGAGTTCCCGATTCTGTGACAAGTTTGGCTGCGAGATATAAGTTTCTTATGTCTTCACGATTGGCGCTGGTAACTCCTCCTGGATAGACTATCAGTTTTTTTTCTTCAGGGATTCCGTACTTTATTCTGGTTTCACTTGGAGTGGAGTTCGGAGCAAAATGCGTCGGGTCGAGAATGGGCGATACGTTGAGAGTGGGCTTAGGGGTGGGGAGTAGTTTTTCGAGTGTGGGGGTTATTGTCGTGATGGCATCGGCTTCCCATAAAAACCTTTGATATTTAAGAGGGTGGCAAAGTCGTTGGTTCCACTCCGGTTCGTTTTGATTTGGGAGAGGGAATCTAAGTTGGTCGATTGGTTGTTGGTAGTAGTTTTCAAGGATAGAGTCTTCGTTGTCTTCGAGATGAATTATCAATGCGCTTTGATTGTGTTTTTTGAGGTAGGCTTCGACGAAGCTTCTGACATTTTCGCGTGGGGTCCAGGCGTGGATTATGTCTGCCGGGCCTGAGTTTGGGAATGCTAGGGCGGTTCCTTCGAGGATCTCTTGGTAGCTTCGTATCGAGAACAAAGGAGTCTCGATGAGTAAAGAGTGCTTGGGTGACTTCGTTACGACCGCTACTGTGCAAGAGTGTCCTCTTTGGCTGAGTGCGTTCGCATAGGGTGCGATGTGGCTCATGCTGTTTGAGAGCGAGTCGTCGTAGTTTACGAATAGGATGTTCAATTGCAAAAAATAGGCTGAGTGCTTTCGGTGGGCCGGTTTGTTCCTAATCTGGCTATCGACGGCAGCGGTTATGTCCATTGCATTTGGGGTTCCAAGTCGCGGGCCACTCGAAATTAGTGGACATGATAGCCTAGAGATCTAAGGACTTTGCACGGAGCGATTCTCGCTAGAATCTAGTTATGTCTGTCTTCGCTATGGCACTTTTATCCATCATTATCCCTGTTTTCAACGAAGTTGCGACGCTTGCTTCCGTGGTTTCAGCGGTCCGCAATTGCGGGCTGGAGGACGTGCAAATCGTCGTTGTGGATGACTTTTCGACTGATGGTACGCGGGAGTTGATGGATGGGGATTTGGGCGGTGAACTGGATGTAGTCGTGAAGCACGACGTCAATCGTGGCAAAGGGGCTGCCTTGAGAAGCGGGATCGAGGCTGCGACGGGTAAGTATGTAGTTTTCCAGGATGCCGACCTCGAGTACGATCCAGGGGAATTGAAGCAGATGGTCGACCTTTTAGAAGGGGGAGCAGCGGACGTGGTTTATGGGTCTCGGTTTTTGCATCCCGATATCAAGGCGATCAGCCCTTTTTGGCATCGAGTGGTCAATGGTGGCCTGACCTTGTACTCTAATTTTTACACCGGACTCCGGCTGACGGACATGGAGACCTGCTATAAGATGTTCCCGAAGGCGGTGCTCGACCGGATCGAGCTTACGGAGGATCGTTTTGGAGTGGAGCCTGAAATCACGGCTAAGGCGGCGGCGATGGGGCTTTCGTTTTTGGAGGTCCCGATCAGTTATGAGCGTCGTACTTTCGAGGATGGGAAGAAGATTGGGGCGAGAGATGGCTTTCGCGCTCTGTATGTGATCACCAAGTACGCCTTCGTGTAGGCTGTATCCGCTCGATTCGTTTACCAGAGCGAGATGGCACGAAGGCGTTTGCGGTAAAGGTCGGCGATTCGTTCTTTGGAGTATAGCTCTTTGATCGTCGCTTTCGCGTATTTCCCGAGACGAGCGGCGTGGTCCGAGTCTGAGACGAGTTTGTACATGTGGCTGGCGGCGTGTTCGGGGTCGGGATCGGCCCAGATTTGGCCGACTTTGTAAGGGCCATGGTTTTGGATGAGTGGGATCAGCTTGAAATCGACGGGACAGCCGTTTTCAGCGTTCACGAATTCGCTGGTTGCGGACCAGTTCGTCGAAATCACGGGTTTTCCGAGGAGCATGCTCTCGGCTACGGTGAGTCCGAAGCCTTCGGAGCGATGCAGGGAGACGTAGCTATCGCAGGCTTTCATGAGGCCATAGGTCATTTCCCGGGACAGCGTCTTGTCGATGAGGTAGCAGTTGGGCAGGTCTCTTAGGAGTTCCAGTAGGGCTTTGTAAGGCTCTGGGTTGTTGGCGGCGGAGTGGACTTTGATAACGAGTCCGACGTCGTTGGCTCGATCGCTTCCGGCGAAAGCCTTGCGGAAGGCTTCGATTGCGGCTTTGGGATTTTTCCGTTCTTGGTAGCTGTTCAGGTCGTAGGCGAATGTGAAGAGGAACTTGTCGCTGGGAAGCCCGAGTTCGGGGCGGTAGTCGCGATCGGGAATGGAGAAGTCGATGCAGTGCGGAACGGTGAGCACGGGGACCGGCGATTTCATTGCGATGGAGTCGCGTACGAAATTGGAGGGGGCCCAGATTTCCTCGAAGTACTGCATGTATTGGATCCATTGGTCGGGGAAGTCGGGGAGCTCCCATGCCCAGTAAGCTATGTTGTATTTGTCTCTTCTGAAATCGGATCCGTGGTGGTGGTCGATGTCGGCGCTTTGGGGGGCGTCGATGTGGAAGATGTTGATCGGGTTCGGGTTCGTCTCGCCGAGTTCGTTGGCATAGGTCAGATCGCCTTGGGAGGCGAGGCAGTTGACCTTGAGGTTGACCAAGGAGTAGGGGAGTTGGCTTTCCTTAATCGCTTTAGCGGCGACGCGGGCGGATTCGCCGATGCCGAGTTCTGCTTTGAACCAACCGATGAGGTTCACTCCCATGCGGGCGTGCTTGATGACGTATTCGGTATTGAGGGGGTTGGTTGGGTCCTTTTTGAAATCGAACACATCCTCGCCGTTGATGTGGACTCCGTGAATCGCGAGGCGCTTGTTCAGCTTTTGCTCGCGAAATCTGGCGAGGTAGGAACGTAGGCTCTTGGGAATGTACGAGGCTTGGGCTAGTTTTCGCCCGAGGTATGCGAGTGCATTGCTGCGTTCGACGCCCAGAAGGATGATTTCGAGCCGTGTAGTGTCGCTCGCTCGGACGGGGAGGTCCTCGAATTCGACTTTGAAAGCTCCAGGGGCGATGGGGTAGCAGGCGTTGCTCGCGGCATCGTTGATTTTAATAGCGAGGCCGATCTTTCCGGAATCTTCGCCGCACTCGCTGTCGTGGACGCAGCCGGAAATGCTTACCTGTGATACGAGCGTTCCGCGTGGGATGCTGATGGATGCAGTCTCTCGAATCCATGCTCCTGGGTGTTCTGTTGCCTCGGCGTAGAGTCCTTTATAGGTGTAGTGATCTTTGAACGGAGATCCATGGCGATCTCGCTCCTCCTCTTTGATCTCTTCGTCCGAAAGTCCGTCTAGGGTGGATTTCCAGTGGCGCTCGTTTCGCTCTTGTTCGCAGTAGGCGTGGTAAAGGGCAGCTTGGGCGGGGCCTTTCTTGAAAGTTAGAAATCTGGGTACCGCTTCTTTGAGCAGTTTCCAGTCTATCGCTTTGGGGTGTCGGACTCCGCGTAGTTGTCTGAGGTAGCGATCTGGCCAAGTGGTGGCGGCGAGATTTGCCAGCTGTGGCCCCCAGCGACGTTGCAGGAGGCGCGAGTTCCATTCGTCGTTAAGGTTGGCTTCTTTTCTTGTGGCGCTGACGTGGTGTTGGATCACGCTCCGGTTCGCTACGAGAATTTGGTAGCCGAGGTTTGATAGTCTCAGGCAGAGATCGACGTCTTCCCCGCCGTTTAGGAATGCTTCGTCGAAGCCGCCCACGCGATTGTAGAGTTTTCGAGGTATAACGCAGCAGGCACCGGTTATCAGATGTACTTTCGAATATCTGTGTAGCCCAAGAATACCGTTTCGAATGGAACGCAGATGAACCAAGGTGCCTTTGGGTGAAATATACGCTCCTGCGTGGTCAATTTCTCCGGTCGAGACGCTGCGTTGCACGTTGCCGACGAGGCCGACGTTTTCGGCTGACTGGAGGCCGGCGAGCATGGGTTCGAGCCAACCTTTCTTGAAAATGAGATCGTTGTTGGCGAGTACCAAGGTTTTGCCTCGGGCGTGGGTGGCGCCGAGGTTGTTGGCGTGGGCGTAGCCTTGGTTCTGCGGGCTTTCGACGAGCTTGACGGGGCTGCTGGCGAGCTGGCGAAGGCCTTTGGCCGTGGCTTCGTCGCTGCCGTCGTTTACGAGGATGACCTCGTACTCGATCCCCTTAACCGTAGCTTGCAGGGATTCAAGGCACTCTCGGGTTAGGTCGAGGTGGTTGTGAACGGGGATGATGAAGGAGACATCCATGAGGAGCTGTTCTTACTGGAAGTCGGGTGGGCTTCAGTCGAATAGAAAAAGCCTCAAAGCAAGGGCTTTAGTAGTGGGGCGGCTTCTCGTTGGCGGGCATGTCGCCGCCTTCGGAGTTGGCGTCGGCGCGTTGCTTCAGGTTCTCGATCTCCTTGCGGAGTTTTTCGAGATCGGACTGCATGGCGTAGATCACGCGGTCTTGTTCCTCGATGTGCCGTTCGAGGAAGGTTTGTTTTATCTGAAGATCTTGGATCTGTAAGTCGCTCATAGGGAGGGAAAAGTGGGGGCGAGTCACCGGTAGGCTTTTGAGATTGGCCTTAAATAAGGTCCGGTTGCCGCCGATAAAGGACTATGCGGTCCCCACTTCTTTTAACGACCGCTTTTTCCGGGAAAAACGTAAATGACTCAATCGGATTCTCCAGACTTCGAGTTCGACATATCGGACTTGGAAGTTGAGCGCGATGAAAGCGCCGCTTCCAAGGAGGGCCCCGCTGCGTCTGGAAAGAGCGAGCAGGTGGAAGCGGACCTAGGGAAGGAAGTTGCTGAAGGCGAGTCTCTTAAGTCGGATCCTAGGGCGGATTTCGATGAGGCGGATCGAGAGTTGGATGTCTTCGAAATCGACGATCTCCCGAGTTCGGACGAACCGGTTGTCACGAGGGAAGATCGAAAGGTTTCTTCAACGGAAGAGG
>JBNKSG010000154.1:0-9310 GCA_050297195.1 Opitutaceae bacterium | reverse complement strand
CGATAACGCTGCTCAAGAAAACGCAAGACCTCATGCAAGTCGCCGGTTTCGCCGCTGTGGTAAAAACGCAAGGACCGATTCAACTCATCGCTGCAGCCACGCATATTCATCGCAACAAGGTCCCACGACGAGCCCCTCAAAGCCTTCGCCAAGCTCTTGACGTAGGGCGCGTCCGAGGAACCTTCCAGGCCATGCAGGGCCAAAACGCATGTATCAGAAGTTTCGCTACTCCCGCTCTTCGCCGTATCGAGATCGATAAAGTCCCCGTCGTCCAATTCCAGACGCTCCCGCCGGTAGCTCACCGAAAATCTCCGCCGGCTCAAATTCGGGACAATCGTCTCGACATGTTCGCCTCTTAGAAAAAAGGGGCAATGGTAAGCGTGGCATTTGAAAATTGGCATGCGATTTCGGATACAAGCTCCCTCCAGGAGTCACACAAGGCAACAAGGTATGATGTCACCGCTTTTTTGCGCGAAGTCAAAATACCGCTCTTGCTGCCCAAGCCACTATTTGTATTAACAAGCACCCATGGACGAACGGGAAGAACAGACTCAGCCTGTTAGCAGCGCCTTCGATCGCGATATCAGCCGATTGAGGGAGATGCACCCCAGCGATGTCGCCGAGCAACTCGAAGACCGGGAGCTCGACGAGATTCGCAACGTCCTGCGCGAATTCAGCGACGAACATGTCGCCGAAATCCTGACCGAGCTCCCACAGGAAATCCAAACCGACCTCATGGAAAACATGAGGCTGGACCGCGTCACCGAAATCATTCCCGAAATGTACACGGACGACGCGGCCGACGCCCTCGGACAAGTCTCTCCCGCTCGCTTGCAGTCCATCATGGACCAACTCCCCGACGAAGACGTCGAGGAGATCACCACCCTGCTGGAGTACCCCGAAGACACCGCAGGTGGCATCATGCGCAAAGAGGTCCACACCGTGCTGACCTCGATGACCCTCTCCGAAGCCCGCGAAGCCGTACGGCAAGGCGAAGAGGAGGACCAGGACAACGCGCTCTACGTCTACGCGGTCGACGAAAACGGACGACTGCAAGGCGTGCTCCGCCTGCGCGACCTGCTCTTCCGAGACCTGCGCCTCAAGGTATCCTCCGTAATGATAACCGACGTGCGCTCCATCAGCGTGAACGCCGACCAGGAAGAGATCGCGAACATTTTCCAAAAGTACAACTACCTCGCGCTCCCCGTCGTCGACGACTTCGGCAAGCTCGTCGGACTCGTGACCTCGGACGACGTTATCGACGTCATCCAGGAAGAGGCCACCGAGGACATGCAGCGCATGGTTGGTTTGAGCGGCGAAGAAATGGTCACCACCCCTTGGTCCCGATCCGCTAGGAACCGAATCCCCTGGCTACTCGTAAACTTGGGGACCGCCTTTCTCGCCGCCTGGGTCGTCTCCATGTTCGAGGACACACTGGTCAAATACGCCATGCTCGCCGCCTTTCTCCCCATCGTCGGCGGCATGGGCGGCAACGCAGGCGCCCAAACCCTCACCATCGTGGTCCGCTCCCTCGCCCTCGGCGAAATCGAAGACAACGAATGGCGCCGCGTCCTCCTAAAGGAGATCACCATCGGAGTCGTCTCCGGACTCGTGATCGGAGCGACCGTTGGCCTCATTTCCTGGCTGTGGATGGGCAGCTGGGTGCTCGGCGGCGTGGTCTGCCTCGCGATGCAACTCAACCTCCTCGCCGCCGCCCTCGCAGGCGTCCTCGTTCCGATCGGCCTGCGCGCCGTCAAAGTCGATCCCGCCCTCGCCTCCTCCATAATGGTCACCACCGTGACCGACGTCATGGGCTTCTTCCTTTTTCTCAGCCTCGCGAGCCTCGCCCTCAATTTTCTGCAACTATGACCACGATTTCCCCAAGAGGAAAAGGCAGCAGTAAATTTCCCGCTAATCAGACTCGCAAACGTCTCAGTTACAGAGAAATGTTCCGATTAATCGACAAACGCGACTTTCGTTGCAACGCTGTCTCCTCCTACTAAAACTTGCTCCAACCTCCGCTCCGAGAATTAACCAACTCCAAATCCCTTCCGAGAATCGAGCAGCCGCTACCAAGAATCCCACAAACATGTCCGTTTCTGTACCCGTCGGAAAAATCCACGAATTTCTGAGTTCCTCCCTGATCAAGGTGATCGACACCATGACGAGCATGGAATGCTCCTGCGCCGGTCACGAAGCCTACTCCGGCAAGCAAGCCTTCAGCCCCCAGATCGATCCCGCCAAGGACAACTCCAAGCGCATGTTCGCATCATCCGTCGGATTCGCCGGCGAAATCAACGGGGTCTGCTACCTTTTCATGACGGAAAACTTCGCCTACGGGGCCGGAGCGAAAATCACCGGACTGGACCACGAGGACCTCGATGACGACGTGGTACGCGACGTCTGCGGCGAGCTCACCAACATGTTCGCCGGCACTTTCAAGAACAAGCTCGCGGACCTCGGCCTGCCCTCCACCTTGACCCTCCCCACCGTCGTGCAAGGCAAGCGCATGGCGATCAGCACCGCCGGCACCGCCGAGCAATACCGCTTCACGTTCGACGTAGCCGGCCTGAACATCTACGCCGACCTCCTGCTCTCCAGAAGGAACTAGCCGCTCCCGGCCAACCAAGCTCGCCCGCAGGCCTCAGGCAGCTAACCAGCCGCTTTGGTCTGGCGAATTTCGTAGGCGCAGCGCCGTGCTCCGGAAAGCATGTGCTCCACGCGCTCGACCGAGCAATCCGCCCCGAGCACGCGCTCGAATACCGAAAGTTCACGGGCGCACAAGCCCTTGCAGACATCCGCAGCCGCGCAAATCGGGCAATGGTTCTCCACCAAGGAGAAAACGCCCTTTTCCACCTCGCTCGCCTCCGCCATGTAACCTTCTTCGCTGCGGAGCTTGGCAAGCCCCCTCACGCGTTCGCCTAGCGAGGCGTATTCAGCCACTCGCCGCCCGTACTGCCGAGCCTGCTCGTCGCCCCGTTCGTCCAACAAACGGTCCATCGCCTCCTCGCCCAACACGTTTTGCACGTTGCTCAGCAAGTCCAACATCAAATCGCGGTGCCGATCCGGGAAATGGCGCGACGCCCCTTCGGCCAAGGACCAAAACTTGGTGGGACGCCCCTTGCCTTGCGCCCGATTGACGGACTTCACATCGCCCGCCGCCTCTAGCTCCTGCATATGCTGGCGAATCGCCATCGAAGAAACCCCGACCTCCGCCGCCATCTGCAAACTGGAGAGCTCACCGCGCATCTTCAGCATGTCCAGCAAAGCGCGACGGGTAGCCCAAGTGGCTCCCTTATAACTCCCGTTTTTCAAAGGCATGCCATTAACCAAGGATATTCTTTCTTAAAGATCGAGCCCAAAGCGTGCCTCTGCTTTCTCCCGCCCCTGAGGGCTGCCCTCCAGCCAGTTCCCCCGAGCTTCATCTAGTCCGCTGCCCTATCGACAAATCCGTGCGAAGCGCTATAGTAAAAAACCGGTAAACGCCATTGCTGGCCTACCGCAAATCCGCCAAGCCGAAATGGACGACCTTCTCATTGTCAGAGCCTCAGAGCGCGTTCGCGTTCGCTCCAGCCAACGCAGGGCCCAAGCCCCGCTGGGAGCGAACCTCGGGCTCGTTATGGGAGTCTCCTTCGCGGTGATCGGAGCGAGCAAGCTCCAGCAGAACCCCGCCGTCGGCATGGCCCTTGGCTTGGCCGTCGGACTCGCCATCGGCGGCGCGCTCGGAAACCTCCTCAAGCCGCGTTCCCACCGCCGCACCGTCTATCCGCGTTCACACTACACAGGCTTCCCTCCCACCGATATGGACGAGGAAGAGACGAAGAAAGCCTAGCCGCCATCAGGTCGAGCCCCGACAAGGGGCCCAACTTCAAGCAAAGGTCATCTCAACCGGGCAATGGTCCGACCCGAGGATATCGGGCAAGATACGGGCCGACTTCAGCTGCGGGCGCAGGGCTTGGGAAATCGGGAAATAATCGATCCGCCACCCGACATTCCTCGCCCGAGCTCCCGCCCGGTAGCTCCACCACGAATAGTGGCCCTTGCCTTGGGTGAACTCCCGAAAGGTGTCCACGAACCCAGCCGCTACGATATTGTCGAAGCCCGCTCGCTCCTCGTCGCTGAAACCGGCGTTTTTGCGATTCGTTTTCGGGTTCGCCAAATCGTCCTCCGTGTGGGCCACGTTCAAGTCGCCGCAAAAGATCACCGGTTTCGTCTCCTCCAGCTTCTTGACAAACACCAGAAAATCGCGGTCCCACTCCATGCGATAGTCGAGGCGCTTCAGCTCGTTCTGGGCATTCGGCGTATAGACCGTTACCAGATAAAAGTCAGGGTACTCAGCGGTTACCACGCGGCCTTCACCATCGTGCTTCTCGATTCCCATTCCGTAGAAGACCGAATCCGGCTCCTTGCGGGCAATGATCGCCGTGCCGGAATACCCCTTCTTCTCCGCCTCGTTGGCGAGCACCGTCGCCGTGCCGCCCCAGTCGAAATCCTTGACGATATCCACCGTCGCCTTCGTCTCCTGCAGGCAAATAAAGTCAGCCTTGCTGGCTTCAAAGAAATCCATCGCGCCCTTTTTCACTGCCGCGCGGATACCATTCACATTCCAAGAAACGAACTTCATTCGACCGGTCATACCGCGCGATCGACTCGCTTCAAACCGAAAGCGGGAGAAATCCACTCCTACGATCTAGCGCTGGACAAGCCATTGCCGCACCCTAAAGTGCCCGCCTACCTAACCAATGAGCGCCGGACAACACATTCCTTTGGGCCAAGCCATTCCCGACTCCCTGCACGCCGTGTCAGTGAGCATCCCCACGATGGCAGATGTCATCGGCTACGAAGAAAAGCGTCCCGCCACCATCGAAAAGCTCACCTCCGGCTACCCTCGCTTCGTGCTGCATACGTGCCTGCGCGAGATCGAAAAACACTGGCAACGCCTTTTCGACACTCCCGACCAATCGATCTGGCCCACGTCCTCCGAAAGCATGGCTAAGCGCCTGCAAAACCACCTGCTGCCCACGCCCAGCAAGCTGATCAAGCACCGTGGAGTATCGGGACTTCGGATACCAAACGACCCTGAACTCAACAAGGAGGCCAAAAGCTTCCTGCAGCACATCGGCGGCTTCCTCTCCGGACGCCAAGCCGAAGACTACCTCGTAGCCGAGGGCCTTCGATCCGTCCCGCAACAAGAAGCTCTCTTCGAGGGCGACGCCACTGCTGAAATACTCGATACGCTCTCGCCGTTGCTCGAGGTCGATCGCGATTCCATCGTTTTGTCAAACACCGGCATGAACGCGTTCTTCGCGGCCTTCGAAGCGGTTCGTTCCGTCCAGTCTCCCAAAGATCGCAACACTTGGATAAAGGTCGGCTGGCTCTACACCGACACCATGCACATCCTCGACAAGCTATCCGGCGAGCACGCAGCAAACATCGAGGTACTCAACATTTTCGACCTGGAACCCCTCGAGCGAGCCCTCGCCGAGAGAGGCGACACCATCGCCGGCATCGTCACCGAAGCCCCGACCAATCCGCTTATCCAGACGATGGATCTCGAGCGTATTCGCAAATTGGCGACAAAATCCGGAGCTTACCTGATCGTGGACCCTACCGTCGCATCGCCAGCCAACATCGATGTAGCGCCCTACTCCGATATCATCGTAAACAGCCTCACCAAATACGCCGCCAACGAGGGAGACGTCATGCTTGGCGCCATCGCCGTTACGGAACAGTGCCCCGAAAAGGACCGCATTCTAGAATTCCTCAAGTCGGACGTCGAACCTCCCTACTCGCGTGACCTCGCCCGAATCGCATATCAACTTCCCGGATACGCAAAGCTCGTCGAAACCGTTAACCACAACACCGCCCAAGTCGTCGCCTTCCTTGAATCGCACCCGAAGGTGAAGACAGTCCATTGGGCGCGGGAAAAGCGATCGCTGGCAAACTTCGAAAAAGTAGCGCGCCATCCCAACGCCATCGGCGGGCTCATCTCCTTCGAAGTCGATGGCGACTTCGGAACCTTCTTCGACTCCACTCCCCTGCCCAAGGGCCCGAGCTTCGGCATGCGCTCCACGCTGCTTTGCCCCTACATTTTCCTCGCCCACTACTCGCTCGTCTCCAGAGCAGAAGGCCTCCGCACGCTCGAAAAAGCCGGCATCAATCCCCAGCTCATGCGTTTAGCCATCGGCGAGGAACCGGCCGAGGACATAATCGCTGCCCTCAAGCAAGGCCTCGAATCGTAAATATTCTCAAGAATCAGCCGCACTCCACCATGTCACGACCAGATACAGGCGTCGTCCACTACGACCTCCCTTCCCCTTACATCCCGCACCCGTGCGGACTGCTCCACCTGCCACGCTTCATCGCCAAGGCCAAAAAAGCCGTGAAAGGCGAACTGGGCAAATCCTACCAGCGCAACTACAAGAAAGGCTTCGACCGCTTCCTTTGCCTGCATCTCGGGATCGATCCTGACGACGTCGAGGCGATCGTGCGCGAAAGCGCCGACGATGCCGAAATCGAACGTCGCCTCGCGGAAATCCTCCCCGAGGACCTGAAGGTCGCCAAATGGAACCGCGAAGTCGTACAAAAAGGCCTCAGCCCCATGGGACGCGAAGCCCTCGACGCGGCCAAAAAGAAGATGGGCATCGAGGAACGCGACGATTTGATGACCTTTGCCGACATGATCGAGTTTGACGAGGAACGAATCCCTTAACATACAGGACTAGCAAGCTACGAGGCTTGCCTCCGCTAAGCCATCGCCTCTTGTATCCATGCCAGCCAACTCCGAACAGGACATTCTCAGCACCGACAACCAAACCGCAACGCGCGGCGGTTGCCATCAACTCGAATTCGCCGGCGAGCACGTTGTCACCGCCCGAGTTCCGGCGTTGCCGCTGAACCTGACCTTCTCCTTGCCCTCCGGAGCTCGCATTACCGCCAAGGCCTTCGCCACCAGCAACGGCAAAGCCGTCGCCCGCTGCTACCTACCGGAAGCAGGCGAATGGAAGTGGGAAGCCAAAAACTCTGCCGGCAAAGGAGTCGCAAGCGGACATATCCAAGTCGACGAATCCGACCTGCCCGGGAAAATTCGCGCCTCCCAAAAGGATCCCCGCCAGTTCAATTACGACAACGGCAGCTACTACCTCCACAGCGGCGACATCGCCGAATCCCTGCTCGCCCCCAAGGAGGAAAACTGGAAAGCCTACATCGACCAAGCAGCCCAAGCAGGCTTCACCAAGATTCGAGTCCGACTCCCCGAGACCGCAAGCTCCACCGCGAATTTCTACGATCCCAACCGCAAGCAACTCAACCTCGCCTTCTGGGACGAAGTCGAAAAACGCCTGATCTACGCCCTCAATCGCTACCCACGCATACAGTTCCAGCTCAATCTCTTCGCCGAAGATCGGGACGAACTGGACCGCTTCGAAGAAGGCGACCCGCTCACCCACCTCGCCGTCAGCTACATCACCGAACGTTTCAGCTCACTCGCCAACGTACACTGGAGCCTCGCCGCAAATATCGACCCCGCCAAGGACAGCGCCGTCACCCTCCAAGCCCTTTCCCGATTGGGCAAAACCATCTACGAGCAAGCCCCCTGGCACTCGCTCATCACCTGCGGGCTGCCCCGATACGCCCCCTTCCTTTTCGACCGCGAAAAATGGTGCGGCTACGCCTCCCTCTCCTCCCTCGGCCAGGTAGACGGCTCCTACATCCCCGAAAACGCAGCCCTCACCAGCAAGCCACTCGTACTCGACCAAGACCGCGCCGAATACCAGTTCGCCCCACTGCAGCCGCGCTACTACTTTCGCAGACTCTTCTGGAGCGTCCTTCTCTCAGGCGGTCACCCCACCTACCAAGGGCTCGACACCAGCGGTCAAGGCCGCGGGCACCACGCCGGAATCATCGGCTACTACGACGCCTGCCACTCCGCTCGCCTCAAGTCCGGCGCCCACGACCTCCTGCACATCCAAACCTTCATCCGCGACACCTGCGGATCCCTTATCTCCTGGGTACCCGACGACTCGCTCGGCGGCAACAAGCCACTCCTCGCCAAAGCCATGCGCTCCCCCGAGGGCGACCAGTGCATCATCTACATCTCAAATCCAGATGCTCACGACGGCCACTCCGGCAAGAAGGGAGAAGGCTTCTATTCGGACCAAAACGCGAGCGCCAGCGACATCTTCACCACCTTCAACCTCGAGCTCCCCTTCGCCACAGGCACCGCCCGTTGGTTCTGCCCAAGCTCCGGAGAATGGAAAGGCCAGGTCGAGATCACCAAGGGCTCGACCATATTTCTCACGCCCGAACCCGGTGACTGGGTTCTATGGATACAACGCAGCTAGTTCGTAAAGCCCACGTTGACTGGCGTTTCCATCAGCAAATATCGCTTCAGCCATTCGACAACTTCGAGTGACTGCGCCATCATTTACATTCAATGGAACTGCCCTTAAAACGCGTCGAAGAATTTCTCCATACCCGAATACCCCTGTCCAAAGCGATCAGCTGCCAAGTCGTCGAGGCCACCGACAAATCGCTCAAGCTGTCCGCCCCAAAATTCGTGAATACCGTCACCGACGACGGATTTTCCGATACCAGCGTGCTCAACCTCTGCAACCTCGCCAGTTGGGCCTTCCTGCAGATTTCCCTGCAGCGCCTCAACTACAAGCCCTTCACCAGCCTCACCCAAGCGAACCTCGCGAAAAACCGCGAGATCGACTCGAACTCGAACCTCATCTTCGCCACCTGCACCCTTCCCGGAGACAAGGAATGGCAGCAGTTTCTCCGCATGCTCTCCCGCAAAGCCCGAGCAAAAGTTTGCCTCGTCAGCTCCCTCTGCGACGAACTGGGAGAGACCTCAAAGTTGACTTGCGAATACGACACGCGCGATTTGGATCCCGCTTAGTTCGACGCGTCTCGCTCGAACTCCCTGCAAAGCCGCGCCCATGCAAAAGCAAGAACTAGTCGACCGCATCACCGCCATCATCGAACAAGAGCTCAAGTCCGCCTCCAAGGCAGCGCTCGAAAGCGCCGAAGAAGCCACCGACGAAGAGTCGCGCCCAGAAAACAAATACGACACTCGTGCCCTCGAGACCTCCTACGTCGCGAGCGCCCAAGCCGGCTACGCCAAGGAGCTCAAGAACGCCCTGCAAGCCTACCGAAATCTCAACGTCAGCAACGAGCCCCACTCCGGCCCCGCAGCCATCGGCTCCCTCGTCACCACGCTCGGCAACGCCGGTCGCGAACAGTTTTTCATCGGCCCCGCCCGCGGCGGACTCGAACTCGAGACCGAAAACGGGCCCATAACCGTCCT
>JBNKSG010000153.1:0-9324 GCA_050297195.1 Opitutaceae bacterium | reverse complement strand
CGTCGGCTGTCTTGCTGTTTGCCGGATCGCCGTGGCAGACCAGACAGTCGCGCGATAGCGTTATCGGGCGAGCGTAGGTGATCATGCCCGCATCTGTATCCAAATCGAAATACTCTTCGTCGCCCGAGGTCTCGAGCTCGTTTAGGATCCGTTGCTCGCGTTCCGTTGGCTCGTTGTCAGGATTCCGCGGATCCTCCCGCACCACGCGAAACGTGTAGCCTCTGCTTTGAGCGGCTCCGCCGATCGCATTCCAGGCGGCTACGACCGGAATCGTGTTGTAGATGGCGGCATCTCGATAGTCCTCGTGTTGCTTTAGCTCTTCCAGTAGAGCCGGCCGGTCGAACGCGTGAGATTTGTTAAGCTTTGAAATCGACTCCCGCACGTTTTCGCCCTCCAAGACCATGGACCGCATTTCGTTGCGCGTCAGTTCGATCCCCTGCGATCGGATCACCCACCGCTGAGATGCTAGCGCTACAAGCGTAACCGCTAGGATCGCAGAGGCGAGCATCAGGGCCGCCTGGCGGGAAAGGGTGAGTCGTTGAAGGGTCTTCATTCGCTGTGATTTGGGGTATGGGTATTTCCCCGTATATCGGCGCGAGCCCCGGTTAAACAATGCTTTCCGACGAAAATAGGGTAGCCGCCTTCAATAAAAAGGAAACCGCCTCACTGTATTTAGAAGCGCATTCCTCTGCGTGATTAGCTTCTCGAATAGTGGATGCTTCTCAGCGGCAACCCTTATGATCCTCTAATGAAGGCGAAGCTCAGCAAGATTGGTCGTGCGGAGCGTGCAGGGCCAAATTCGGAGTTCCGAGCTTCGCTTGGCGATTATGAGAATGCTGTGGGCCGTGTTCTTCGTAGTTGTTGATGCGGCGGTTCGGAAGGATCGTGGCATTTCCCATTTGGTATGACGCGTAAAATGGGAACGAGGCTCTGCGGCTCGCTCGGCGGTCGAGCCCTACCTTTGCGTCTCGCTAAACTGTTTCATGATCGGCAGAGGCGAATAGTCAGGCTCGGTCACCGCGAGAAGGCTAAGGATTTGCTTTTCGTATTCGACCAGCTGCTCTTGCGAGCACGGCGGGTCGTTCTCCTGCACCACGATTGGGAAGTCATACTTTTCGATGAGCGCGTCCACGAATGCCTGCTCCTTCTTTGGTAAAGGAAGTGCGTTTCCTCTCGAATCGCTGTGTGATAGCGGTCGCATCCTAAGCCCAGTAGGGCGAGCGATACCAATAGGAGAACGGAGCAAACAGCGGTAGGGGATCGGGGCGAAATTTTGTTGTTTTTGTAAATGGGGCTGAGGGGCGATACTAAGAGGTCCCGCCTTGGGAGCGGGACCTCGAATCTTGTATAGAACTGTTAATTACATTCGCTTTTGGCACTGCAGCATCCGTGGCTGCTTTGCAGCGGCTCGTTGGCGCGGATGAGGGCGAGGCGGTAGGGGAGTTGTGAATACTCCTGCTCCTGCGAGTTGCGATCCATGCCTTGGTAGAGGAAGATCATGTCCTGCGGATCGATGGTCGGGATCTGGTCGTAGCCTTCGCGCAGCATTTCGCCGTGGCTGATGTGGGAAGACCAGAGCGGATCGCCGCTGGCCGTGACCACGTTGGTGGGGCCGGCGAAGGGCTTCTCCCAGCTGTCGGTGTCGGGCATGGACGTCCACTCGCCGTCCAGCGTGTCGGCAGTGAAGGCACGGAAGTAGCGGACGCCTCCGTCGGCGACGCATTCCATAAGGCAGATGTAGGTATCCATTCCTTTGAGACGGTAGACGCTGCTGCCTTCGAAGAGGTCGGCAGGATTCTTTTCCTGCAGGACGACGACGGGCTCGTCGAAACCGTTGGGGAATTGCTCGAGCGTGGTGCGGCTGCGGTAGAAGCGGCCATTGTCGTCAGGGAAAAACAGATACGCGTGGGTGTCGTCGCAGATGATCCAGTAGTCCAACCAGCCTTGGACGACGCTCTTTGGCGTACCCTCGAAGAAGTCCTGCGGGGCGGACCAGGATTCGGGGTCGGAGATGTCGTCGGTGGTGGAGAAGCGTGGGTGCTGCGATTGGAATATCAGGTACCACTTCTTTTGCGGGGCGAAGTAGAAGACCATCGGAGCGCAGTTGTAACCGGCGAGGTTGGGGTTCTGGTCGAGGTAGTAGGGCTTGGCGTTGACGGCGTCGGCCCAGGTTTCGAAGCTGTAGTAGGCCATGCCCCATTGTCCGCTGCGGTCGGCGGTGGTGGCGAAGAGATGCCAGCGACCGTCGTATTGCACGATCGTGGGGTCCTTTACGGATACGATCGGATGGCTTTCGTTGGGGATGGGGAAGACCATCGGCTCGGTGGAGGTCCAGCTCTTGGGACCGTGGAAGGCTGCTGTTTCGCAGGAGTCGCCGGCCTGAGCCAACGCTGCGGTTGAGAGGGCCGCGGTCGCGAGGGCGATGCGGGTGAATGAACGATAGAGTTTCTTTGTATTCATAGTTTGGATGTTGTATAAATCCATAAAGAACGCGAAGGCCGCAAGGGGAGTCCTTGGCGTACTTCGCGTCTTTATCGGTTAATATTATGTCGCGCTATTCGGAGTCCGTGGCGAAGGGGGAGGCGGGCAGACCGGCTTCGTTGAAGAGGTTGCCTTCGGGGACGTTGGCCCAGGCGTAGCGGACGGCAGCCGGGTTCGGGACCTCAGGGCCGCTGACCACGATGGTGTCGCCGACGATTCGGGCCTGGGCGGGATGGAAGACCTTGTCCGGGCCAGCGATGGTGAAGCCGACGAGCTCGCCGCCCTTGGCCACGAGGCCGCCGCCGACGTGAGAGAATGTGAGGACCGCCTGTCCGTCAGCCGCTTCCATCGACTGGTAGATCGGACCTGAGTACTCGATGTCTTCGCCGTAGGCCAAGGCCCGGGCTGCCAATGCCAGCCGGGCTCCGACGGGCTGCTTGTGGGGTGGGTGGATGTCGTTCGCGTCGCCTACGTCGATGGTGACGGCCATGGCGGAGTTCGGGATGCGATCCAGCGAGATGCGCTGGGCTTCGCGGATTTCCGGTGGCATTTCAAAGTAGGGAGCGATTTGCACGTAGAGGAAGGGGAAGTCGCCTTCTCCCCAGGCGAGGCGCCAGTCTTCTACCATGTTGGGGAAGAGGGTGCGGTAGAAGTCGGCTTGGGGGGCGTTGGCCTCGCCTTGGTACCAGATGGTGCCGCGAATGGCGTAGGGCTGCAGGGGCGCGATCATGCCGTTGTGGAGCACGGTCGGAGTTCCGGAACCGAAAGTTGGATCGGTGGGCGGGTAGAGTGAGTCAGCCAAGAGGACCGAGGTCTGGTAGCGCCATTCGCCGTCGAGCGGGATGGATTGGGCGGGATCGTCGGAGCGGACGAGCTCCATAGGATCTCCGCCCCAGATTCCGCCACCTCCTCCGGAGTCGAGCACGCGGATTGCGATGGAGTTGCGGCCGGCTTTTAGCGTGCCTGCGGGCAGATGATAGACGCGGGACTTGTTCCAGACCGTATCGCTGCCGACGAACTGACCGTTTACCCAAGTGGTGTCGACGTCGTCGATGGCGCCGAGATGAAGTTCTACTTCTTGATCTGCCCATGCGGCGGGCAGGTCGATTTCGCGTCGGAACCAGACGATGCCGTTGTACTCAGGCAGGCCGGCGTTTTCCCACATGACCGGCAGGTTCATGGTTGACCATGAGGAGGTGTCTAGCGACTCGCCGTTCCATGCTGGCTTGGCGGCGGTGCCGGAGTCGTTTTTCTCGAACCAGCGCTCGAGCTTGCGATGGTATTCGGCGCGGGCGGCTTCGGGATTTTTGCGGATTTCGGCGAGGCGTTCGAGGGTGCCGTCTAGCTGTGGAAGGCGTTTGATGCCGTCTGGGCTGGTCCACGCTTCGGCGGGTGTGCCACCCCATGCGCTGTGTATCAGTCCGATGGGTACGCCGCGTGCTTGGTGGAGAGCCCGGCCGAAGAAGAAGCCGACTGCGTTGAACTTCGGGGCGGTTTCGGGGGAACAGACGAGCCACTCGCCATCGACGAATTCCTGTGGCTCGAGGGCGAGCGTTTGGGCGGTACCGAAGTGACGGATCTGCGGGTAGTCTGCAGAGGCGACCTCGGCCTCCCAATTCTTGATGGGCTTCTGCCCATCTCGCAGGCCGAGCTGGCGTTCCATATTGGACTGGCCGCTGCAGATCCAGACCTCGCCGATGAGGATGTCGGAGAGCGTTATTTCGTTCTTGCCCTTGATGTTAAGGGTGTAAGGACCACCTGCAGTGAGCGGATCGAGTTTGACGCTCCATTTTCCATCGTGGGCTACGGTGGAGACGGTTTTTCCGTCGAGGGTGACGGAGACTTTTTCGCCGTCGTCTGCGGCGCCCCAAACGGGGATGGGCATGCCTTGCTGCAGCACGGCATGGTCGCGGAAGAGGGAAGCCGGTTTGACGTCAGCATGCGCTAGAGAGGCGCTGACGCAGAGGGCGGCTGTGAGGGTTCGTATTGGGAGTTTCATGGATTTTAGAAGTTATGGGGTGAGTTGTGCTTATGGCTGCGTCAGTGTCGCGGCGTATCCGCCAGCTGGCGCGAGGGTAAGTTCGAGTGTGTCGGTCGCGGCGACGGTTTGGGTCATTTCGGCGATCGATTCCGGTTGGGTCCCGGACTCGGGCGTGTCGGCGAACGCTTGCAGCTGCCAATCGCCTTCGCCGAGGAAGCTCAGTGGGACGCGGAGCGTGAGCGGCTCTTCGGCGTTCATGGCTGCGAGGCGCCACTGCTTGCCGGAACGGCGGGCGATGACGACGTGCCCGGCGACTTTGGCGGAGAGGACTTTCGTTTCGTCCCAAACGGAGGGCAGGCCGCGGAAGAAGTCGACGCCCGGCTGTCCGCGGTAGTTGGTAGGGCTATCGCAGAGGACTTGGAAAGGGCTCAGGTAGATCACGGTCATGGCCAGTTGGCGGGCTCTCGAGCCCATGACCTGCGCGGGGGAGGCTGTCTCGAAATCCGCTACCGTGCGATTGAGAAAGCCGCCTGGGGTGAAGTCCATCGGGCCAAGCAGGCCGCGGGTGAAGGGGAGGGTGATGGTGTGGAGCGGATCGCATTGTTTGCCCCAAAGCTTGTTGTATTCATTTCCTAATACACCTTCTTGGGTCAGGAAGTTTGGATACGTGCGGGCGAGTCCGGTGGGTTTGTAGACGCCGTGAAGGTCTACCATCAGGTGGTGGCGGGCGGCTCGCTCGAGCAGCTCCACGATCCACTGTACGGTTTCCTGGGAGTCGCTGCTGAAGAAGTCTACCTTGATGCCGACCACGCCGAGATCGGCGAAGTGTTCGAGGGCTTTTTCCATGCCGAAGGTTTTGATGTCGAGCGAGTGAGCCCAGATCCAGAGGCTGACGTCGCGTTCGCGGGCGTAGTCGACGAGGGCGCGAACGTCGATGTGGGGCATTTCTTTGGTGAAGTCGCCGGAGGGGTCGTTGGGCTCCGAGTTGACTCCCTTGTTCCAGCTGGTCATGTGCTCGTACCAGTCCCAGTCGATGAGCTGGTAGCGGAAGCCCATCTCGGCGGCGAAGTCGATGTACTCTTTGTGGGAACGGTTGTCGCCGCGTGAATACACGCCTGTGTTTTCCGGCTGGGAGGGATTCACGCCGGTCCACCAGGCATCCCAGGCGGAGACGCCGGGCTTGATCCAGGATTCGTTGTCGACGCGGGAGGGGGTGGCGAGGGTGGCGACAAGATTGTTGGTCAACAGTCCGGCGGCGTCGCGTTCGACGAGCAAGACGCGCCAAGGGCTCTGCATAGGGCCCTGGCCGACCACGGCGCCGCGGCCGTCGTATCGCGGAGCGAGCGTGACTTTGGCGGCGGTTTCGCCTGTGCCGGAGATGAGCATGCCAGCCCAATCGATGAGGTCGGACTCGGCGATGGCGACGTAGGCGGAAGGGGTCTCGATCAGCAGCGGCAGGACGCTATGGTAGGGGTTGCCGTTGTCGTTTTGGACAGGGACGGAGCTGAGCGTGGTTTCGGGATACTGGTTTTCTGCGGAGGAATGCTCGCCGCCTGCCCAGCAACGATGGTCGGCTGGGAAACGGAATTCGGTGAGCTCCTGATTGAGGATGAATTCGCCCTCGGAGAGGTTTTCCGGTAGGTCGTAGCGGAAAGCGACGCCGTTATCATAGACGCGGACGATGAGTCCGAAGGGATGGTCTGCTCCGCCGTTGGATTCAGTCAATTCGATGGCTGCTTCGCGCCAGTTGTCTGGAACGATTTTGCTCGTGCCGTAGCGGTTTTCCCAGAAGCCCTCGTGGCTTTGGCGGCGGGTGTCGGTGATTTGGGCGGCCGGGCCGAGGGTGAGGCCGTCGGCGAATTCGAGACCGAGCTGGGAATCGGCAAGGAGCGGTTGGCCGTCCAGCTCGACGCGGTATTTCAAGCCATCGGTATCGCTCACGACGACGGCCAAGTGACCATCCGGCGAGGCGACTGAGGTTTCCTTGGCCTGAGTCAGAGCTGAGACGGCGAGGGCCATCCCTAGGGTTAGGGGGCGGATGAATCCGAGATTTGTTCTCATACCATTAGATTAGTGACTGAAGATGACAACGGATGTCGATGCTTTGCTTATGCATGGGATTGCTTCTTCAATCTAGGCGAACCGGGGTCGGTTAGTCGCGTGGTGCTATTTTGAATACGATGGCGATTTCGTTGGGGATTTCGCTCGGGGCCTTGATCACGAGGGCTTCTTTGGTTTGCGACCAGGAGATTGCTTCGTCGCTGCCGAGGAGGGTGACCTTGCCGATGGCGCCGTCGTAGAGTTTGGCTGCGGTTCCGAGCGACTGGATGCTGATGTCTCCGTCGGGCTGGGCCATGACGGTGGCGTAGAGGATATCACCCTTGGTGGTGAAGCGTATATCTTCGGAGGAGAAAGGCTTTACGTTGTTCTCGTTGAATTTCGGGCGGTCGTCGGCTTCGGTGCCCTCCATTTGCGGGCCTTCGCCCATGACCTTCCAAGGGCGGGTGCCGTGGATGGATTCCTGGTTGATCTGCATCCAGTCGGCGATGCCTTCGACGATGGCGATTTCGTCGGCGTCGGGCGTACCGTCGCCGCGAAGCGGGACGTTGAGAAGCAGGTTGCCGTTTTTGCTCACCACGTCGACCAAGGTATGCACGATTGTTTGGGCTGACTTGTATCCATGGCCCTCGTATATGCCCTTGTTGTAGTGCCAGTCGCCGAGGCAAGTGCCGGTCTCCCAAGGCTCCGGCTCGATCTTGTTGCTGCGGCCGCGTTCGATGTCCCAAACCATGCACTGGCGTTGGTCGGGTTCGAGGACTTTGCCAAAAAGGACGCCATCGTCGCCGCTCCACTGGTTGGAACGGTTGTAGAAGTGGGCGGCCAGCTTGAGTCCGGCGTCGCTGACGGGCCAGAGGGGAAGGGCGGTGTCGTCGAAGTAGATGAGATCCGGATGGTAGCTGTCGATCAGGTCGATGGTGCGGTTGTAGAAGCGGTTGCAGAAGTCCTGGTCGGGCGGAGTGAGGCCGTTGCCCCAGTCCCAGCGCGCCCAGATGCTAGTGGGGCCTTCGAAATCGGGGGCCGGGGTGTGGCGTTGCTCGTAGAGGTCTTGCGGATCGTAACCTTCCCACCAAGTGCCCTTGCCGTCTTCCTTGGTGAGTTTGCCGTCATAGGGTACTCCGGCGAGCGGGCCCGTCTGGTCGGCTCCTTGAGCGGTCTCGTACCAGCCCCAGGCGTGGGCGGCGTGGACGCTGACTCCGAACTTCATGCCGTGCTTGCGAGCGGCTGTGGCCCAGCCCGCTATGAGATCCTTCTCGGGGCCCATGTTGACGGAGTTCCATGGTTGGTACTTGGAGTTCCAAAGGTCGAGGTTGTCATGGTGGTTGGCCATGGCGAAGAAGTACTTGGCTCCGGCGCGTTCGTAGAGGGCGAGGATTTTTTCGGGATCCCAGTTCTCGGCCTTCCACTCGTGGATGACGTCCTTGAAGCCGACTTTGGAGGGATGGCCGTATTGCTTGAGGTGTTCCTCGTATTGCCAGTGTTCTTGGCAGTACATGTTGCGGGCGTACCAATCGCCGCGTTCGGGTTCGCATTGCGGTCCCCAGTGGGCCCAGATGCCGAACTTGGCGTCGCGGAACCAGTCGGGCGCTTCGTATTGGGCGAGGGACTCCCAGGTCGGTTCAAACTTGCCGACTGCGACTGGCTCGGCGGAGGTGTCGACGATGACGGAGGGCTCGGCGGAGCTGGGAATGGAGGCGGCGAGTGGCGCGGTGGTGGTGAGAGCCGCAATGCAGGAGAGGGCGTTTGTTTTCCAAAAGGGTTTCACAGGGATGCTAGATGACTTTTTAAGGGAGTATCAGAACGAACCTTACAATCAACGATTGTTGTCGTGTGGTACCAGTTGTAGGGTCGCCGTATGAAATGGCAGGGTCCATTATGGTTCGAACATGCTCCCTTCGCCGCCAGACTAAATGCTTGCTGTGAGATCGCGAAAACTCGGTACGTAAGTGGCTGATCAACAATTTGTTCGCTCCATGCTTGTTGACTTTGGCTGGACCTAGGCTTGCTGGCTTAGTTCGCTCTAACGCTCGCCTTTGACCCTGAGTTGCTCGGCAGAATCGATACGCTCAAAGAGTACGGTTCTCCTCCGAGCGGCAATCCTTTTGATAAGCTGAATGCATCCTTGGGAATGCCGTCTCTAAGTCGCAAGTTCTCGCGATAGGCGAAGCGGCTGTTTTCCCATATAGTCTGGCCGTCAGTGCAATCGAGAGGCATTCGCTTCTTGAAAGCCTGAAATGCTGAGCGGTAGCAACGGACAGCATTAAATTAGTTCATTAGTTATATCGTAAGCCGGGCATCGTGTATTCGCGATGCTCGGATTATGGGAGGGGAGTCAAGGGCAGTGCGGCATGAATGAGCTTTCTTGCCAAATCTGGAATCGGAGGCATTGTTTATCGTTTCGGCCACTCACTGGCTCTGCTCTACGACAGATTTAAGAAAACAAGCAAAATGACCCCCAACTCCACTTCCAATCGTGACTCTTCAGTGATCACTGTCTCGGTCGTAGACGATGACAGCGAGCTTCGCGAGATACTCGCCAACTGGATCGAGAGCTCCGATGGATTCGCTTGTGTCGGAAGCTATCCTGATGCGGAGAGCGCTTTGGTACGGCTGCCGAAAATTCCTCCGGACGTAGCTTTGGTTGATATCAACATGCCAGGTCTAAGTGGAATCGAGTGTGTTCAGGAGCTCAAAGTTAAGATGCCAGATACTCAGTTCGTCATGCTGACTGTCTACGAGGATTCAGATCACATATTTGATGCTCTCGCAGTCGGGGCTACGGGTTACCTGCTAAAAGACACGCC
>JBNKSG010000152.1:0-9426 GCA_050297195.1 Opitutaceae bacterium | reverse complement strand
CGCTTGCCGAGCGAAGACTGTTGTCACGCGATTTCACGCGTCTAATCAAACGAAAGTCGCTCTAGTCTTAGAGCGAGAAGCCACTTTTAGAGGCCTGCGAGCCGACCCTCAAAACGCAACCTGCACAAAAGCAGCCAATTCGCCATCCGTCGTAACCAAGAATTCGATACATATAAACTCAAAGAAGAGACGCCCTCACCAAACGCGAAAGCGAAATCCACCCCCACCTTCCAGACGGCAGCCCCTACCGCCAGAGGGCATGTTGTCATGTAGGCCACAGTTAAGATCCTCGCACATTCTTTTCCGATCTTCGCTCAACCCGACCTCCCGCAACGAGCCCAGCGATCAGCGTCACCGGCAGGTTGCGTGCCTTCAACGCCTTGCCCACGTAAGCCACGATTCCTCCAACCAAAACCGATAGAAAAAGTGGCCAAAAAGTTTATATAGAAAAACGGGTTATAGCAACCAATCAGACGATGGACAAATGCAAGAACCGATGATTATATGAGTTGGAATTCCTCTAAATAAAAGAGCTTAAGAAATCCTAACCATAAGCCCCCAAACGGCGATTAGGTCAAAAATACAAGAGTTCGGAGAAAGCCTTCTTGCCGCTCCACGAAGCATCGACCGTCTCTTGCCGCCCCTACCAGCAGACGACCTAATCCCGCCCGATACCCGCCCTACTAACCAAGCAAATATCGCTCTAGCATTCGCTAGGCTAATGACCTTCGATATACTTACGATAGCGGAAATGGACAGGCGTTATGAAAACTCGCTGCGATCACTCGTTCACGACGGAGGCACCGATCGCCCTGATGCACGATCAGGGCCTCGCTCTTCTCCGCGATCTCGCCAGTAGCCGAAAAGCGTTTTCTAGCTCGGATAGCGGCGCACACGGCGAAGCTACCAAGAAAGGAGCTTCGCTATGATCCCTACCCTATTCTGGATCGCTCCCGTAGCGGGTGTCATTGCATTGGGCTTCGCTGGCCTTTTCTACTACCAGCTCGGCTTCGAAGGCGAGGGCAACGCGGAAATGAAGGACAATGCGAGCCATGTATCCCTCGGGGCACGAACGTATCTACGACAACAATACAAGGTAGTATCCATCGTTTTCCTCGTGATGGCGGCCCTCTTCGCTATCCTTGCCTTCGGACTGGGGCTGCAAAACGTTTGGACGCCCCCGACCTTCCTCTCAGGCGGCGTTCTCTCCGCCCTCGCCGGTTTCTTCGGCATGCGAACGGCCACGAAAGCCGCCAATCGCGTCACCTACGCCACGAGCCTCTCGTTGAGCCGCGGCCTGCGGGTGGCGTTTCGCAGCGGAGCGGTGATGGGGCTCAGCGTAGTGGGACTGGGGCTGGTCGCAATCAGTTTATGGTACGCCTTGTTTTTCTTTGTGTATCCACCAGATAGCGACGGAAACCTTCTCTTTTCAGCGACAACTCTGCTCAGCTTCAGCATGGGAGCTTCCTTGCAAGCTCTCTTCGCCCGCGTGGGCGGAGGCATTTACACGAAAGCGGCCGACGTCGGAGCGGACCTTGTGGGAAAAGTGGAATCGGGCATTCCGGAGGACGACCCGAGAAACCCCGCCACCATCGCGGACAACGTGGGAGACTTCGTGGGAGATGTAGCGGGAATGGGAGCCGACCTCTACGAATCCTACTGCGGATCTATTCTGGCCGCTGCCGCGCTGGGAGCCGCGGCCTACGCAGGAAGCCCCGATATCCAAGCCAAGGCCATCGCCGCACCCCTGCTCGTTGCGGGAATCGGCGCCCTGCTCTCGATCGGCGGAATCTATCTGGTCAAAGGGAAGGAACAAGGCGGACAAAAGGACCTGCTCAAGGTCGTCGACCGCGGCATCAACGCCAGCGCCGCCTCCATCGCCATTCTCTCCCTCGGCGCCTTGCTCTGGCTGGGTTTGCCTAACGCTTTTGGCATTTGGGGAGCACTGCTCTCCGGACTCGCAGTAGGCATCGTCATCGGCGAAGCCACCGAATACTACACCTCCACAAAATTTAAGCCCACTCGCCACCTCGCCGCCGTCGCCCAACAAGGCCCCGCCACCGTTATCATCTCGGGCTTGGGCACGGGCATGATTTCAACTTACGCCGCCGTGATCGCGGTCTGCGTCGGCATCCTCAGCGCCTATGGGTGCGGCTCCGGGTTCGATTTTTCAAACATCGCCCTAGGACTCTACGGAATTGGCTTCGCCGCCGTCGGAATGCTTTCAACGCTCGGAATCACATTGGCCTCTGACGCCTACGGTCCCATCGCCGACAATGCGGGCGGAAACGCGGAAATGAGCCACTTGCCCGAGGGGGTACGCCAACGCACGGACGCGCTCGACTCCCTCGGCAACACCACAGCAGCCATCGGGAAAGGCTTTGCGATCGGCTCCGCAGCCCTGACCGCGCTTGCCCTTCTCGCCTCCTACGCCTTCGCCAGCCCTACAGCCCAGCATTTCGAAGACGCGAACGCCATGCTTCGGGCTTATGTCGCGGAACACGAACTGCACATTCTCAACCCGCGCATGCTAGTTGGACTTTTCACAGGCAGCCTCATGGCCTTCCTCTTCTGCGGGATGACCATGAACGCGGTCGGACGGACCGCCCAAAAGATGGTCGAAGAAGTACGGCGCCAGTTCAAGGAGGACCCGAACATCCTCAAAGGCGTATCCAAACCTAACTACGCTCGTTGCATCGAGATCTCCACGATAGGCGCCCAACATGAAATGATCGCCCCAGCCCTGCTGGCAATATCGGCACCGGTCATCATCGGCCTGCTGCTTGGCCCCGCCGGAGTTCTCGGTCTGCTGGGCGGTGGCTTGATCTGCGGCTTCGCGCTCGCCGTGTTCATGGCAAATTCAGGAGGAGCTTGGGACAATGCCAAGAAGTACATCGAAGCAGGCGAGTTCGGAGGCAAGGGATCGGAAGCCCACAAGTCATCAATCATTGGCGATACCATTGGCGACCCGTTCAAGGATACAGCCGGCCCTAGCCTCAACATACTCATCAAGCTGATGACCATGGTCGCCATCGTAACCGCCGGCATCACCCTTTCCCACTCGCTATTCTAACAATAGTGTAAATGCAGCGGCCGGCTTCATGCGAAACGGCTAACAACATGGCCTGGGATCACGACCGGGACTCAGCGACCGGGACTCAGCGACCGCATAGAGAAACAAAACGTAGTTCTACCACAACTACACATACCATACAGAACGAAGTATAACACAAGACAAAGGGCCGCGTTTGGTATTAAAACCAAATTCCCTCTCTCAAACGAACCAAAGATATTAACAAGCAATCGAATCCCAAGACCGCTGCTTGTTTTAGACTAAAGTGCAGGACCTTAAAAGGAGAAGGACTGAACCAACAAACGACTATAAATATGAGATTACCGCTCGAAGAAACACTAATCTGGGTGTACCTTCTTCTATGATGAATCCACAGGGAGAACAAATGAACCGCTTCGCTACGAGCAATGGTTTCATCGCAGCCTTGGATCAAAGCGGAGGATCGACGCCCAAAGCCCTCGCCCGTTACGGCATATCCGAAAACGAGTATACCAACGAATCGGAAATGTTCGAAAAGGTGCACGCGATGCGAGCTCGCATCATTTCCAACAAGACCTTTACAGGAGAACGAATAATAGGAGCGATCCTCTTCCAAGACACTCTCGATCGCGCGGTGGAGGGACTGCCCACCGCCACCTACCTCTGGGAGCGCAAACAAATCGCCCCCTTCCTCAAAGTCGACAAAGGCCTCGCCGATAAAGAAAACGACGTGCGTCTGATGAAGCCCATGCCGGACCTCAACGCGACCCTCGAAAAAGCCAAGGCCGCAGGAGTCTTCGGCACGAAAATGCGTTCGGTTATCAAAGAAGCAAACGAGGGAGGGATCAAGGCGGTCGTGGACCAGCAACTCGATATTGGACAACGGATATGGAAGTCGGGGCTCGTGCCGATCATCGAGCCGGAAGTTTCCATCGGCTCGAAGAGTAAATCCGAGGCGGAGCAGATTCTCAAGCGGGAGCTGGAGCGTTGCCTAGATGCCTTGGACGACGATGCCCGGGTCATTTTCAAGCTGACCCTGCCGGAAGAGGAAAACCTCTATGCTTCCTTTCTGGAAAACCCCAAGGTCGTGCGCATCGTGGCATTGTCCGGTGGATACACGCGGGAGGAAGCGAACCGTCGCCTGCGGCACAACAAAGGAATCATCGCCAGCTTCTCGCGAGCTCTGAGCGAGGGCTTATCGGTAAACCAAAACGACGACGACTTTTCCAAGACCTTAAACCAAAGCATCGAAAGTATCTACCTCGCCTCCCTCACCTAGCAGGGCGGGGTCACGTTGGGACGATGCGGCACCTAGCTCAATCCGTCCTGGTTTCCAGCCTCGCCAGCGGGAAAGGATGCCTTCCGAAATGTAGAAGAACGCTGCCACGAGCGCCTAACTGCGTTTTACCTTCCAAACGAATCGGGTACAGCCGCTGGCCGTTCACGAGTACCCCCACCACATCCCTTTCGCTGATACGTCGCAAACCGGCTTTCTGATTGGTAAAGGTAACTAAGGCAAAACGCGCCCCTAGATCGTTGCTCAAGAATCTGTAGTACTCAATTTCGAACTCGCTCAGCTGAGGCCGAATAGCATGCAGCTCCTCGCCAAAGACCAGTTTGTCTTCAGGAACAATCACCTCGTCGAAGGAAACAACCCTGTCCTCAAGGGCGTTGGGTTCAGCGATAAGACAAAGGGGAAGCAACGCTAGGCAAAAGAGAATCAGTTTTTTCATAACACATTGGGCCGAATACGGGTTTCTACCTTAGACGAAACGAACCGACCAATATTCACTCTAGCCTGCATTATTCATGAAACTCGTAGCGAGAGCCCGCGAGCCCAGTACTGAAGCGGTTTTGACACCGGTTCACGGGAAAGGCTGGGTTGAACCCCGCTTGGGTCGCGGGCCATGGCAAGGCCGCTTCCGTGCGGGATTCGTGGGCGCGTAGTATAAGACTCATGAATAATGCAGGCTAGCCGCTCCGGTAGCCTTCACGCTTCCGCCACGTCGCTTCGCACTCCTTCTCCTGGCTCGCGGTAAACGGGTAACTGCGGCATACCCCTGGCCGAGCGTCATAAACGCGGCATACCGCTCTGCCCGAGTCTTCCGCAAGGAACACGCAACTGCCACTCGCCTGAAAGCGTAGGAAGCGACGCGGGACCAAAGCGCGATCCGAATCAGAGAAGTCAGTCGCTTCCAAGCCGGTGAACGCCCTCAAGCGCTCCATCTCCTCGTCGGAAAGCTCCACAAAGGGAGAGTTGCGGCAGCACCCTCCGCAATTCGTACACATATCACTCGTTATCGCTCGTCCCATCAACAGACAGTCACGGCTCAAAGCCAATACGCAAGGGCCATAGTCGCCCTTTCCTTTTTCCCGTAAACGCGGGAGGCACGCTTTCAGAGCCTTCGAGTGGATATTATCTCGTTTCAGATGTATCGTTACAAGATGAAGGAATCGGTGAGCCAGACGCTTTCGAGCGTGAAATCTCCCCCCAACGAACTTCTCGAGCTGCTGGAGGACAGGAGTTTCCAGAACCCTGCGATACCGCGACAGGCAGACAACAGTAGCCCTGCAGGCCTGCATTCGCCAGTACCAGCTTGGCAGTATGCCTTCCAAGACCTCAAGCGCACGAGCCCAAATGAAACGAACGGATGCGCGATGCCGAACCACCACGCCTAGCCATGCCAGAAAACACCCACAACACCAAGCCCGGCGAGGAGCTGACCGACGCCGAGGGCAGCATGCTCTTCAGCGCCTTGCTGAAGCAAAGCCAGGACCAAATCTACTTTAAGGACCGCCAAAGCAGATTCGTAAAAGTTAGCGATGCCATGGTTTCTCGCTTCGGATTCGAGTCGGCCGAACAGCTCCTCGGGAAGACCGATTTCGACATCTTCACCATCGAGCACGCCCAACAAGCCTACGACGACGAGCAGTGCTTGATGCGAGACGACACGCGACTCATCAACATCACCGAAAAGGAAACCTGGCCGGACGGAAGCGTGACCTGGGTTACCTCCACCAAGATTCCGCTTCACCTCGAATCAGGCGAAATCGTCGGACTGATGGGAATCACCCGAGACATCACCGAACAAATAAAGGTGCAGCATGACCTAGAGGACAGCCGCGAACTCCTGCAGCAGAAAAACCAGATCATGGAGACCGAGCTGCACAGCGCCCACTCCATCCAGAGCATGGCCATTCCCGGTCCGCTCCCCCAAGTCCCCTTCGCGGAGGTATCGGTATCCATCACCAGCATGAGCGAAGTTTCCGGAGACGTAGTCAGCTTTCCACTACAATCAAAACGGCGCCTCTCCTTTGTGCTGGGCGACATCAGCGGACACGGCGTCACGGCCGGACTCTTCACTCTACTCGTCAGCCATCTGGCAAACTTCTACATGAACGATCATACCATCCGTCCCGATGCAGCATTGATGATGTTGGACGAACACCTCAAAGGCATGATCCCCGACGGATTCTTGGCCGCCCTCGCCGGAGTCTTCCACCTAGAAGCGGACGATAGCGTCACCCTCACCCTCGCGAATTCCTGCCAGCCACCCATCCTTTGGTACAAGCACGCCTCAGACGAAGTCCAAGTCCTGCGGGTTCCGAGCGAGAGCGCCATCGGCCTCGGCATTTGCGAATCGTTCAAGAGCGAGACCCTACATCTACTCCCCGGCGACTGCCTGCTTTTCGTAACAGACGGAGCCCTCGAGGCGCGCAACAAGGCCAGCGAAGAGTTCGGCTACCCACGCCTTGCCGCCGCCTTCAAGAGAAATTCGCACGAACCTATCGACCTGGTGACAACCCATCTTCTGGACCAGCTTCGCCACTTTAGCGCAGACGACTTCCCGCAAGACGACACCACCCTGCTCGCTATTCGAATCAAGGATACCACCTCGCTGCACTGAACATCAACAAGGTGAATATCATTCCACCACTGAAACGCCAACACCTGCCCCCCTCCCCCCTAGCGTACGTTAGAGCGTTTTTCTTTGAGTTAGTCGCCTAAGGTGGGTCGGCTTCTCCATTACTGTTTCTTACCGCTTTGATGGACGCCTAACGAAACGAATACTGCTCTAACGACGGGACTACACACCGGACAAACCCGCATCTGCGGAAGCAAGGGCATCCCTAGAAGTCCTCGTTGAATTCAAAGGGGAACGCAAAGCCCGACGGGCAACTTGCTGGAGGCTGATGCCACCGCAAGACACGAAGATCACAGCCTAGCAGCGACACGCCCCGAAGCCTTGACCGCCATTCGCGACTACCTTCGAACCGCTCGTTCCGAGCCCGGATGCTTGCCGATCTCCCCCAAACGAGGGGGCAGCTCCCACGAATTGACCCTCGCGTTCGTATCCACATTCCAGTACATAAAGAGCATAAAATGAAAAATCCGACGCCTACGCTGCCTACACCATCAGGAAAGACGGAAAGCTGTACCGCTTCGTTTCCATCACCCTCCCTTGGAGCATGGCCGTCATCCGTAGCAGTAGCCGCTTCCACGGCCACCCTATTCATGCTACTTTAGAATGAAATCCCGAATACAAACAATCGCCCTGCTCTGCTTCGCCGCATCCCTTCTCGCAACCACTGCCGAAACCGCTCCATCGGTCACCTTGCAGCACGATTCCGTTCTCGCTGAAAACGCACTTCTCATGGGCGGAGGCTACTACGGACGCGCCATCAACGGCATCTCCTACCAAGAGCAGATCCTCTACACCTTCGACGGCTACCAGTATTCAGCCTACTACGACACCCAAGGCGACACGCAAAAGGTCGCGCTTGCCCGTCGCAAAGTCGATGGCCCTAAAACGGGCGAATGGGAAATCTTTCAAACCGATTCCGAGTTGAGCAATGGCGACGAGCCGGACTGGGACGCCCATAACGTCATTTCCATCGGAATCAGCCACCAAGACGGAACCCTACACCTCTCCTGGGACCACCACAACCACACCCTACGTTACCGCAAATCCGTACCAGGACTCTGCACCACCAACAAAGAGGCCTGGGGCGAGGGCATGCTGCAGCCCGAGCAAAACTGGATGACGGACGAGTCCACTCCCGAGCTCGACGTTACGTATCCACAATTCACGAACACTCCCGATGGAGGACTCGTTTTCAACCGCCGTATCGGCATCTCCGGCAATGGCGACCAACTGCTGCAAACTTACGACTCCCAAACCGGAACCTGGTCGCCAAGCACCACATTCATCAGCCGCTCCGGCACCTACCAAGGGCCTAATCCACAAGGCGAAACCGTTACAGCCAACGAGCGATGCGCCTATTTAAATGGAATAGACTTCGACCAGCAAGGCCACCTCCACGTCACCTGGACTTGGCGCGAATCCGAGCGCCAGTTCGGCAACCGCGACATCTGCTACGCCTTCAGTCCCGACCACGGAAAAACCTGGTACAACAACGATCGTATCAAAATCGCAGATACAACTCAGAGCGAGACCATAACAACCGACTCCCCCGGCATCACCATCGCGCCGCTCGACATGCGCCAGCTACTGATCAACCAGCAGTCTCAGTGTGTCGACGCCGACGGAACCGTACACGTACTGATGCTGCACCGTCGCCAGGACCCCGGCCACGAACCCAGCAATTTCTCCGCCCTCTTTTCCACCCGATCCACCGCTTACTACCACTACTTTCGCGACAATGGTACAGGCAAATGGCAGCAACGCCGCATACCTCCCGACGAGTATCCTGTCGGCTCCCGGCCTCGCATCGCTCTCGATGCCGCAGGCAATCTCTACGCCGCATACCTTTCGTATCCTGAAGGCACCGAAGTCTCTCCCGGCTATCGCGAAGACGAAGACCGCAGCGTTCTCGTGATCGCCAGCGCGTCACAAACATCCGGATACAGAGATTGGAAAATCCAAGAGGTCATCGACCGCGACTTCGACGGTGAACCCCTCATCGACACTGCCCGCTTGCTGGACGACGGAATCCTCTCCGTCTACATCCAAGAGCACGGCCCCTACCCGGACGGCCCCGCCCTCGGCACTCCGCTGCACGTCTACGACTTCGAGGTAGGAAGCAAGTAGCTGCTCACCCCGCCTAACCTCAATTACCCAAACAAGCGGATCGACTTCTTCGCCGACTATCCGCAAACAGCTTGCCCACCCTTCGAAATCCACGCCAAGCGACAGCACACACTCATGACCATCCAAGAAAACTCCAAGCGAGCCAGCCGCCGTTCCGCCATCAGCTGGATGCTCAGAGCATCCGCGACAATCCCTTTCCTAAACGCTGGCAATTCAGCCGCTGAAGCCACCGACTTTGATCCAAAGAAAGACCTCTGGCCCCGCACCTTCAGCAAGTCCCAGCTCGCCCTTGTCGCGGCCCTCACCGATGTGATCATCCCG
>JBNKSG010000151.1:0-9430 GCA_050297195.1 Opitutaceae bacterium | reverse complement strand
AGGAATGCCCGTTTACAATGGGGCAAATTTCATAAGGGAGGCGATTCGTTCCTTGCTTGACCAGACATTCCAGGACTTCGAGCTGATCATAGTCGATAACGCTTCGACGGATGATACGGAAGCGATCTGTCGTAGCTTCGCTGAAGCCGATGAGAGGATTCGGTTTTATAGGAACAACGAAAACATCGGGGCAGGGAAGAATTTCAATTTGGCGGTGACCTACGCCCGCGGGGAGTTCTTTAAATGGGCCGCCCATGACGATATCTGCCATCCGCAATTCCTAGAAAAGTGCGTCGAGGAGTTGGACAGGAACGCCGACGCGGTATTGGCTTATCCGAAGTCGAAGGTCATCGACGCGTCTTCGAATTTCGTCGATAGCCCTCACGTCGTTTCGGAAGGGACGGACCACGAGGACCCGGTGGTCCGGTTCCGGGGGCTAGTGAAACCACATATCTGCTATCAGGTTTTCGGGTTGATGCGATTATCGGTTCTCAGGCAAACGCCATTGATCGGCCTCTACGCTCGTGGGGATGAGATTCTCATGTGCTGGCTGGGATTGCGCGGGCGCTTCGCGGCGATCGACGAGTTCTTGTTCTATCCACGGCAGCACGAAGCGCAATCGATGTCGTTTCTTGGCAACAAGAAGAGGAACTCCGCGGACTTCGTGGCCTATAGTGTCTGGTTCGATCCCAATTGGCGAAATCGTCTCGTCTTTCCGTGGTGGAGGAGTTTGCGCGAATTGATTTGGTGCGTGCTGAGGGCGCCGATCTCTATATCGGGTAGAGTTCGCTGCCTGCTGATCGTGTCGCGCTGGGCGATTTCCAGGAAGCGTTCCCTCCTGCGGGATCTGCTGTTGCAGATGAAGGTGTTGGCAGCCTCCTTGGTTCCCGCTGGGAAACGTTCGGACAGCCACCCGAGCTGAACTTTGGATGAAGAGTCGAGGCAAGGTTTCCTTTTGGCGCGAATGAAAATGAGGGGTAGAGACGCGAAGGCCGGATTGCTCTTCGAGACGAAGCACCTCGAGGACAATTTGAGGACGAAGGCGGTTCGAGGCGGTTCGTTTACGGCGAGCTCCCAAGCGATCAATATGCTCTTGCGGCTCCTTTCGACGGCTGTTCTTGCCAGGTTGCTTACGCCTGAAGACTACGGCCTGCTAGGCATGACTTTGGTGGTGACAGGCCTCGCCCGGGTGTTGGGTGACGGCGGCGGATTCCTCTACGCCACATTGCAGAAGAAGACGCTGAGTCACGAGGAGGTCTCGTTGCTTTTCTGGGTCAACCTCGCGATTGGCCTGACGGTCGCGCTTGCATTGATCGCGGTATCGCCGGTTATTTCGATGGTTTTTGGCGAGTCACGGCTGACGCCTTTGCTTTGTGTGCTCTCGTTGTCGTTTTTCTTCGGTGGGCTCTCTGTACAACACAAGGCGCTGCTTCGTCGGCAAATGCTGTTTGGCAAGATCTCGGTCGTCGATATCGGCGCAAGTTGTGTAGGATTGGGAGTGGGGATCGGAATGGCGTATCAAGGATTTGGATATTGGTCCTTGGCGGGGATGGAGATCGGTATCGCCTTGAGTAGTACGCTGTTCACTTGGGCGTTTATGCGTTGGGTGCCATCGCGTCCAAGGCGGGTCGAGGGAATGGGCTCTACTTGGCGATTTGGCGGCAACATATTTCTTTTCAACTTGGTGAACTATTTTACGCGTAACGCGGACAATGCCTTAATCGGCTGGTATTGGGGAGCCAGCGCCTTGGGATTGTATTCGAGGGCTTACAGCCTTCTGATGCTGCCGATTCGCAACATGAATGCCCCTTTTTCCGCAGTGGCGATTCCCACGCTTTCGAGGGCTGCAGTGAACCCTGCTAAAATGAAGAAGTTCTTTTTAGGTGCGGTTTCTATGGTATCCGCTTTGTCGATACCGGTGGTCGTGGGAGTGACCGTCTTTGCGGAGGATCTTGTTCTCCTATGGCTGGGTGAAAAGTGGATGGCGACGGCCGATATATTCAGGTTGCTCTCTATGCCGGCTTTCCTGTTTGGGGCTACGCAACCTTTGGCTTGGTTGTTTGTGGTCATGGACCGGACGAACGTGATGCGGAACATAGGGTTCGTAGCAGCCCCCGTGAATGTCGCTGCGTTTTGTATTGGATTGCCGTATGGGCCAGAGGGGGTCGCGATTGGCTATACTATCAGTTCATGCTGCATGTTTTTCCCTTTGGCTCTTCTGGCTTTGAAGGGGTCCGGTATCAGCCTTTGGGAAGTGCTTAGCAGTTGGAAGGAGCCTCTGCTTTCGTCGATTCCGGGGATTGCTCTTGGCTACCTAGCTAAAGGGTGGGTGGAATCTAATGGTCCAATTGTAATGGCGTTCGTATCTCTTGGAGTGTTTGCGCTGAGCTATGGGTTGATAATGGTATTTGTTTTCGGATGGGTTGGTAGAATCAGGTCATGGTACTCGCTCAAGCGGAGTAAAGGCGAAGTTGTAGAGATAAAGCAAACGGAAGTAGCATTGTGAGGGAATCTGTTTACAGCGATTTTGAAGGGGGGGCACAGACGGTTGTGGATCCAAATTTCATGGTTATCGGCGCCCAAAAGGGCGGGACGAGCTGGTTGGCGAATATGCTGAAACAGCATCCGGATGTTTTCGCTCCGGAAGAAAAGGAGCAGCACTTCTTCAACTTGCGTGAAAACTACGACCGGGGAATCGATTGGTACCGTTCGAAGTTTCAGGGAAGACGAAATGAGAAGGCGATCGGTGAGTTCACTCCAAACTACCTATGGATTTGTCCTAACCAGGAGGAGATCGAGCAAATTGGCGTGATTCCTAACATTCCCGAAATCGTTCACCAGCACTACCCAGACCTGAAACTGATCGTTAGTCTTCGCGATCCTGTGAATCGAGCAGTGTCTGCCTATTATCATTTCATTCGCACCCGAGTTATCCCGCCGTCTAGCAGGATTCTGGAGATTGGTCATACCAACGGAATCATAACGATGGGCGACTACCTGCAGCATTTGCAACGCTGGCTCGAATATTATCCGATTGAGCGTTTTCATTTCATGATCTACGAGGAGGATATCGCGCGCAATAAAGCTGAATCTCTTCGCAGGGTGTTTCGGTTTCTTGACATCGACGAGGACTTCGAAGCGGCGAATCAGGATTCGAAGATCAACGCCCGCATGGGGCACCTTTACATGCGCATTTACTACTATGCCCCCCTTTTTGCTCGGGGGCTTTTCAAGCTCTTTCCCTTTTTGCGCCCGGTGAACTTTCCGAGAATCTCTGTCTCCGAATCGGAAATCGCTCAGTTGAAATCGCGCTATCGTGAGACGAACAAAGGCCTGGCTGAACTGATAGGGAGGCCTTTGCCGTGGTAGTAGAATGGAGGTTTTTTGATGGCGTGTAAAATAGTCAAAAAGTGCATTATTTAAAGCGGACTGTAGTAAAATAGATCATTGATAAGTACCCCTTATAGAGGCACCGGAGCTGATCCACTCACTGCATCATAGGGGACGCCCCCATATAGGGTTCGAGGGCGTGTTATTTATTCGACCGTAGATGAGTTTTATACGATTTTTAAAGGTGCTAACCGGCGAGTGGTCTCGCCGTGGTTTAGTGTTTCATCAATCCTACTCTTTGAGGCGGCTTTGAAAAAGAAGCGAGAATTCGATTGTTCATGGAGAGGCATGCGCTACCTAGCTGTTGTCTTTCTTTGGTGCGGTCTTGCGAACCAAGCGCAAGGCCAGACCTTGCGGCACCCAGAGCCGGGGGACGTTTTTAAAGATCATAAGCTGGTTAATACAGGGAACACTTGGCGGGTGACGGATCCGAACGCGACCAACGAGCGGGCCATTCTGACGCTGCCGAATCAAGTATATGGTATCCCAGTTGAAGATCTCGAGGGGGCGACGCGGGCTGAGTTGATTCTCGACTTATGGGGGGGCCATGCTGGCACGGATAAGCGGCAGGTACGTTTCAATGGAAACGCTTGGCTCGATATTCCCGACCTAGTGACAGGAACGCCCAACCCGAACTGCTATCTTCATATGGCAAATTTAGTGGTGGACGTACCTTTGTCGAACCTTGTGCAAGGGACGAATTTGCTGGAAGGCCTCGCCGGTCCACAGATCTGCTACGGGTTCAATTGGGGCATGTGGGGCATGTACGGCGCGGTTCTAAGGGTCTATTACGATCCAGAGACGAAAGATCATCCGACTGGGGGTATCACCTATCCCCGTTCCGGTGATACAGTGGATGAAGACCCTTGGGTAAGGGTGAACGCATCCAGTACGGTAGGCGTAGCCTCCGTCGATATATTTGCCCATTACAACGGCTTCGATCCCGATGGCGATGGCAAGTTTTTGGATTGGAATATGGGCTACCGAGAAGGCGCTAAATTGCTGGAGCACGTGGGGACTGATAAAACGAGCCCATTCAATCAGATCTGGAGAACGAATCTCGTTCCCGACCAGCCTGCGGGGAGCGTCAAGTTCAAGGCTCATATTACGGACAACTCTGGGTATACTTTCGTAACCGACGAAGTGCCGGAGGTTACCCTCAAGCGTGAGGGAACGTCGGTAAGGATGTACCGTAGTTCGGGGATTTCCGAGAATTTCATAGTTCGCGATCACCTGACTGAAGATCTCTATTTCACCATCCCGGAAGACGACGACTTGAGCAAAGTCGACGGCGCGGCTCTGCTCATCCGCACTTGGAATGGTTGGGACGAACATGGCATCAGAACGTTAAATGACTTCACTTTCCCGCTCTATGGTAAGAACCACCGTCCAAGTCTCGACAAATTGAGCGTGGGCGACGGCAGCGCCCTAAAGAACGGCTTAAATATACTAAGGTTTTACTCTGAGGAAGAGGAAGAGCACGGCGCGGATATCCTCTGGCCGGGCCCAGTGTTGATCGCTCGCTACAACACCGATCCACGCGCTCCCACCAAGTTTCCGGGCATGTTTGGATTTGAGGCCGAAGAGGGCGAGGACATCGTCGACTCGACCAACAACGGCAACGGCAACCGCATGATTGGCGATGTATTTCGCACGAGTAATGGCCGGTTTGGAAACGGGTTATTGTTTGAGGGGACCGATGGATACGCAGATTTGGGAGTGATCAATTTTTCAGGTGACGAGTTTACCCTGTCTATGTGGGCTTATATCGATGCGGACGTGAATCCGTATGCCCGTTTGTTCGCAAAGGCCATCGGTACAAACCCGACCGAAGGGAACGTAATCGTATCGCTCGATGACAGCGATGGCGTGCGTTTTCGGCTGGCGACGGATACAGGAGGCTTCTCCGACGTCGTCACGCACAACGCGTTGAGCCTAGACGCGTGGAATCACATTGCGGTGACCTATGATGGGGCCTTCATGAGAATATATGTGAACGGGGTGCAGCGTCGCAATGGCCCCCGCACCGGAAACGTTTACAATGGCTCGAACGTACCGGCCTGGCTGGGCGACAACCCCGGTGGCGACCGCAGAGCCTTCAAGGGCCGGATAGACGAAGTCCGGCTTTATTCCATCGCGCAGACGGTTGAGCAAATTCGTGTAGATATGGAAACCGCAGTGATGGATTCCGATCTGCGAGCGCCGACGATCCCTGGCAATCTCTTAGCGGTCCTCACTTCCAATTCGACCAGCCGATTAACTTGGGAACCCTCGATAGATGAGGTTAGCGTTGATCGTTATCGCATCTTTCGAAACGGCATCGAAATCGACAAGACAGACTCCGCTTCTTACGAGGATACCTTTCTGCTTCCAAACCGGACCTACACCTACACGGTTTCAGCAGTCGATTTCCAAGGCAACGAATCGCCCTTGTCCAATGGTTCGAACGTTACGACGCCCCCGGATCTTCAGCCCCCCACGACGCCACGCAATCTCAGCGTTACCGCCTCCTCTTATCGCGCGAACCTGAACTGGGCGGCCGCCATCGACGATACGGGGATCGCGTCGTACAAAATCTTCCGCAACGGCAAGGAGGTAGCGGCAGCGACCAATACCTTCTACAACGACAACGGTTTGGAGGTTGAGACAACCTATGTCTATCAGGTCATGGCTGTGGACTATATCGGCAACTTTTCGGGCCTCTCCGAACAGGTTGTAGTCACGACCTTGCCCGAGCCGCGAAATCCCTCGCTGTTCCTTGGCTTGCCGTTCGAGCAGAAGAGCGGAAGCGTGGCAGTCGATAGCTCAGGTTATCGAAACGATGGGATTATCTCTGGCGGCGTACGCCGAACGGACGAAGGGTATTTTGGCGACGCCCTTGATTTTGCGGGTGGGGGCGGACTCGTCGATTTGGGCAAGTTGGATATACCCGGTTCGGAGACCACAATCGCAGCTTGGGTGAAGGCTGACGATTTCGGAATTCGGGACGCTCGTGTCATCTCGAAAGCGATTGGCGCGGACGATAATCAACACTACTGGATGATCAGCACGATTCCCAGCAATGGTGGGATCAAGCTGCGTGGTCGTTTCAAGACGAACGCAGGGGCGACACGGACGCTATTGGGCACTACGGACTTGGTCGCGGGTGAATGGATGCATGTGGCGATGGTATACGACGGCGAGTTCATTCGGCTGTATCTCAACGGAGAGCTCGATTCCGAGTTGGAGCACGGCGGCGAAATTGCCCAGAATGCGAATGTTCCGGTGGCGATCGGCAATCAGCCTCAGGGCGGGCGTGGTTTCGATGGCTTGATCGACGAAGTCAAAATCTACTCCGTAGCTTACGATGCCGAGGGTATCGCCGCTCTGATGAGGGAGAAGCTGCCGGGGCCCGGTGGGGCTAACCTGCCTCCGGAGATCAGCGAGATTCCGGACCAGACGCTCAGCGGCGGCGAAGCGCCACCGGCAATCGGCTTTTCGATCGACGACATAGGCACGCCTGTAGAGGAGCTCATCCTCTCGGTTAGCTCCAATAACTCCAGCTTGCTCCCTTCGAGCGCTATTAATCTAACTGGCGAGGGCTCAAATCGGAGTATCGCATTGACTCCGAGCGAGGGACTGACCGGCTCCGCAAAGGTCACTTTGACGGTGAGCGACGGCGAGGCAGAGGCGAAGGAAAGCTTTACGCTTCGCGTGGTGACGCCAGGCAACACTCCTCCGACCGTGAGCGCTATTCCGAACCAGTCGATGGAGCAAGGGGATGTCGTCGAAGGGATCGCATTCACCCTGTTCGACGCCGAAACCGCAGCTGGGGATTTGGGACTCAAGGTGGCAACGGAAAACCCCAAGCTGATCCCGCTTGAAGGTCTGGTGCTAGGTGGAAGCGGAGCGGAACGTACTTTGTCGATAACGCCTGCTCCTGGCTTCTCCGGGGAGACTGCGGTCCTTCTGACGGTAGATGACGGCGAATACTTCGTCGAGCAGCGGATCGAAGTCGAAATTTCGCCGCCTTTTGAGTCGAGCTTATGGCTCGGGCTGCCTTTCGAAGAGGAGTTTGGAAAAACCGCCTTCGACATTTCGGACCACCATAACGAAGGGGTCTTGGAGGGCAGCGTCGAACGGATTGCGGGAGGCCAGTTGGGACGGGCCTTGAAGTTTACGGGCGTCGGCGAATCCGTAGACTTGGGAAGCTTGGATATCTTCGGATCCCAAATGACCATTGCGGCGTGGATTCGCCCGGACGAGCTGAACGCTCCGGGCGATCGGATCATCTCGAAGGCGACCGGAGAGCAGGAAGATCAGCACTTTTGGATGCTCAGCACGCACCGAACGAAAGCGGGGACCAAGCTGCGCGCTCGTTTGAAAACCTCTACTGGCGGAACGGAAACGCTGGTCGGCTCCACCAGTTTGCTCCAAGGCGATTGGGTTCACGTCGCCGCGACGTACGACGGAGCTGAGCTAAAGCTTTTCCTAAACGGCCAGGAGGACGGCTCCTTGTTCATGAACGGGCAGATCGCCGAGAACTCCACGGTGCCAGCCGCGATCGGCAATCAGCCTCAAGGCGGCAACAATTTTGTGGGATTGATAGACGAGGTTCGCATCTACACGCAGGCGCTCAACTCCTCGCAGCTCCAGTCCATCATGACCCAGCATTTGGTCCCCCCGAACGCCGCCCCGGTCATCTCTGAAATATCGGCTCAGAACATTCCCGTAAATACCACGTCGGCGCCGATTTCCTTCTCGGTCGCGGATGCGGAGACCGCTCCTTTCTTGCTCGAGCTTTCGGCGACTTCCGACAACCCGACTCTCATCCCTAACAGCGGACTGGTCATCGGCGGAGGCGGGAACAGCCGCACTTTGGCGATCACTCCTACCGCTAACCGATCAGGCAACGCCCACATCACCGTCACCGTGGACGACGGCGAGCGCGCGTCTTCTCAAACGTTCGAGGTCGTCATCGTGACGCCAGGCAATACGAAGCCCACGATTTCCGCGATGAGCGATGTTTCGATCGTTGCGGATGCCTCGACGGGACCGATCCCATTTGTGATCGACGATGCTTTGACCGATCCCAGCGACTTGATTCTCACGGCCGAAGCGGACGATGCAGACTTTGTTCCCGCGTCGGCGATCACTTTGGGCGGTAGTGGATCGAACCGCACGATCGACATCCGACCGGTCGCAAGCGCTCGCGGGCCGGCGACCATTACGGTGCGAGTGAGTGACGGTGAATTCGAGGTTGAGGAGACCTTTGAGTTGTCGCTCTACACGCCGGTGCATCCTGACTTGTGGCTAGGGTTGCCGTTTGAAGAAGAGGAAGGCTCCGCAGTGGTCGATATGTCTCTCTACGGCAACGATGGCAGCCTTACCGCTGGCGTGAGTCGAGCTGTCTCGTCGGAGCGCGGCGGCAACTTGGTTTTCTCGGGTAGAGGAGGGCATGTGAATTTGGGGACTTTGGACGTTCCGAGTTCCCGGCTTACAATGTCAGCTTGGATCAGGCCTGACTACTATGGCATACCCGATGGGCGCATCATTTCGAAGGCGACGGGCCTGACCGATAACCAGCATTTCTGGATGATCAGCACGATCGATGTGGAAGACGAAACGCGCATCAGGGTGCGCTTGAACACATCGAAGGGCGTGGGCACGCTCGTGGGCGATTCGGATATTCCTGTCGGCGAATGGTCCCACGTTGCGGCGACCTATGACGGCTCTGCCATTCGGCTTTACGTTGACGGTTCGCTGGACGGCGTATTGCTCTGGTCCGGCTCGATGACGCAGGATCCGAACGTCTTGGCAGCGATTGGAGACCAGCCGCAAGGCGGCCGCAACTTCGACGGATTGATCGACGACGTTCGCATCTATACGCGAGCTCTCACCGACGAAGAGATCGGGACGATCATGAATGGAGGGCTGCCGGTACCCAATGCTCCCCCGACTATCAGTTCCATCCCTAACCAGACGGTGCTAGTCAATACTGCGACGGACGAGCTTGCATTCGCAGTGGGCGACGTGAAAACCTCCCCCTATAGTCTCGATG
>JBNKSG010000150.1:0-9445 GCA_050297195.1 Opitutaceae bacterium | reverse complement strand
GATGTGGAGCAAGCGCCAAGCAGCAGTGTGAGAGTATATTAGCATGATGTGAGTGCGGGGTGTCGTGGTCTTGCCTCAAGTCAAGCCAAGTCAAAAAAAAAAGTTGAGAAGCGGTGTGAGGTTGTTGGCGATGCGGAAGTAGAGTCCGTCCTCGAATTGCCCTTGTTCGACGAGTTGCTCGAGGTCGTGGCTGCTGGAGCAGATGACGCGGGTTTCGCCTTTGAGGTCTCGGATCAGGGTGCCGAGTGAGGCTTGCAGCTCGCGGGGGATGGCGTCGATGTTGGCGAGGAAGAGGAAACCGCCTTCGGCGGAGCGGATGGTTTCGCTGGCGGCGCCTGCGCTGTCGAAGAGCATTCCGGGAAGTTCGCCCGAATCGGCCTTTTTGGCGTCGATGGTGACAAATGGTTCGCCGGCGGCGTCGCTGCGGGCGTGGACGAGGGCGGCGATGTTCGCTTTTTGGGTGCCGGTATCGCCGGTGATGAGCAGTGGGGTCGGGAGCTTTGCGGCCCGGGTGAGGCGTTCGTTGAGGGATTTTGCGGTTTCGGAATCGCCCGAGAGCAGGATCGAGTTTTGGGCGGCGGCGGCATTGCCAGATTGGCGACGCTTTTTTCGCTCGGCAGCGGCCCGAGCGATAGAGTTCATGAGCTGGTCGACCTTGAAGGGCTTGGTAAGGTAGTCGAAGGCGCCGAGCTTGAGGGCTTGGGTGGCGTTTTCGACGTTTGCGTAGCCTGACATCATGATGACGATGGCTTCGGGGTCGGCTTCCTTGATCTGGGCGAGGAGGGCGAGGCCGTCCATCGGCTTCATGTTGATATCGGTGAGGACGATGTCGTAGCGCTCCTCGCGGATCTTTTGCAGGGCTATTTCGCCATCAGTGGCGAACGCGGTGTTGTAGCCGATTGGCTGGATGACCGCGTCGAGCATTTCGTGAATGGACTCGAGATCGTCGACTATAAGAATGGATTGCATCGATGGGTGTGTCGTTGCGGCAGATTGAAAGATCAGTTGGCAGCACTGCCAGCCTTTTCTCATCCATTAGATGAGAGCGGCCTAGGGAAAGCTTAGCGGGGGCTTAGTTTCCGACGATGGAGGAGAGCTGGAAGATCGGCATGAACATAGCCATCACGATACCACCGACGACAACCCCGAGGAAAACGATGAGCATAGGCTCGATGAGGGAGGTGAGGGCGGCGATTATGGAGTCGGCTTCCGTATCGTAGAAGTCGGCGATCTTGTTCATCATGCCATCGACGTTGCCGGTTTGTTCGCCGGCGCGGGACATGTGCTTCATCATGGGAGGGAAGAACTCGATCTTTTCGATCGTGTCGGAAACTTGTCCGCCTTCGGAGATGTTCTTGGTGATCAGACGGCAGGCGTCTTCGACCTGGGTCTTGCCAGATGAAGCGGCGACGATTTCCAGGCAGCGCAGGATTGGTACGCCGGAACGCAGGAGGGTCGCGTAGGTGCGGCAGAAGCGGGAGAGGGTGATTTTCACGACCAGGTTGCCGAATACTGGCATCTTGACCACGAGCTGGTCTCGGAAGCGTCGCCCTTTCGGGGTCTTGGTGAAGCGTGTCCAGACTTGGAATCCGACGAAGCCTGCTCCGATGATGTAGAGAATGTTGGCTTTGAGGAAGTTGGACAGGTCGATGAGGAACTGGGTGGGGCCGGGGAGCTCGGCTCCGAAGTCGGCGAACATTTCCGCGAAGGTAGGGACCACGAAGATGAGCAGCACGTTTACGAGAATGATCGCGAGGGCGATGACGGCTACCGGGTAGGTCAGCGCGGATTTGACCTTTTTGTTCAGCTTGGTCGTGGCTTCGAAGTAGCCAGCGACTTTGCCGAGGATTTCGGCGAGGCCACCGCTGGCTTCGCCCGCTTCGACCATGGAGATGAAGAGGTTGTTGAAGGCGCGGGGAAACTTGGCGCATGAGGCGGAGAAATTGTTGCCTTGGGATACGTCGGCCTTGACCTCGCGGATGATGATGCGGAATACGGGATCTTCGGTCTGGTCCTGCAGGGCGTCGAGGGCGGAGACCAGCGGGAGACCGGCTTCGAGCATAGAGGCGAGCTGTTGGGTGAAGACGGCGAGGGACTCGAGCTTGAGCTTATACTTCTTGGCCTTCTTTTCGTACGCCTTCTCTTTGGCTAAGCGTTGCGACTCCCAAAAGCTGACGGATTTTTGCTTCTCTTTGTGGACGAGGGCATTTTTGGATTTAGCAGACTGAGTAGCGAGTAATGGCATAACTGTTCTTATTTCGACCTGAAGCCGCCAAACTGTGATGCGTAAACTGCTTAATCCTTTGTGAGTATCCTAGGCTATGGAAGGTTGTGTCGAGGGTAGGTCACTGGAGAGCTAGAAACTTGCGCTCGCAAAGGTATCTCGTTGGCCTTGAATTGCTTGAGGTAGAAAGTCCGAGTGGACTTGCGTTTGTCCACTTGTTGTTGTTCTGAATCCGTGAAGGTCGTATGCCAAAATACGTTCCTGACTTCTTTTTTGGCGCTCTTGTGGGCGCTCGTGGTGGGCTTGGCGATGTATGGCGGGTATCGCGAATCGATCGCGTCCTTGGAGGCGCTGGAACAGCTCGTGGAGTAGGATGTTTCGCGGCTGGTTTAGGCGTTCGAGGAGTTGTCGCATGACATTCGACTGCTAGAAGGGCACGGGAAGTTCAAGGGCTTGAAGCGTTTCGTTCGTATTTCTTCGCACGAACTTCGTGGGCCGCTTGCTCGAATCGCATGTTTGGCCAGGGTGGGATTGAAACAGTGCCCGAGGGGCGCGGGGCTGGGCTTATCTATTTGCAGGCGGGAGGTCGAGTGTCATATGGGTAGGGTCTGGGGCGAATCGGATGAAGGTAGCTCCCAATTTAGATTTGTTTTGCAAGGGTGGGCTTATGGCTATTTCGAAGATCGAAAATTTGGATACTACGCGTCCTGTCGTGATGGTGGATGACAACGAGACGGACTTGGATATCGGGCGGCGTTTCTACAGGTTTTCTGGTCTAGGGAATCCGTTCCTAGCCATGAGTTCTGGGCTGGCTCTGTTGGATTATTTAAAGCTGGTGGAGCTGGGAGAGGCTCCTTGTCCCTCTGTCGTGCTGCTGGACGTTAACATGCCTCAATTGAGTGGCTTCGAGACCTTGGAGCGTATTCGCGAGAAGGATGCGTTTAAAGAGGCGCCGGTCATCGTTATGCTGACGAATTCCGATAATCCGCGAGATATCGAGCGATCGATAGCTTTGGGCGCGAACGGCTATCAGGCGAAGTATTTCGAGGTTGATGACTTCGTTCGCTTCGTGACGAGTCTGTTTCGCTAGATTGGGTTCGGCCCGGTGCGAAATATAGGTCTAGCTGTGGGCATGTTCAGGACCTCTCGGCTGGCTGGATGTGCCTCCTGTTGCTTTAAGGCTGCGAGTTGGGTCGCGGTCGCTATGATGTGATCCAGGGCCTTTTGGCTTATCGGCTTCGTTATGAAATCGTCCATGCCGGCGAGGGCGCACTTGTTCCGATCCTCGTCGGAGTCGCACGCCGTGAGCGCGGTGATGTAAGGTTTTCGACTCTTGTCGGGCAGGTTGGCGATTATCTGTCGGGTGGTTTCGAATCCGTCCAGCATCGGCATGCGCAGATCGATGAGGATTAGGTCGCATTCGTTGGCGTTGGCGAGCTTCACTGCTTCCATCCCGTCAGTCGCGACGAGAGGAGTGATGCCGCAGTTTTCCAAGAGTGTTACCATGAGGTTGCGACTGAGGGCTTCGTCCTCGACCAGCAGGGTCGTTAGTGGCCGAGGGGGGCTGACTCGCTTGGATCTGTCATCGAATGGGGGCTGATTGGGGTTCGGCTCCCTTTTCGAAAGCTCGACGAGGGTGAAGCTGAATACAGAGCCGATCCCGACTTTGCTCTCTACTCCGATTTTCCCTCCCATCATTTCGACTAGTCGTTTGCAGATGGTGAGGCCTAAGCCGCTGCCTTGGTAGCGGCGCTCGTAGGAGGAGTCCGCCTGGGTGAAGGGGTCGAATATATGGGGGATCCGATCTGGTGGGATTCCGACTCCTGTGTCTTGGATGGAGAAGAAAAGCTCGTTGATTGCAGTTCTTTGAACCTTTACTCGAACCTCCCCTTTGTCGGTGAACTTGATCGCGTTTCCGATGAGGTTGACTAGTACTTGTCGCAGCCGATGGGGGTCGGAAATGAATGCCTGAGGTATGCTTGGATCTATGGAGGTGAGGAGTTCCAAGCCTTTTGCCTTGGCGTTGAAGCTCATGATCTTCACTGCGGACCGGATTAGTTCGTAGGGATCGAAAGCTTGGGCCTCTATGGGGAGCTTGCCCGCTTCCATGCGCGAGATTTCGAGGAGGTCGCCGATCAGGGCCATCTCGCTTTCGGCGCACATTTCCATGTTTACTACCAGCTCTTTGGCCTGTTGGGGGAGGTCGAGCGATCGGAGCAGGTTGAGGTTTCCGATGATGCCATTCATCGGAGTTCGAAATTCGTGGCTCATCACGGCGAGGAAGTCGCTTTTGGCCTGGTTTGCCGCTTCTGCCTTTTCCATGGCAAGCTCGAGCTTGTGGCTGAGGGCGTGCCGCTGGATCGAATAAAGGATCGCTTTCTCGAGGGAGCGGGCGGATAGCTCGTCCTTTATGAGGTAGTCTTGGGCGCCCACTTGTACTGCTTGGATCGCGACTGTTTCGTCGTTTTGGCCACTAAGAACTACGATAGGGCAATTCGCGTGCTTCATGACCTTCTTGACAGAGCTGACGCCCTCGGAATCGGGCAGGCCCAAATCGAGGAGGACGAGGTCGATCGTTTCGTGTTTAAGGCTTTCGAGGGCGGAATGGATGTCGGTTGCTCGGAAGCTTTCGTAGCGTCGGCGGGTTTGGGGATCACCCAAGATGTAGGATACTATATCCGCATCGGAATCGCTATCGTCTACGATCAGCAAGCGTAGAATAGGCTCGGAGTTGCTGTCATCGGGCTTTGGGACCATTTTACCAGGCACTGGTTGAGTGTGTTGAAGAGCGTTATTTAGCAAGGCAACCCTAGATTTTTAAAAATGCAAATGTAGCGCTCACTTAGGAAATCGTAGCAATTCGAGAGTTGCGATTGCGCGAATCTTGCTAGTCTAGGTCCATGGCTAATCCATCCTCCTTGAGCGAAAGAGTGAACGTTCTGCTTGTTGACGACAGCGACGATGACCGATTCCTCGTGGCAGAGTATTGCAGGGCTTTCGCTTTCCCTGTCGATATGGTGTCTGTTTGTTCGCTGAAAGAAGGGGAGGCCAGCTTCAAGAGGCAGCGTTTTGATCTGGTCATTTTGGATCTAGCGTTGGGCGAAACGTGTGGGCTGGAGAGCCTGCAGCTTGCGAAACGGCTTTTTCGAAACACCCCAATTGTCCCGCTTACGGGTAGCGATGAAGAGGAGCTGATAGTGAATTGTCTGCAATCGGGGGCGCAGGACTTTCTTGTGAAGGGGCGTTTCAACCGAGTCGAGCTCGAGAAGGCCATCCGTTTTTCCATCATGCGGCATCAGCGCTTGCTGGAGCTCGAGCATAAGACAGAGGAACTTGATGTCATGCTCGATACGCAGGAGATCGGGCTTCTCGTGCTCAACGATCGGGACCGAGTCATCTACTGCAATCGGGCGGTGAGCGAAATATTTGGATACGGGGATAAATCGCTGGTGGGCATGCGTGGTTCCTACTTGATGCAGATCCCGAAGGAAGGCGTAAGTGAGGTCACTTTCGGGGGAGCGTCTCATTCTCGCAAGGTCTTAGAAGTTCGCTCCACGAATTCGGACTGGCGGGGGCGTCAGGAAAAACTGGTTACGGTTTTGGACGTGACGGCACGGAAGGAGATGGAACGAAAGGCAGTCGAAGGGGAGAAACTGGAAACGGTGGCTCGGGTTTGTTTCGGCGTGGCCCACGAGTTCAACAACCTATTGGCCATGACGCGCACGAAGGCGGACTTTTTGGAGACCTTGTGCTATATGGATCCCGTCTGGGCGGCTCACGTGGAGGATTTGCAACAGGCTTGCGAGCGTGGTTCGGGCTTGGTCAAGCAGCTGATGACTTTCTACGGTCGGGAAGAGATGGGCCGCAGGGAAGAGGGTTCTCTGGAAATAGGCTCGTTTCTCCAGTCGTGGGAAACGTTTTTCGAGTCCACGGTAGGACTGGGATGTACCATCGATCTCGTATTGGATTCGCATCCAATGCACGTGCAAATTTCGGAGCGGAATTTGAGCAAGGTCCTTACGGGAATCCTCAGCAATGCGCGCGATGCGATGAATGGAGAGGGCTGTATACGAATCCGAACTACGAAACGTTTGAGTGATGACGAGAATGAGCAGTGGCCTGAGTATGTCGTCATATCCATCGTCGACGAAGGCTGTGGAATCGCTGCCATCGATCAGGTGCGGATTTTCGAGCCGTTCTTTACCACGAAGGACACGAAGGCGGGTAGGGGCTTAGGGCTTTCTGTAGTGAACAACGTGATACGGGAGCACGGCGGGAGCATCGAATTCGATAGTAAGGAAGGTTGGGGTTCCGAGTTTCGGATTGTGCTAGGGTGTTCTGGGAATGCTCCTGATCAGGAGTTCGAGGCAAACGCTTCCGAACCGAATGGCGTAGATTTGGTTCGGACGGAGCCAGTCGACGAGATCTCTGAGGGGCTTGCTGTGCTTGTCGTGGACGACGAGCCGATCATTCGATTTAGCGTTGCCCGGCTTTTGGAAGCGGAAAACTGTACGGTGCAGTGCGCTGAGAATGCAGAGCAAGCGCTACAGTTGCTCGAGGACCTGACCCAGCCCTGCAACGTTCTGCTGACCGACATCAATATGCCTGGCATGGATGGTTTGGAGCTAGCGAGTCGGGCTTGCTACCTGAGGGAAGGTTTAAGGGTGGTCGTAATGAGTGGATACGGTTCCAGCGGAGTTGATGAGCAGTGGATGGCTTCTAAGAAGGCTCGTTTTCTAAGCAAGCCTTTCAAGCGAGAGGAACTCAAGGAAGCGGTCTTGCAGTTTTCCAGCGCACCTTCCAAATAATCTCTTCAGCTCGCTTCGACAACAGCTCCGCTAGGCGATGGGGTGCGTCTCGAAGGAATCGAATCTCGTCTCAACTTCTTTCCAGCAAAATGAAACCAGAGTACATCGTCGGTATCGGCGCCTCAGCGGGAGGCTTGGAAGCCCTCGTACAATTTTTCTCAGCTATGCCCTCGAACTCGGGTGTCGCCTTTGTGGTCGTCCAGCACCTTTCGCCCGACTTCAAGAGCGTGATGGATGAGCTATTGTCTCGCCATACGGAAATGGCGATCCATACGGCAGAGGACCATGTCGAGATTGAGGCAAATTCGATCTATCTGATCCCTCCCAAGAAGGAGATGGCGATCGTCGATCGGTGCTTGCTCCTTAAGGACAAGGACACGTCCCGCTCCTTCAGTTTGCCGATTGATATCTTTTTTGCCTCGATGGCCAAGGACCTCGGGGCGAAGGGCATCGCTATCGTGCTGTCTGGCACTGGTTCTGACGGGTCGCGCGGTTTGGTGGAAGTGCACGATGCTGGGGGGATGGTTATCTCTCAGGATGAAGAGTCGGCCAAGTTCAACGGTATGCCGCGCAGCGCGACGGATACGGGATTCGTGGATTACGTACTCTCGCCGGCAGCGATGCCGAAGATGATCCTGGAGAGGCTGGGGCGGCCCGTGGTCGAGGACGATAGAGATCCCCTTAGTGGGCCTAAGAGCGAGATGGATCAATATCTCGCAATTTTCTACAGGTTGCGGTCCGCCTTCAAGACGGACTTCTCGTACTACAAGCCGACGACCGTTAATCGTCGCATCGAACGTCGCATGTCGTTCCATAAAGTGGACACCCTTGATCAGTATCTTAAGGTTTTGGATACGAATCCAGGAGAGGTGCACGACCTCTACCAGGATCTCCTGATTGGGGTGACTAAATTTTTCCGCGACGTGGATGCCTTCACGCTTTTAGAGGAAGGGGTGATTCCTCGCTTGATCGAGTCGAAGGAGGAGGGAGATCAGTTGAGGGTTTGGATTCCGGCGTGCGCGACGGGGGAAGAGGCGTATTCGATTGCGATCTTGCTGCACGAAGCCTTGGAGAAATCGGATCGAAAACTCGACTTGAAGATATTCGCGACTGATTTGCATGCCAAGTCGGTGGTTACTGCAGCGGCCGGGATTTACCCAAAGGACAGTTTGGAATTGATTTCCAAGGAACGTTTGGAGCGTTTTTTCCACGAGCATGGCGACGGCTATCAGGTGGATTCCGCTTTGCGAAAGAGCCTGGTCTTTACCGAGCAGAACCTTCTGAAGGATCCGCCTTTCACGCGCATGGATCTGATCAGTTGTCGCAACCTGTTGATCTACTTTCAGCCGATTGCTCAGAAAAAGGTGATATCAATGTTCCTTTTCGCTCTGAAGGTGAAAGGCTTTCTCATGCTGGGGCCAAGCGAGACATTAGGCGATTTGGAGGGCGAGTTCGACACGGTGAGCCGTACGTGGAACATCTTTCTTAAGCGCAAGGATGTAAGGATAGCTCCCTTGATCAACCTGCCGGATCAGACCACTTTGATCTCCCGCTCTGAAGACCGGACGCGCAAAACGAATTCGCTCTATGGGGTGGCACGTCAGAGGCAGGAGGACCTGGAGCTGCAAAAGGTCTACGACGCTCTTTTGGGAGACTACATGCCGCCGAGCTTGCTGGTGGGAGCGAATGACGAGTTGATTCAAGTTTTTGGGGATGCCTCGCGTTACGTTCGCACGCCCAAGGGGCGTGCGTCTTTAGACGTTTTAGCGTTGCTGCATGACAGTCTCCGTCTTGCGGTAAGCACTGCCTTGAAGCGGGTCGCGTCCAAGCGGACGACCTTTACCTTGAACAAGGTCCCAGTGACGGAAGATCCGGAAATCGGAGCGGTGGACATCGTGGTGAAGCCGATGCGTGATGAGCAGTACATGCTCGTCCTCTTCATCGAGACAAACGAGCCTGACAAGGTGGTAACTGTAGATGCTGAGGGTACGACCTTCGATCCTGATACGGAGTCCCTTAGCCGTATCCAGGATTTGGAGAAGGAACTCCAGTTTACCCGCGAAAACCTGCAAGCGACCATTGAGGAGCTCGAGACTACGAACGAGGAACTGCAGGCAACGAACGAAGAGATGTTGGCTTCTAATGAAGAGCTTCAATCTACGAACGAGGAGCTTCAATCGGTCAATGAAGAGCTCTTCACTGTTAACACGGAGTATGAGAAGAAGAACCACGAACTGATCTCCTTGAACACCGATATCGATAACCTGCTCAAGAGTACCGAAATCGGCACTGTGTTTATCGATGCTGAGCTGTGTATCCGAAAGTTCACTCCAGCGATCGCTACGGTCTTTAATCTTTTGCCCATGGACTTGGGCAGACCCTTTGATCATATTACTTTTAACTTGGTCGACGT
>JBNKSG010000149.1:0-9525 GCA_050297195.1 Opitutaceae bacterium | reverse complement strand
AGGCGAAACAAGCAGGAGGGCGTGGATCATGGCCATGGTGCGGTTGATGCCCCATTGGCTGCCGAGGGCGCCCCATTGCGTTACGAAGTCGTCCTTGATGTGTGCTAGCTCGCTCATTTGATTTAACTTTCAGAAAATACTGAAAATACGGTATGTCAAGGTCTGAGTTGGGGCGAGGGGGCGGCAGTGTTTGGCTTCTCGGATTGGGGTTGTGGGGGAGATCGCGTGACGAGCACGCTTCCACGGCTGCTAGAGGAATTGGATGAATTCCTCGGGGTAGGTGGTGATGGGAAGTTCGTTGAGCTTTTTTCCGCTGGGGTCGAGCACGAGGAGGGTGGGGAAGCTGCGCGTGTCGTAGGTATCCATGAAGCGTTCGCCCTCTTCGGATTCGTATTCGATGCGGGCGAAGACGTATTTCTCGTTGATCTTCTCTTGTACGCTCGGGTTGGAGAACACGTTCTTATCGAGGCTGCGGCAGGTGGGGCACCAGATGGCGGACATGTCGGCGAGGACGAGCTTGTTTTCCGCTTTGGCTTTTGCGAGGGCCTCGAGGAGGCTGTGTCGCTGGAGCTGCATTTCGTCCAGAACGCTCTGCCCGAGGCGGGTTTGGACTTCGACGTTGATGAAGTAGGCGGCCGCGACGACGGCTGCGACGATGGCGTATTTTATCCAGGAGCTCTTTTTTTTCGGCATTGGGTAGAGAAGGTTGCTTGGGGTAAATACGAACGAAAAGGCCGTTGTGATGCGAGGTAAACTAGTAGCGGAAGGGTATTGTGGACCGGTTTGAAAGCGAAAGTTAACCATTGCCAAGCGTGAGTCGGCTCTGACAATGGCCGGCGAAATGAAAGACAAGCTCAAGGAACTTCATCAAAAAGCCCGTATTGCCCGCGACCCTGCGGGAACTGAGGCCTATGGCGCTGCGTTGGCAGCTATTCAGGAGGGCGAAGTGAGAGCCAACGAAGACTTTTCAGAAGCAAAGGTCCTAGCGGTAGTTGAGAAGGAAGCGGGCAAGTTTGCCGAGTCGGCGGCGGCCTTTGCGAAAGCGGGCCGGGAAGACAAGGCGGCGGAAATTGGCGAGCGGGCGGAACTCTTGCAAGCGTTGCTGCCGGAGAAGCTTGACGAGGACGCTTATCCGAAGCTGGTGGCGGACGCGGTGGAAGCGACCGGCGCTTCTTCGATGCGCGACATGGGAGCGGTCATGGCGAAGCTCAAGGCGGATGTCGGGCCGGCTCTGGACATGAAGCTCGCCTCGAGCGAGGTGAAGAAGGTCTTGGGTTAAGGCCTTAGCGGTCGTTTGGCTTCATCTTCACGGCGACGAGGCAAATGTCGTCGTCGAACTCATCTGTGCCAGCGGTTAGCCGCAGGGCGGACTTGATGGTCTTGATCTGGCTTGCTAGGTCGTCCGCCTTGTTGTTGAGCAGTATTCGTTCGAGCTTCTGGATGCCTAACTCGTTGCCCATGGCGTCCTTTTGCTCGATGATGCCGTCGGTGTAGAGGAGGAATTCGGTGGTTTCTTCGCAGTAGAATTCGTGGCGTAGGAACTCCTGTTCGGGAATGAGTCCGAGGGCGGGACCGATTTCGCAGGCGGGGCAAGGTTCGAAGATTTCGCGGCCGGTGGCGTCTCGTGTCTTCCAGAGCGGGCCGGGATGGCCGGCGTTGGCGAGGCGGGCTTCGCCGGTTTCGAGGTTGAGGGTGAGGTAGACGGCGGTGGTGAAGCGGGGGAACTCCTGGTCTTCAGCGAGGGAGCAGAGGCGTTTGTTTAGTTGGCCGAGAACTCTGCCCGGTTGGTCGAGGATGCTGGCGAGCTCCGAGATGAGGCCGCGGAGCAGCATTGTGACGAGGGCGGCTTTGACGCCGTGGCCCATGACGTCGCAGACGAGGATCCCGATCTTAGTGTCGGAGATCTGGATGAGGTCGAAGAAGTCTCCGGCGAGGTGGTGGCTGGGCTTGTAGAAGTAGCTGGAGCTGAGCGTCCAGTTGCTTCCAGATTTTGAATACTGCCGTTGTTCGTCGAAGCCGAAGGACATCAAGGTTTCCTGCAGTTGGCGGGCGACGAGGAGTTCGGCTTCGAATTGGGCGTTTTTCTCGCGGAGTTGTTCGGAAAGCGTGCGGGCTTCCTCTTCGGCCTTCTTTTGCTCGGTGATGTCGTGGGTCATGCCCACGATCCCTTCGATGGTGCCGTCCCGGCCGCGGAGGGGGACTTTGGAGGTGACGATCCAGCTGTCTTTTTTGAAGATGCTGAGGTCGAAATCGATCTGGTTGAGAATGGTTTGTCCTTTTTCTCGGACGCGGCGGTCCTCGGCTTGGATTTTGGCGACGCGTTCTTCGTCGCTAAACTCGGCGAGGCTGTGGGCTATGAGGTCTTGGGTGGACGTGATGCCGAGGGCGGTTTTGTAGGTTTGGTTGACCAGAACGAAGCGGTCGTCCATATCCCGCACGAAGATGCGGCAGGGGAGGATGTCGATGATGGCCTCGAGGAGGTTGCGCTGGCGCTTGGCTTCGCGTTCGGCGAGGTGGCGTTCGGTGACATCGCGCGAGATGCCGAAGGTGCCGTAGACCTTTCCTTCCTTGTCCTTGAGTGGGAGCTTGCTGGATATGATGAAGCGTTCGGCGGCGTTTTCCTTGAGGTGTCGTTCTTCGTGGAGGCTGTACCCCACGCCCGTCGCGATGATTTCCTGCTCTTCCTGGAATTGGACCTTGGCCCTGTCTTCGGGGAAGAAATCGAAGTCGGATAGTCCGATCGCGTCGTTGGGTTCGCCCAGCCCCAAGAAGCGGGCTTGGGCGCGATTGACGCAAATGAAGCGGCTGCGGGTGTCCTTGAAATAGACGTTGTCGGGCAGGTTGTCCATCAGCTGCCAGAAGAGCATGTCGGGATCGGCTGTTTGCTTTTCCGGCTTTTTGCCAATTTCGGTGCCGGCCAAGAAGGCGGCTTCGATGGCTTTTTTGAGTTGGGCAGGGGTATATGCGCCTTCCTGGCTGGGGTCAGCGGCAGGCACGGTCCCGAGAAAGGTGGCCGAAAGGGATTTGGGATATGTGTGATGGTCCGAATCCGGAATCATTTGCGAGGTAATGTATGGAGCGGAAGGGCCATGCCAAGAAGCGATATGTCAAAAATTGAGAAATCGAAAAAGCGGAAGGGCGCTTTTCCACGTATTGACAAATCTGTGACGTTTTCGACTTCGGTGGATTCCTCCGTTTTCATCGGACCGAGTGTCCCGATGCTTAGACGCGTACGGACTCGGAGATTCTACTTAATCGTTCCCGATAGGGTTGCGGTGAGGAGTTCGGGAACGGGGCGGTGTGGCCTGGAATTTTGCGTAGGCTCGGCTTCGAGTGGCTGCTTTGCCCTAGGCCGCCTCTCTCGTATTTAAATTGAGAATACGAGTGAGGGCGGATGGCGATCCGGTTGTTGCCAAGTGGTAGGGACGGAAAAGGCTGTTCCGTAGGAACAGCCTTGGGTCGTTAATTCTTGAAATGAGGCTTACTCGCCAGCGGTGAAGCTGTTTCCGGTGGCGGCCCAGTAGATCCCGCCGTAGATGTGGTGCATGAAGTCGGCGTCCTTGTAGGTGGCTGGCAGGTGTCCGAGCGCGGTATAGAAGGCTCGGCCGCCTTCGTATTCCTTGTACCAGCTGACCGGGTGGAAGTCTCCCATGCCGTCGCCGCTTCTGACGCCCCAATCGACTTCGGGCCGGTAGGTCTTTTCGTCGACGCTGAGCAAGTAGTTTAGGTCGTCGGTGCGAGGCGCGTCGAATTCGTACCACTCCTCGGTGAAGATGAATTTCGGCGCGAAGCGGTCCATGCCGGGGAAGTTCGGGTCCTCGACCTTCATGACTGCGGTTTGCACGGCTGGATGGATGTGGAACATGTGCCCAACCATTTTGGTGTACCAATCCCAATCGTACTCGGTGTCCGAGGCGCTGTGGATACCGACGAATCCGCCGCCGTTATTGATGTAGCGTTCGAAGGCGGCCTGTTGCTCGTCGTTGAGTATGTTGCCGGTGGTCAGGAGGAAGATGACGACGTCGTAGTCCTTGAGCCAGTCGTCGTTTATTACGCGGCCGGTGTCCGCAGTCCAGAATACTTCGAAATCGTGCAGTTTCGCAAGGTCTTGAATGGCAGTGACTCCCGCGTTGATGGAGTCGTGGTGCCAGCCATCGGTCTTGGTCAAGAGCAGGGCCTTGAATTGCCCGGCAATGCAAGAGCTTGCTGAAAATGCAGCCGCTAGGGTTAGGGTAATCGCTAATTTCCTTAGGTTCATAGGGCATTTTATGTCTTCTCGAGCGAATCGATCAAAGCGAATTGCTAAGATCTCTGCTCTTACAGATTGGCTCTCGGAGGTCATGTCTTTTGGAGCTCGATTTATGGGACGCGAGGCCTAGACCTTGGGGAACGCTATGGTATCTCCTATTTCCACTCCTGACCGAAGATTTTGTCCTGCCCTCGGATCCTCTATCACTGTGCACCGCTGCGTCTCGGAACGCGTGCTCGAGCTGCAGTGCCCGATGACGTGCCCGTTCAATCCCTTCAATCCAGATGCGCCGAAGGCGTTCGACGCGATCGTGGGAAAGGGCTTGGCCGCAGCCTCGCGTTGGTTGGAGAAAATGGTTGGCCCGAGCGAATGGGCGCGGCGCTTCGACGCGATGGATCGCCGTTTCGCCCCGGAGCGCGACTTGCCGTTGATCGCCTACGAGACGCAATGGGCGATCATGGATCTTGCGCTTAAGGGGCGCGCTTTTCCGAAGCTGAAGGATGCTTTGGGGCAGCAGGAGGAAAAGGGGCTGAAGAATGATGCCCGCCTTGTATTCGAAAAACTGTCACAGAGCCGAGCTTTGCTGGTGCAGGTGACCGATGCGAATCCGTCGCTCCCGTACTATACGGTGAAAGACGTTTTTTCGCAGGACGACGAGTATTTGTACGTGGACTTTGGAGATCAGGAGCCTCTGGAGCGAGGTGCCTTGATGTTCGGGCGTTTTCTGGTGCACGAGAACTGCATCTATGTCATTCCGGGAGTTTTTGTAGGTACGGGAGACGTAATTGGACAGATCGTGGAAGCGGTAATCGAGTTTTTGGATACGGATCTGGAACAGATCGACGAGGCGCTGCAAGGAGCGCTTCCCGAGGTTTGGAACATCTGCACAGCTATCCAGGACGAGCGAGATGGCGTGGACGACCTCGGTGGTCCCGAAAGCGGAGGCAAGCCGATGGAGGATCCTTGTCGGGCGAGCTTTTATCTCGATGCCGACAAGCATAACGCGGTGGCCGCGCTGCAGCGCCACCCGTTTTTTTCGGAGGTCGATCCTCTGGAATTTGGATTCGACCCCTTGGGCGAAACGGTTTTCGACATCCACGTTTTACCTGTATCGGCTCCGCCGGTACAGTCGCTTGAAGGAGAAGAGGGACTGGAGGAGCCCATCGACGAAGACAGCCAGGTTGTCCGTGTCGGTTCGGTGTTCGTGGGGCCAGAGAAGATGACCATTACTGCGATGAACGCGGTCGAGATGGAGCTGCTTAAGGGCTTGATTCTCGAGCTCGTCGCCGTATCCGGAGAGTGATTACGCTCGGTCTGAGCGTCGCTTCTTTCTCAGACCGCTTTTGCCTTTGCATCCTCAAAGACGAGGAGCTTGCTGACCTTTGAGAGGCGATCTTCGCAGCCCATCATCAGGAGCAGGTCGCCTTCGTGCAGGATTTCGTCCGGACTTGGGCTGACGATGCGTTGGCCCGACCTTTGGATACCGACGATGGTGACGCCGTGTTCGGAGCGAAGCCGGGTATCCTTGATTGAGAGTCCGTCCCAGGCACTCATGGGCGGGATGATTTCCTTGGAAAAGCGGAAGGGCGAGAGGGCGGTATCGTCGCCGGTCTTGGGTTGGTTGAGGTAGGCGCGAGCGGCGATGATTTGTTTGGGTTCGCCCAGCAGGAAGAGTTTGTCGTGAGGAAAAATTCGCGAGTGTGGCTGGATATCGGTGAGGTCGAATCCGCCGCGCTCGATACCGGCAATGGTGGCTCCGGTGGTACGCCGCAGGTCGATATGCTTGATCTCCTTTCCGGTCCACTTCGAGGTTTTGAGGATATCGACGGCTTCGACTTGGACTTGCCAGGGGTTGTCCTTTTGCAGCTGGGTGAGGTTGTGCTCGATTCGTTTCTCGATCTGGCTGCGAGATTCGTTTTCCATCGATTCGACGAAGGCCATTTCCCAGTTGTTGTGCATGTGCACGAGGCGTTTCCAGAAGGTGAATCCGAGGATGAGGGCTACGCCGGCAAATGCGAAGAAGATGGCCCCGGTGGGGAAGAAGGGGGCGGCGACGATGAGGAAGACGGTGCCGTAGACGAAGAGCAGGATGAGGAGTATCAACCCATTGAATACATTTCGGAAGGCGCCTTTGGAGAACTGCTGGAATAGCTTTTTGCTCAAGGCGACGTCGGAGCAGAGGAGGACTAGCACATTGAAGTTGCGCACCGTATCCACGAAGAAGGGAAGGCTGATCAAGAGCGAGACGAGGAAGAGCCCTTGGCTGAAGTGCTCTTGCTTAACCGGGACGAATTCCGGTTTTGCCACGTGGGTGGAGACGATGGCGGCTCCGATGATGATGGCGTTGATGATGAGAAAGTAGAGGACGATGCGGAGGAGCGGTCCCCGGGCGAGTTTCAGCACGCTTCGGTTGAAGGAGAGCTCGAGGGTGTCCTGCCACTGGGCGTAGAGCTGGGTGAACTCCTTGAGGGCCTTTGGGGCGGAGCGTTCGATGGCCTTGAGGATGGGGCCTTCGCCATTGATGAGCACAGGAGTGAGCAGGATGGTAACGAAGGCGACTCCGGAGGCGATGGACTGGAGTTCGGGGCTGGTGGCTCCGTATTTGGCCCCGATGGCGGTGATGACGAAGCTGAACTCGCCGATTTGCGATTTGATCAAGGCGGCGCGTCCGGCTACGTCGGCATGTTGACCCGCGACGAAGAGCCCGAGCCAGCAGGCAGCGAACTTGCCGACGACGACGACTGCGGAAAGGATTAGGATGGCGGGCGCGTTTTGCCAGAGGGCGGCCGGTTCGATGAGCATGCCGACTGCGACGAAGAAGAGGGCGCAGAAGAGGTCGCGTAGCGGCTCGGTAAGGGTTTCGATCTTGTGGGCGATCTTGGAGCTGGAGAGGATGGCTCCGGCGAGGAAGCCGCCCAACGCCCAGGAAAAATGGAATTGTTCTGCGATGAGGGAGACGCCGAAGATAAGGCCAAGCGTGGCCATGGTGACCATTTCCGAAGTGCCGCGGGTATCGAGGACCTTGACCAGCCGCTTGGCTCCCAGCTTGCCGATCAGGAAGACGGCTACTATGAAAAGGCCGATGAAAAACGCGGTTTTGGCGAGGGCGGTGTAGTCGAAGCTTCCTTCCGATGCCATGCCGTTGAGCAGGACCAGCAGCAGGATGGCGAGGATGTCTTCGAAGACGAGGATGCCGACCGCTTGCTGTCCATGGCGTCGGTTGAAGCTGCCGTTTTCGCGCATCAACTTAACGGATACCATGGAGGAGCTGATGGAGAGCAGTCCGCCGAGGAACCATCCGTCCATGGTGGAAAGGCCTAGCCAGCTGGCGGCCTGCAAGCCGATGAAGACCATGAGGAGCGTTTGCAGGATCAGGGCGGTGAAGGCGGGAGCGAAGACTTGTTTGACCTTCTCGATATTGAACTCGAGTCCGATGTAGAACATCAGGAAGACCACGCCCAGTTCGCTGAGGTCCTGCACGTTGGACAGGGTGACGAGGGGTGGCCACAACCCGAGATTGGGGCCCAGGAAGAACCCTGCGAACAGGTATCCAAGAAGTGGAGGCAGTTTGATCCGGGCGCAGATCAAGGCAGCTACGGCGGCTCCCAGCATGATCCAAGCGAGATCGGCTAGGATGGTGGAGGAGTGGGCGGAGGCGGCGAGTACGAGCATGTTGGTCGAGCTAGGAATAGGCTAGCTCATACGAGTTGATATTCAATCAGGTATTACAAAAGAGGCGCATCCTGCAGGAGAATGCGCCTCGAAAAGCAAGTAATTTTGAGCGGACAGGTCCGGATCAGTGGAGCAAGAAGAAGCAGAGGGCCACGATGATGGTGGGGAGCAGGGCGCCGGCTGCGAGTTTCGCCGGAGCGATGCCGTCTTCGAAGTACTTGCTCAGCAAGGATTGGCCAGCGGGGTTTGGCGCGTTGGCGATAACGGTGAGACCGCCACCGGTTACGGCGCCTGCTACCACAGCGTACTGCAGGGCTGCGGCCGCTGCGGTTGGCTCGCTGAAGGCCGGTACCTGCGAGGCGAGGAAGGTGATCGCCGCGTTATCGTTGAAGGCCGTGAGCAAGGTCGCACCGATGAAGAGCGGAAGCTCTCCGAGCGAACTGAGAACAGGTGAGATCCACCAGCCTTGCAAACCGCCGTGCGTGACGAGGCCCGCCAAGAAGAAGCCTACCAGCATGGGGCCCTTGAGGCTGATTTCGTACTGGTGGTGATCGGTCGCCATGGTGAAGGCGATGAAGAAGAGGAATCCGCCGATGAAGAGGGCTGGGTGATGGAGGACTATGATGGTCCAGGCAAGGAAGGCGGCGTGAACGGCGGCCACCCAAGCGGGCGCGTATTCTTCTTTTTCTTTGTCTCCTTCCTTTTTTTGAGCGGCTTTTTCCTTGAGGGCTGCGAACTCCTTACGGTGGGCCAGGTAGTAGATGGTGTTTGAGATAACGATGGCGAGGGCCGCCTTGTCACCGAAGTTCAAGAACATGAACTTCATGTCCCAACCCCAGGTGCCCGCCACCATCAGCACTGGTGGAGCGGCGAAGTGGGTAAGCGTACCGCCCACTGAGACGTTTACGAAGAGCAGGCCGAGCGTGGCGTACTTCAGCTTGTTGGAGGGATTGAGGCTGTAGAATTGCTGGCCGAGAAGGATGGCTCCGATGGTCATGGCTGCAGGCTCGGTGATGAAGGAGCCGAGCAGCGGGGCGATGGTCAGGATCGAAAACCAGAAAGCCAGCGGGGTGCGTTTTCCGATGCCTGCAACGAGGTCCACGAATCGCTCCGCCGATTGCACGATCGGGCGGGAAGAGGCCATGGCCATGAGGACGACGACGACCATTGGCTCCACGTAGATGCGCGAGTCGATGTAGTGGGTGAAGGTGTGCCAGTCGTAGAAGTAGAAGATGGCGCCGGCTAGAGGGAGCAGCCAGAGGCCGAAGATGGCTTCCACTTCTCCGAGGAAGTGGAACAGCGTCGCCTTGAAGGAGACCGCGTTTTTGTCCTTGAGGCCTTTATTCTCGATGACGCCGGACTTGAGCTTGTGCTGGTGCTCGTGCTCTAGCTTATGAGCCAGTTTCATGAGGGAGCCGGCTACGAAGGTGTGGGCGATGGCTCCGAAGAAGATGAGGGTTGCGACCACGTTGAAGGGGTTTTCAGAGGCGCGCAGCTTGAGCGTTTCTATCAGTGTAAGGTCGCGATCGAGCTCCTCTGCTTTGTGCTCTTCGATCTCTTGGTAGTGGGAGTCCGGGAGCGGGAAGTTGCTGTCGGCTGGCTCG
>JBNKSG010000148.1:0-9537 GCA_050297195.1 Opitutaceae bacterium | reverse complement strand
ACGCGGTTCCGAGGAGGGATTTCCCGCCAAGTAGCTGAGGGCGGAAACAGGATTGCTGAACGGCTTCGGCTCCAGGGCCAACTTGGATTTCCTTACAACAAGGCCATGGATAAAGAGGTCGTCCGGGTTGTCGTCGACCAGTATAACCGATTTGACTGCGGATGCGCTCATACCTGGCTAACTCGTTTTGCGGATCGTGAAATGGATACGTGCCCCCTTTTTGTAGTCGGGGTCGATCCAGATTTGCCCCCCATGCAGCTCGACGATCATCTTGCAAGTAGCCAAGCCGATACCGGTCTTATCCACCTCCTGCAAACCGAGCCGACCGAATGGGGCGAACGTGGAAAGCGCTTCCGGCGAGGCCAATCCCGGGCCGTTGTCCTGAATGCTGAAAGCCCATTGCGTTTGCGTCTCGTTTACTCCGATTTCGATTTCCGGATCGGAGCTCTCTCGAGCGAAGCGAACTGCATTGTCGATTAGGTTTTCGAAAAGCGTACGAAGAAGATCGGCATTGATACAATCCACTATCGGCAAGTGGGCGAGATTTATGGATACATCGTCAATTTCCCCGGTTTCTCTTCGTTTGTCGATGATCTCGTTTACGAGTGGGCTAAGTTCCAAGGGGGTCGTATCTCGCTGTTTCTCGTCCAAGATGGCCTCGCCGTAGGCCACAAGGGCTTCGAGGTATTCGGTCATGCGATGAGCGGCATTTTTGCTTTGCTTCACGAGCGCCCTGAAGTCCGGCTCGAGCTTTTCGGCGCCATGCTGGAGCAAGAAATCCAAGTGCCCCTTAATGGTGATCAAGGGAGCGTTAAAATCATGCGCGGTCGCATACACGAAATCCTTGAAATGCTCATTTAAGCTTCCGATCGCGTGCCCAATCTCTGCTGGCGAGGTCTTGTCCGAGAAGACGAGACGCGGTCTGTGCTCGGTGGACTGTTCGGAGCTGTGGCCCTTGAGGTTTTCGCGTATTGGAAATCTGAGCACAAAACGAGCCCCCTTCCCCTCACGCTCTTCTACGAAAGCGTGTCCCTTGAGGGTACCCATGGTCTTGGCTACGATCGCCAAACCAAGCCCGCTGCCTTCAGCAGACTGATCCAGCCGTCTGAACAACTTGAATACATCGCCCCGGCAATTTTCCGGGATGCCCTTTCCATTGTCCTGCACGATCAGATCGACATAGCCGCCCTCTGATCTTGAGAATATTTCGATGACAGGATGCTCGGCGGTACAGCCGTATTTCAAAGCGTTGGAAATCAGGTTTTGGGCGACCTGCCGCAGTGGGATCGGTTTCGCCCAAATGCTTGGGATGCTACCATCGATCCGAAGCTCGCATCCGGCTCGGCGGATATCGCTCTCGAAAAGCTCTCGCAACTCCTTGAGGACCTCGAGAGTTTCAACCTCTTCGAAAGCTCCATCGGAATTGCCGATCTTGCTCATCTCGAGCATGTCGTTGATAAGGGTCTGCATATGCTTCGCCGCCTTATCGACCCGGGCGAGCAGGCCTGGGACGTCTTCCCCGAGCTCGTAACCACCCATTTGCAGCAGGTTTACCAATCCCTGGATCGAAACGAGCGGAGCCTTGAGGTCGTGGGAAACCGCGTAGGTCATCTGTTCCATTTCGAGGTTCTTGGCTTCTAGGGCTTCATTGATTTGCTTGATCTCCTCCTCATGGTCCTTTCGCTTTTGAATATCCTGGATCGATCCAACCATTTTCACCTTTCCGGTTATCTCATCCTCGACGAGCTGGCCGGAGGAATAGAACCAGCGGTATCCGTGTTCCTTGGTCAGCAGACGGTGGTCGTGCTCGAAGCGCGACTTGCCTCCTAAACTATTCTTCAACGCCTCCAATGTGGATTTTAGGTCGTCCGGATGAAGCAGGTTCTTGTAGTTTTCGTAGGTCGCCTTCATCTCGCTCGGATCGTACCCAATAAGCTCATACATTTTTGGACTCCAGTAAAGCTCGTCTTCCGATACGTCCAACCAATGCCAGATGCCCACGTTACCGCCGCTCGTAGCTTGCTGGAGCAAAAGCTCGCTCTCGAGCAGCGCAGCCCTTGCTTTCAAGCGCTCGGTTATGTCCACGACTGAAGCGCAGACAAAGCGCCCTTCAGGGGTTTCGAATGGGTTTAGGCCGATTTCGACGGGAAACGTAGAGCCGTCCTTCCGCAGTCCAGAAAGGTTTTGGATTGCCCCTCCCATTGCACGACGAACCGGCTTTTCGCTGAAATTGTCGATGTGCTGGGAATGCCTTTCCCGCGCTCCCGCTGGAACGAGCGTCTCCACTGACAATCCGAGCAATTCCGTTTCTGTGTATCCAAAAAACTGCAACAGCTGCGCGTTGCATTGCACTATTTTACCGCCGCTATCTACCACAAGGATACCGTGAGCCGCCGCCGACATGGCCGCCTCGGCCCGAGCAGCGTTGACGTCACGTTCCTTGAGGGCCGCGCTCACCCTCTCCTCTAACGCTTGCTGGAATAGCTTTTCGTTAAGCCGATCCTTGGAGACGTCCATGAAGAAAATCGCGAGTCGAGAGCTGGCCGGGACTATCTTCACGCTGATCCAACGGGGCTCCCTTCCCTCTTCCCTGATCTCATGTTCGGAATGGTGGGCGCTGTTGTTTTCGAGGGATTGCCGCAAAAGCTCTGGTAGGCCAAACAGGATGGAGCTCGGAAACGCTTGGCCGATGTCTACGCCGGGCATCAGCTTGCCTTGCCCACCCATTTCTCGGACCGCCATCTCATTGAACTCGTCGACAAGGAAAACCGTTTCACCCTTCTGTTCGTCACGTAGTGGCTTTACGGAGACAAACGCTTCCAGTCCTCCCGTCAATACAGCTTTAAACAAGCTATCCCGCTCGCTAAGCCTGGATTCAACTTCTTGATACTCCCGCTGCAGTGGAAGCTTTGTTAACATCGGCATGGCTCGAATCAGGTAGACAGCGGTCGAAACGGAAGCGATCGCGGTAGCGAGCTTTACGGTCCCCGTTAATCGATAGGCTCCATACCAGACGCTGTAGATCTCCAGGAGATGCGACAACCCGCAAAAGAGGATGAATAGGCTGAAAAGCCAAAAAACGCCCCGGAACCTCAGTCCTTTCCGGCGCCTTATCAAGAGCACCAGGCAAAGCGGGATCGTGAAGTAGCTCAAGGCCACAAGCGCATCGGAACCCACGTGCAACCACAGGATATCCGGCTGCCATAGGTAGCAGTGCCCGTGTGGCATGAAGTCCGACGCGCACAGCCGCTCTACGTAGTCATTCGGAAGGAAGGCGAAAAAAAGGAAGGCTCCGGCGACGATGCCTAAGGTCGCGATTAACTCAGTCCGCCTGGAAAGCAAATTGGATAGCAAGGGCACGGAGGAATACAAACGTCTCGTCGAATCTCCGCAAGTCCCCACAGGCAGTTTCACGCTTCGAATCTGTAATTTAACAATGAAAGCATCGGCTATTCTTGCCAAATCGGATTTTTAGGAAACGCTAGGAGTCTCGGGAGTTTTAACGGGTAGGGAGAATCTACTCTCCGCTGCCTTTGTTCGAACCTTCCAGTAAGAAGACAGCGTATGTCGAATACAATTCTAGCTCCGAGGGCCAAGCGAACCACCTCCAAGGCGGAGATATTGCTCGTTGAGGACAACGACGACCATGCCGACTTGTTCATGCTTTCAGCCCGTAACTTCAGCGAATTCCATATCTCGCGGGAGCGCAACCTGACCGACGCCTTGGCGGCCATCGGGACGCGAAAAGTCAACTTGGTGATTCTCGACCTTGGGCTGCCCGAATCGGTCGGACTGGATACGCTCAGCCTATTCTTGAAGTCCTGTCCTGAGAAGACGCCCATCGTCGTTCTCACCGCCATGTCGGACCTGAATCTTGGCGAAGAAGCCCTCAAGATCGGGGCTATGGACTTTCTCAGCAAGGAAGAGATCACTCCCCGCAGCCTCCTGCGCAGTATCCGCTACGCTATGGAACGCTGGTCCCAGAAGCGTAAGATCGAGGACAGTATGGCGGACCTGCAGTATTTTGGAAGCATGGCGGCACACGACCTCGTTTCCCCCCTTGATGCGATCCAAGGATTCGCCCAATTGATCGAGTTAGAACTTTCCAAGGGAGCTGTGACCGAGGACGCCTTGGAGTGCCTGGATCTCCTGAAAAAAAGCGCCCAGCACTCAATCAGGTTGGTCAAGGACTTGCACAAGCTTTCTCGCTTGGGGCGAAAATCCATAGATCGGCGTCCTCTCTCCCCGAGTTCGCTGGTGGCCGACGTGTGCGCGAGTCTTCGAGAAATGATCAAGGAGACTCAAGGCTCCGTAGAAGCCCATGATATGCCTACGATCCTCGGTGACGCTGGTCTCGTTTCCCATGTCCTGCAAAACTTGATCGGCAATGGGCTCAAGTACAGCCGTGATGGCGTTCCGCCAGTCATTACGGTCAAAAGCCTCACGAAAGACGGCTTCACGGTGATCTGCGTGGAGGACAACGGAATTGGAATCGATGAAAAAGACTCGAAGCGCATTTTTCTGCCCTTCGAGCGTCTCGCTACTACTAAGGCACGCAGGGGCTCGGGGCTCGGCCTTTCGATCTGCAAAAAGATCATCGATGCCCATGACGGGGAGATTTGGATCGAGTCGACCAAAGGAGAAGGCACTCGCTTCTACTTTCACCTCGGCTGCTGATACGGACGACTTTGGAACGCACTCGGAGCGAATAGACACGCCCTAGGCCAACCTAGGTCTTCGTTTATGTCCCCCACCCTCGTACAAGTCTTCCTCGATGGCGGGCAGGCAGGCTTGGGTGACTGGAATTTTGATCGTAGCATTTGAGCGACACGCTCGCTTCCACAGGGTTTTGGCAGTTTGCATCCAATAAGGAGGAGCCTCGCGCTCTTGCAATATGCAGCGATCTGCGAAACTGCGGGCAGTTTCCTTTATGAATGAATCGTCCGGTTTTTCGGTGGATTTGGCAATGAGCTTCGTATCGAGTTTGTTGCGGCGCGCTCTCTTATGCTGCTATGTCGTTTCCTTATCGGAACGAAAACCAGATATAAGGAGTCGTCACCTCTCAATGATATAGGGTTCTAGCTTAAGCCTAGGGCGGTTTCTGATTGTGCTTGCGAAGGTATTGAAGTACTTGTCCGCTTTTAAGCGGAGGTGAGAAATAAGTCATGAAGCATGTTTTTCGTGCACTGCTATTAGCGGTCTTGTTTTTTCCAGTGACCTCTAGTGCGTCGCTGACCCTCGATCAAGGGCTCGTTCATTTTATCTATTTGTCTCCTTCTGATGTGCCTCACAAAGAGCACTACGAGCGGGCAATTCTGTCGACAGTATTCGATCTGCAAATATGGTATGCAGCACAACTCGATGATGCAAGCTTCAGCGTGAGTCAAAGTCGTTCGGTTAGCTGGTATCAGTTGCCGAACGACTCAGACTATTATAGAGCGAATCCACATAATTCGTGGTTTTGGGAATCGGTTCTAGCTGACTCGGACTCGTTCCTACATTCTAGTTATGCAGATCCAAATGACATTTGGATCATTCTTGTTGATGTAGACTTGACTTCTAGCCAAATCTTTGGAGGTCAGACGAGCAGAGTCGTTTTGCCGGCACCGTATATTAGGGGACTGGCTGGAGAACCGATTCTGCCTCTTCCACCCGGTGAGACTGACGGATTCGGGGCGGAAATTACGAATCAATATGAGTGGAGAGGTGAACTTGCATTCCAGCTTGGATTGGCCTTTGGATTGGAACAGGATTCGAGCACGTTCCTCATGGGAAACGGATACAAGGATTATCCGGAAACGTCTTTGTTAGGCACTCGAAAAGCACAGCTTTTAACTCATTCCATGATAGGCGTACCTTATGAAACGCCTCAATCGAATATGGTTTATTCATCTTTGAAAAACGGTGGATTTGAAGCAGCGCTTACGCCATGGATCTATTATACAAACGGAGATGGCGGAGCTTCTGTCAATGAACCTGGCTACGTATCTCCTCGTGGTTTCAAGGTTGCGATAGACAATGTCGTTGGCACGAACGTACAGCTTTTACAGCGTAATATTGAACTGGAGCCGAAAACTGATTACGTTTTCGCATTTACAGGATATTCCGCCTCAGGGAACGACGTGGGTATTGCTCTGTTTAATAACTCCGCTCCCTATAAAAGCTACGGAATGCATAAAAACTCCGATCGCTTCGATCTGGTACCTGCTTGGAAGCAATATATCCATCGTTTCACTACAAAAGGATTCACTAGCCCCGTAACGGATGGGAAGCTCTATGTGTGGTTTGCTGACGATGCGGAGACGTTCGATCGCTATTGCTTCGATGACTTTTCGTTAGCTCCGGTTGCTCGAGGTGATTCTGAAACGATCGATCATCCTTTGGCTCCATCGAGTGCGGAAGCTACTCTGATATCCGAAACAACAGTTAGGTTGACCTGGGCGAAGGCGCATACGGGATATACTAACTTAGCCAACATCGGCTATTTCGTTTACCGTGATGGCGAGTATGTGGCAGCAGTGACTACGAATTGCTGCTACGACGACGATCTAGAGCCGGGAGATCACTATGTGTACGAGATACGGACGATAAACTGTTATGGTTTGGAATCCGTAGATGCGGCGCAGGTCGCTGTCGAGGTACCGCTTCCTGAAAACTTGATCATGAACGGAGGCTTCGAGGAAAACGGACTGTATTGGGGGCTGAGTTGGGATAAGGTCGTTGATGCGGAGTTTCCGTTTTTCGGAGAAAAGTCTGCCTCGATTTGTCTGCGCGGAACGGGTGGCGAGCTTTTGCTGTACCAAGGTGGAATTCCCCTTATGGCAAACACTGGTTACCAGCTATCTTTCTACGCCCGATCGAGCATGGGTGACGATATAACGGTTGTGCTGCACGAAGGCTTGGATGCGGTTCCAGTCGATCTTGATACAGAGTGGCAGCTCTTCGAGTTCCTTTTCAGAACCCCGGACAACGGCGATTCCCTAGAAAGTGGTTATGTACTTTTTAGCGTGGGTTCGAACCCGAGGCCGTGGCAATGTTATGAATTTGACCTCATAGCCTTGACGACGATTGATACTTCAGGAGGCGAGCCGTTGGCTCCTCCCACCATGCTTCGATCTAGCATGGGTAGCGAAACGGTCGTCTGTTTAAGTTGGGACGCTCCGGTCAACAATCCCGGTGGATTGACTTATTCTCTCTATCGCAATGACGAGCTTATTGCGACGACATCCGACACTATGTATATTGAGTACGGGCTCGCTTTGGGTCAGTTGTACGATTATACGGTGGTTGCCACCGATCCTCTTGGCCGCTCTTCCGTGGTTTCGAACACCAACCAAGTAGAAACGCCTGCAACGCTGCTGGAGGGGGTTAACCTAGTCGTCAACGGTGGATTCGAGGACGGGATGTTCCCGTGGAAGAGCGAAGACCTCAGGGCCTACGCGAGCGAGCTCGACCCGATGGAAGGAATTCGCTGCGGCCGGATGCATTTTCCGATTGCCCATAAAAAAGCTGAGTTTTGGCAATCTAACATCCTTCTGGAACGGGAAACGAAGTACAATCTGTCCTTCTTCGCTCGTTCGAACCGGTTGAAAAACGATGAGATCATATTGGACGTAATGGCACCCGGAGGTTCGTTCTTAGGGGACGACTACGACCCGTACAGCTACGGGCTCGAGGAGTATGCGATCGACGTTTCACCGGATTGGAAGATGTACTTTATCAAATTCGAAACACCTTCCACATTCTGGCCGGGCGAGAGGACTACCTTGAGCTTCAGCTTCAAGGATTGGTCTGGTCTGCTCGGGGCTTACAGTCTCGATCAGATTTCCCTAGTGAAAGAAGGAGAAATCGAGTCGCTGGTGACTGGGCAATCGGACGGAACGGTAGTCTATGAACAGAAAATATCGCAAACCCACGGCGGCTTCGGCGGAGTTCTAAAGCCTATCGACCTTTTTGGATTCGCGGTTGACGACTTGGGTGACGTGAATGGCGATGGCGTCACCGATTTAGCAGTGGGCACGTTCGACGACGACGGCGGATTCAATACCGGCGCGGTTTGGATTCTGCTTATGAACGCCGATGGCACCGTCTGGACAGAGCAAAAGATCTCAGATACGCAGGGTGAATTCATGGGTGACCTCAATACTAATGCCCTATTTGGCGCAGCCTTGAGCGGCATCGGTGACTTAAACGGCGATGGGGTCCCGGATCTTGCGGTCGGCAACTATGGTGACGACGATGGAGGGATGGATCGCGGCGCGGTCTGGATTCTGTTTCTAAACAGCGATGGTACCGTTAGCAGCTACCAAAAGATATCCCAAACTCAAGGTGGCTTCACGGGAACGTTGTCGAATAGCGATCAGTTCGGCAGCGCCGTAGCGGACATGGGAGACCTCGACGGCGATGGCGTGATGGATATCGCCGTGGGATCTTGGCACGACGATGATGGAGGTCCCGATACGGGAGCCGTCTGGATCCTCTTCCTAAACACAAATGGAACCGTAAAAGGTTATCAGAAGATATCTGATCTCTCCGGCGGCTTTAGCGGTGTGCTGGACGACGGCGACATCTTTGGCACTTCCGTAGCTCGTCTCGATGATTTGGATGGCGACGGAGTGGATGAGTTAGTCGTCGGCGCGTTGTTTGACGACGATGGCGGCATAGACTTCGGGGCGCTCTGGATTCTGTATTTGAATCCTGACGGCACCGTTGAGCGGCATTCAAAAATCTCCGCCACGCTAGGCGGATTCGTCGGTCCCTTGACGGGAGTGCACGCGTTTGGGTTCGATATCGACGGAGTGCCGGATTTGAATGGCGATGGCGTGCCGGAAATCGTCGTAGGCGCCCGCGGCTACCCCGATGGCGGACCGGGACGCGGAGCGATTTGGACCCTGTTCTTGAATCCGGATGGAACCGTCGCTTCCGAACAGAAAGTCTCCGATACCTCTGGTGGTTTCAACGGCGTTCTGGCGGATGACGATCTCTTCGGCACCTCCGTATCGACCGTCGCGGATTTGAACGGCGATGGGGATATCGAATATGCAGTCGGCGCTTCGTCAGCCGACGATGGAGGCGACGCCAAGGGGGCTCTTTGGATACTATTCTTGAAATGAATCCGGGTCGTCTTTGCATGGCGTCGCTAAAGTGAAAGCGAGGAGCCCGAAGAAGTGAAGTCAGAGCTTGATTCTTGAATCGAGGTGTTTCCTTCAAGTCTATTCGAGGCCCCAATCAAATGCTAATTGCCGGCTTGCGGCTAAACGGGTTCGGACGACGTCCCTACCGAGCTTGAGCAGGATGAAGGTCCCGCCAGAAAGGCTCTACTGCCTATGGCTTCTTGAATCGGTCGGCGTCCTCAACTACAGCGTTCTGTCCAGAGCCCAGACTCGCATGTCACCCGAGTTGATCGCATCGCTCGAGCCTCCCGCCGAGCCATGAACAGCATTCGGCCGCGTTCCATATGGCGAACATCGGGCAAGCGCCACTTTTTCTGCACTTTCCTTAAATGATTCAGAAAAGCAAAAACCTCGCAGGGATTGA
>JBNKSG010000147.1:0-9553 GCA_050297195.1 Opitutaceae bacterium | reverse complement strand
CGCTTCACGCCGTCGCTCGTCGGTGCGCGTCGCGATCCGGCTGTCGCTTTTCCCGCTCTCCTAGCCTCCCCACTCCCTAGCGTGAACCATATTTTCCCTTTGGTTCCTGGCGAGCTGCAGGACCGCCGTGATCGGTGGCCCTGGCATGCGCGAGATGCTTTCCCCCACCTCCGCCGTCGCAGGTCGCGGCCTCATCAAGGAAGTCGCCCTCATCACTGACGGCCGCTTCTCCGGAGGCAGCCACGGTTTCGACGTGGGACACATTACTCCGGAAGCCGCTTGCGGTGGACCGATCGGCATCGTCAAGAGCGGCGACGAAATCGAGATCGACGCCGTCAAGAACACCATCTCGCTCAACATCCCGCAGGATGAATACGACGCCCGCATGGCCGCCTTCGTCCCCAAGGGTCCGGGCGAGAAGCGCGGTGTCCTTGGCAAGTACGCCGCCCTCGCCGCCTCCGCTTCCGAAGGAGCCGTCACCGACAAGAATCTCTAGAACCAACTCGTTCGGGACGGGCTCTTCCATTTCAAGCGCCAGAATTTTTCATTCATCTCAAACGAGAAAACCACACATACTATGTCTTGGGACACCTACAAAGAACTGACCTTCGATTTTCCCGAAGTGTCGCTCTCTCTTGATCTCAGCCGTCTGGGCCTCCCCGATGGCTATATCGAAAGCCAGCGCGGAGCCTTCGCCAAAGCCTTCGCCTCCATGGACGAACTGGAAAAAGGCGCCATCGCCAATCCAGACGAAGGACGCATGGTCGGCCACTACTGGCTGCGCGACGCCGACCTCGCTCCCACCGATGAGCTGAAGAACACCATCAACTCCAGCGTCGCCCAGATCAAGGCCTTCGCCCAGAAGGTCCACTCCGGCGAAATCAAGGGAGCCAACGGAAAGTTCACCGATGTGCTCGTAATCGGCATCGGCGGTTCCGCCCTCGGCCCGCAATTCATCGCGCACGCCCTCGGCGTGCCTAGCGAAGACAAGGCCCAAGTCCACTTCTTCGACAATACCGATCCCGACGGCATGGACCTCGCCCTCAACGCGATCGGCGACCGCCTCGGCAACACCATCTCCCTCGTCATCTCCAAATCCGGCGGCACCGCCGAAACCCGCAACGGCATGCTCGAAGCCCAGAAGGCCTACGCCGACATGGGACTCGACTTCGCCAAGCACGCCGTCGCCATCACCGGCGTCGACTCCAAGCTCGACAAGGTAGCCATCGAAGAAGGCTGGCTCGAGCGCTTCGAGATGTGGGACTGGGTCGGCGGACGCACCTCCGTGCTCTGCGCGGTTGGCCTCGTCGCCGCAGCCCTGCAAGGCCTCGATATCCAAGCCCTGCTCGACGGAGCAGCCGCCATGGACAAGGTCACCCGCGCCAAGGAAATCGAGAAGAACCCCTCCGCCCTGCTCGCCCTCGCCTGGTACTTCGCGACTAACGGAAAAGGCGAAAAGGACATGGTCATCCTCCCCTACAAGGATCGCCTCCTCCTCTTCTCCCGCTACCTCCAGCAGCTCATCATGGAGTCGCTCGGCAAGGAGTTCGATCTCGACGGAAACGTGGTCAACCAAGGCATCGCCGTCTACGGAAACAAAGGCTCCACCGACCAGCACGCTTACGTACAGCAGCTCCGCGAAGGCGTACCCAACTTCTTCGCCACCCTCATCGAGGTGCTGAAGGACCGCAACGGCCCCTCCCTCGAAGTCGAGCCGGGCATCACAGCAGGCGACTACCTGCAAGGCTTCCTCCTCGGCACCCGCGAAGCGCTCGCCGAGAAGGATCGCCAATCCATCACCATCACGGTCGCGGATATCGACGAAAGCTCCGTCGCCAACCTCATCGCCCTCTACGAGCGAGCTGTCGGCTACTACGCCACCCTCACCAACATCAACGCCTACCACCAACCGGGCGTTGAAGCAGGCAAGAAGGCAGCCGGCATCGCCATCGAACTTGGCAAGGCCATCGTCGAAACCCTCGAAGCCAACAAAGGCGAAGCCCTCGACGCTCCCGCAATCGCGCAAAAACTAGGCAAGCCAGAGTCAACCGAACTCGTCTACAAGATAGTCCTTCACATGGCGGCCAACGCCAAGGCAGGCATCTCGAAGATAGACGGATCCGCTTGGCACGAAGCCAAGTTCCTAGTGCTTGCATAGCCCGAGCAAATACCGTACATTCCCAGCCTGACTTACAGTATATCCTGTAGGTCAGGCTTATTTTGGTCCACATCCGACGCGCCAGCGCCAGCCCAGAAGCAGTTTCCACTCGTTCGAGCCGACCAAATCCCTCTCCTGTACGTATCCAACTCTCAAATCATTCCATGCGCCAAGCGCTCGGTAGAATGCAAACGCGCCAACCAAATCGAATTCTAGAATCGCACGCGATCTCGCCGCAGCCAAGGCCTTACGGCCCTCGGAAACACCCCAGAGCTCAAACGCCCGATCGCCGATAAGATGACGCAATTCGCCGCAACTCTCAAAAGACGCTTCTGGCACGCCTCGATCTCCAACAAGATCCTGCTCATCGTCCTCGCCTGCAGTCTCCTCTCTCTCGGACTCATTACCGGCACCAGCATTTTCCGCGAATTCCAGATCGTTTCCCAACGCGAGCACGACAAGCTCGGCTCCATGGCCGGGATACTCGCCGGAAACTCAGTCGCCGCCATTCGCTTCGAAGACAGCATCACCGCAACCGATCACCTCGCCTCCCTGCGCAGCGAACCCAACATCACCTGCGCCGCGATCTATACTAAAGACGGCCAAGTGTTCGCCAAATACCAAAAGGACGCAGGCTGCAAAATCCCCCCTGCCCCCAACAAGCATCGAGCCAAAACTTCGTTCGACACATTTTCCTACTCCCAGGACATCGAACTCAACGGAGTCGCGATAGGCGCCATCTACCTTGAGTCGAACAATTCGGAGCTCATAGCCCAACTGGGGACCAGCCTCGTCCTCAACAGCATCATCCTGCTCGGCTCCCTCCTGATCAGCCTGCTCCTAGCCAAGCGGCTCCTCCCCCTTATTACCCGCCCCATCGAGGACCTCGCGAACCTCGCCCACCGCGTATCGGAAGAACGCAACTACCAGCTGCGCGCCAAAAAGCAGAGCAACGACGAGATTGGCATGCTGGTAGACAGCATCAACTTCATGCTCTCCACCGTTCGCCAGCGAGACCAAGCCATCAACGAGACCAACCGCAACCTCGAGCAACTCGTCGCCGACCGCACCGCGAAACTGGTAACCGCCCGCGAACACGCCGAAAACGCCCTCGAGGCCAAAAGCGATTTCCTCGCGACCATGAGCCACGAGCTTCGCACCCCCATGAACGCGATCATCGGCATGAGCTCCGTCCTGCAATTCGAGGACCTCGACCCCAGCCGCGCCCGCCAGATCGAGATCATACAAAAAAGCGCCATCAACCTGCTCGACCTCATCAACGACATCCTCGACTTTTCAAGAATCGAGGCCAATCGGCTCGAACTGGAAAACACTCCCTTCGATCTCGTTTCCTGCGTTGAGGAAGCCATGGATATCGCAGCCGCCGCCAAGAAGAACAACCGGCTCGTCTACTGCTCAGACTTCGATCCCAACTTGCCCTCCCACCTTTCCGGCGACGTCACACGCTTGCGACAGATCCTCGTCAACCTGCTCGGCAACGCCTTCAAGTTCACCGATTCAGGCTCCGTCACCGTGCGCGCGACGCACATTCCAGCCGACCGAAGCCGCGGCGAGCGCCTCCGCATCAGCGTCAAGGATACCGGAATCGGCATTCCCAAAGACAAGCAGCAAAGCATTTTCGAATCCTTCACCCAAGCCAACAGCGCAACCTCTCGGCAGTACGGCGGAACCGGCCTCGGACTCACCATCAGCTACCGACTCGCCCTCGCCATGGGGGGAGATATCAAAGTAGAAAGCGAGCCCGACCAAGGATCGACCTTCCACCTTACCCTCCCCATTCGACGCATCGAGTCCCTCAGCGCCCCCATCGGCAAACCGCTCATCGTCGCCTCTCCCATTTCTGTTCACCTGCGAGACTTCCCCTTGGTCTTGGAAGAATCGCTCAAAACCTGCCTCGAATCCTGGAATTGCCGCGTCATCAGCGACCGCGAAGCCAAGCAAACCGGAGCGGATCTCACCATCGCATCCGCGATATCGTTGGACGAATTCAGAGCGGTCGAGAAAGCGACTCGCTTGGATAGCTACGATCGCGTCATCCTCATAGCCCACGCGGACCACTCCATTATAATTCGGAAGACAACCTCTGCCCCGGTGCTCACTCTGCCGATCCGCCGGCGAGACCTGCGCAACATGCTGCTCAAGCACGCGGAAAGCGCCGAAGCGCCAAACTACGAGGGAACGAGCCCCTTCGCCTCCTATCCAACCGAAAAATGGGCCAAGCTGAAAATCCTCCTCGCCGAGGACAACGAATTGAGCCGCAACGTGTTCTTGCACCACATGGAGCTGATCGGGCTCGACATCGACACTGCCGTGAACGGCAAGGTAGCCTTCGAATTGGTCAAAGAAAACGACTACGACATCGTCTTCATGGACGTGCGGATGCCTTTCAAAGACGGCTTGACCGCGGCCCGCGAGATTCGCGACACCCTTGCCAGCGACCGCCCACAGCCTTGGATCGTCGGCTTTACCGCAAACACGGAACCGGAAGCGCTGCTCGAAATCGAAAAGGCGGGCATGGACGACTACCTTACCAAGCCGGCCCTCATCAGCGACATCGCGGAATCGATCAACCGGTTCACCTTCCAAAAGTCGAGCTCCGGCCCTACCGCGCTCAAAGACGCTTAGGCGCTTGCCCAGCTTGGCTTTAGAGCCAATGTTGCCGGAAATTCCAAATGCGACTTTCCCACAAGATCCAGTACTTCGCCCTTCTCAGCCTCGCCCGTTTCATCTGCGTCATTCCCAGAGAATGGGCCCTCAACCTCGGTTCATGCGTCGGCTGGTTAGGCTGGACCAGCGGCATGCGAAGAAACCTCGTCCTTTCCAATATCGCCAACGCACGACCTCAAGCCAGCGAGGCCGAACTCAAGAAAATCGGGAAGCAAGCAGCCAAGAACTTCGGCCGGACCATTGCCGAATTCATCCGCTACGGAATCAAGGACAGAGACAGATTGCTCGAGGTCGTGAAGGTCGAGAACTTGCAACTGCTCAGCGACGCCTTGGCCAAAGGCAACGGAGCCATCCTTCTCACCGGACACTTCGGAGCCTGGGCGATCTACTTCGCCACCATCGCCATGCAAGACGTGCCGCTATCGCTCCTCGTCGGAAAGCAACACAACGCCAAGGTGGACGAATTTATCCACAAAATCCCGGGCGACCGCGTCGAATTCATCACCAAAGGCCGCACCGCGATTAAGGTCATCCTGGAAAAGCTGAAAGCGGGCAGAGCCGTGGTCATGGTTGCCGACCAACACGCAGGAGCCGGCGGTATCGTAGTACCGTTTCTCGGCAAAAACGCGTCCACCCTGCCCTTGCCCGGTTCCTTTTCCGTGAAGTACAACGCGCCCGTATTCATGATGTCAGGACATCGGAACGAGGACGGGACACATACCGTAAGCATCTCCGAACTTCCAGTGCCCACCTGCCAAACCGCAAACGAGCAAAAAGTCGCGGTCGTAGAAACCTACAACAAGGAGCTCGGCAAGGTCGTGGCAGAAAAGCCGGAGCAATACTTCTGGTACCACCGGCGCTGGAGAGAAGAGAGCGAAACTCCAGCCGACTAGTTTCGAGAATTCGAAACCGTTTCCCGGCCAACATTGCCCAAAGATACTTTGGCTGCCTTGCGGGAACGGCGCTTTTCAAATTCGTCCAAGTCCGTTTCCATTCCATCGGCAGCGGGCTCTTTCGGATGACCGCCGACTAGCAAAGCGTCCAATTCGTCGACCGCATTGCGAAGGCGAAGCGATTGCCTCTCCAACGAGTCCGCCGCTTCAGCAGTGTCCTGAGCGCTGCGAGCCGTACCGCGAGCGACATCGTCCATCTGACCCATCGACTCCGCAGTTTGAGAGATGCCAGTAGACTGCTGTGAGGTCGCGTCCGCAATAATCTCCACGTACCCATCCGCCTCGCGGATTCTCGCTACGATTTCCTCGAGACGCTCGCGGGCGCGGACCGATATCCGAGCGCCTCGCTCCGAATTCTCAATTGCTTGCTCAATCTTCGCACCCGTCTCGTGGGCGGCCTTCGAAACGCGTTGGGCCAAGCTGCGCACTTCGTCCGCAACCACCGCAAACCCCGCTCCCGCAGAGCCAGCTCGAGCCGCCTCAACCGCAGCATTCAAAGCCAGCAAGTTTGTCTGAAAGGCAATGTTCTCGATGGTGCCAATGATGTCGGCCGTTTCCGCGCTGCTTTGTTGGATACGCCCCATCGCGCTTTCCAACTCCGAGATTTCGACCACACCATCTTCCGCCGTCTCCCGAGCCAAACGAGTCGCAGCAACCGTCTTATCCGCATTGCCGATATTCTCGCTGGAACGGTTGGAAATTTCTTGGAGAGCGGAAAAGGTCTCCTCCAAGCTAGCCGCCTGCTGATCGGAACCTGAAGCGAAAACGCTGCTCGCCGCCATCACTTGCTCGGAAGAAGAGCTCAATGCGGACGTTACTTCCGCCATCTTCTCGGAAGCAGAAACCAGCCGGCAATTGATAACCCTCGGTATCCAAACACCCATGACGATAGACAGGGCTACCGCAACACCGCAGATCCAAAGAATCGTCGACCGCCCCACTATCGCTTGCCTCACGATTCCTTCCAACTGCTCCTCCAAACCTACAACCATATCCTTGGAGCGATCTAAAGCGCCCTCCTGTATCAGAAGGATGGATGCGTAAAGGTTTTCGGAGGCGGCATCGATGGAGTTCGCCTTGATAGAAAGTTGCTCGAGGTTTTGAGAAAGCCCTTCCTCGTCAACGAAGCCCAAAAAGATCGCTCCAAACTCGCCAAACGCATCTTCGGCAAGCGCCTCCCCCGCCGCAGAACCCGCCAAGCTTTCTTCCAGCATTGCGAACCCGTCCTGGGCATCAACGATCGCCGCCATCACCTTCTCCTCGAAGCGTGCGAACGCCTTGTCGTTGTGGGATAAGGCCACGGTGCGCTGGGCCGCCGCGATAATACGAGAGCTAGCATGGCCCAAGCGCGTCAAGGCCGCCTTGGCCTTCGCGCTTTGCAGCTCGTCGAGGTCCATCGCCTCCAAGCGCTCGCCATAGTTTTTGTAGAGACGCTCGCAACTCGCGGCGATCGCGTCCAACTCCTCCGGAACGGACTCCATCATTTCCAAGTAGTTTTTCCGAGCCAGGTGCAACTGCCCAACTTGCACGCGAATGTTTTCCGGCAAGCCTTTCGCGGAACTTCCATCCGGTCCCAGCGCGCGATCCAACGCGGCATCCGGGTCGAAGCTATCCAACTCGCCGAACGCGTTCATCGACTCGATCTTGCGCGAGATCGAGACGATCTGGTTCGCCTTGCTCACCAGCGCGGAGTCTCTGCTCAAATCGGAAACCACCCGATCCTTCCCGACCTCCATTTTCCCCGACAGTTGTCCAATAGTGACCACCGCAAATGCGGACAGAGCCATAACTAAAACGATACACCCTAGGAAACCCAGGAAGATTCTGAACTTTAAACTCATGGAGCGCGATTGATAGCCTTTTGCGTTTCACTCCCACCGAGCCTAGCCCATCTAGGCACCACGCGGCTGGAAGCTCCTCCAGAGTCGGCAGGCGTTTAAAGCACCTTGAGGCAATCTATGTTACGATTTCGGCGCAAGCTGGGAACCGAACCGCGCTCCTCCATTCGGGCACCGAAAACGCCCTTGGAAAAGCCTCCCAGAAACATTTGATCATGCAATTGCCTCAAGCGATCGCATGCCCTTCCCCAAAAGGAACGATCGCCCTACTTGTAAGAGATGAGCGTCTGGCTGCAGAAATTCTGAGGCGCCCAAGGTCCATTGCAGGAGAAAGAGAAATCCGGAGCGAAATGGTCGCCCGCATCGTATATCGACTTTTCGAATACGCGTAGTCGTTCGCGATTCACCAAGCAGTTAAAGGTGACCACGTCTTCCTCGGATCGCGGCAAACGGCTTTCGCGGATTTCCGCGCACCACGGACCAATCATCTCCTTGAGCTGCCCCGCGTAGATCTCCTTTTCCTTCGCCAAAGTGCGGGTAAACTTTTCCCCCTTCTTAGCGCGATCTCCAAGGAAGTAGAGCAAGCGGCCGTTCAACACCTTTCCCTTCTCGTCGCGAAGGTACGGATACCTTTCGATCATGTAATCGAGAAGATCCGGCACATCGAAACGCATCGTCACCTCCATCTCCACCTTGCGGTAGATCCGAGTCAGCTCCTTTTCGAGAATCGCTTCGTTGTTCGAAAGCACCCGCTCCACTTGAGCCAAGCTCGATAGCGTGAGCCCGTACTGTAGCGGGATAATCGAAGACTGAGACATCAGCAAACGTTGTACGTGCTGGTGGGCAAAGATGTCATCGCCGCTCAAGGTCAATGTATTCTTACCATAGGCGCTGACCACCGCAGACACTTTCCCCACCGTCACCATGAAGAGGTTTCGTCCCTCCACACCGGTCAGGTCCTCAAGGTCATGGGGAGCTTCGGACAATGTGTACGCGTACAGGAAAATGCTCATTTCGTTCAATCTCACTTTCGAACCGAACCCAACGGCTCGTAAAAAAGATGTGAACGAATTTAAGCGCTCGAGTCAATCTGCCCCGCTTCCCTTTACACAAGATCAGGGTTTCCTCGATGTAGGCGACTCCAGTCCCCTAGGATACGAACTCCAAGTCGCCCAATGCGTAGGAACCCAACCGCGTCGTTCACACGATTTCGTCCTTCAGAAGCCACGCTGCATGAGCGGCTCCAACCAATGAGATCGAGTAGTTCTTCACGATGTAGACAGGGATCTTTCGCAGGATCCGCTTCACTTGCTCGCGGGCATTTTGCTCGAAGAAGTAGATGAACTGGCTGCCGTCCAGGAAGTGGCGCTCGTTCTTGCCTACAATTCCTCCCGCCAAAAAGAGCCCGCAACGTGGCAGGACTGTCGCCGAAAAGTCGGCCGCCACGCGACCGTATACCTTCACGAACAAGCGAATGACATCGCGGCAAACCGGATGGCTTTCCGCATGGCGCGATATCAAGGCCGGACGTTGCAACGGCTCCGCATCTAGAATCTTGGACAAGGTCTCGTCCACCTTCATGCCGCGCATGATGATGAAGTAGTCGAGAATGGTGTTGAGCCCGCGCCCCGAAAGCAGGTCTTCGATTTCAACGATCGTATTGGCCGCTCCTTGAGCATGCGCCCGCAACTCCTCCGTCTCCAAGTCAAAGGCCGCAAAGCAGGCGTGTCCGCCCTCGGAGGGCAGTGCCCGGTAGCGATCCCCTTCCTTGATCAACATCCCGACGCCCAATCCCGTCCCTGCCCCAACGATGAGGCTAACGGGACCGATCGGCTCGGGATCTCCGCCATCGGTATGCGGCAGGTGCGTCACCTCCTCGGGATTGCTCAAGTCGAGCAAGGGCACCCCATAGCTGA
>JBNKSG010000146.1:0-9682 GCA_050297195.1 Opitutaceae bacterium | reverse complement strand
TCATCGACCGCCTGCCCGATCCTAGAAAATGCCTCGAAAATATCGGCGCATCGCTCACCCCCGGAGGCATCCTCGCGATCACGTCTCCCTACACCTGGCTCGAAGCCTACACCCCCAAGGACAAATGGCTAGGCGGCTTCCAACGAGACGGTCGCCCCGTTCGCAGCTACGAAACGCTGCAAGAAATCCTCGCTGCGGATTTCGAGGAGATCGAAACCCTGGACATGCCTTTCCTGATACGCGAGCATGCCCGCAAGAACCAATACAGCATCGCCCATGCGACGCTCTGGCGGAAACGCTAAACGACTCGCTAACGAGCCTCCATGAAAGCCATTCCTCTTCTCCTCATCTTCCTCGCCGGCCTGCTCGTTTCCTGCAGCAACGTTCCGGACGACAACACCCTCGTGGTCGGTATGGAGCTCTCCTACCCTCCCTTCGAAATGTCGGACGAAAACAATCAACCCGCCGGAGTTAGCGTCGATCTCGCCTACGCCCTCGGCGAGAGCCTCGGCCGTCCCGTGAGGATCGAAAACATCGCCTTCGCCGGCCTCATTTCGTCCCTCAAAACGGGAAAGATCGATCTCATCATTTCTTCCATGACGGCGACAAGCGAACGAGCGGAGTCGATCGACTTCTCGGATCCCTACCTCGAGACGGGACTCTGCCTACTCGTATCCAATAATTCTAACATCCAAACCATAGAAGACGCCGACCAATCCGAAAACGCGATCGCGGTCAAGCAAGGGACCACCGGTCACCTCTACGCTATGGAGCATATCAAGAACGCCCGCGTCCTCGCCGTCGACAAGGAGACCGCCGCAGTCGTGGAAGTTACCCAAGGCAAAGCGGACGCCTTCATCTACGACCAAATGTCGACCTTCCGCAATTGGCAGCGCCACCCCGACACCACTCGCCCCATTCTCGCGCCCTTCAAAAAAGAGAATTGGGCGATCGGAATCCGCAAAGGCAACGACGAGCTCAGGAAGCAAGTAAACGCATTCATCGCCGACTTCAAAGCGAACGGAGGATTCGACCAGCTAGGGGAACGCTACTTGTCCGAGGAAAAGAAAGCTTTCCAGGAAATGGGCTATCCCTTTTTCTTCTAGGACGTGAGGTCCCTCCTGTTCCAAGATAAGGAAAACGACTCGACTGGCATCGGTCCTCTGGCCAAAGCGGTCAGCTTCTCACTCGCCTTCTCCTTTCTCTGCCTCTTGGCCATGGCAGCCTTCGCCTCGCTCGACTACAATTGGAACTGGGCTGCTGTCTACAAATACAAGACCAAGTTCATCGAAGGTTGGCTCGTTACCATACAAGTTTCCAGCGCCTCGCTCTTGATCGCATGCCTTATCGGCGGCCTCTCCGCCCTCGCAGACCGGTCGGTCTTTTTGCCGCTTCGCTACCTGTTCAAGATCTATGTGGAAGGAACTCGCGGGACACCCTTGCTCGTTCAGATCCTTCTCATATTCTACGTCTTCGCGGACGCCGCCCACCTCGAAAACCGCTATGTAGTAGGCGTCCTCGTGCTCTCCCTCTTTAGCGGAGCCTACGTCTCCGAGATTTTTCGAGCTGGAATAGAATCTGTCGGAAGCTCCCAACGCTTGTCCGCAAAAGCCATCGGTTTCACCCCGTATCAAACGTTTCGCTACATCATCTTCCCTCAAGCCCTCCGGAGAAGCCTGCCGGCGCTGGCAGGCCAATTCGCGAACCTGATCAAGGACTCCTCCCTGCTCTCCATCATCGCGATCTCGGAATTCACGCTCAACGCCCAAGAGGTCAACACCTCCACCTTGAGCACCTTCGAAAGCTTTTTCCCCCTCGCGATCGGGTACCTCATCCTAACCCTTCCCATTTTCTACCTCTCCAGGCAGCTCGAAAAGCAGCTCGCGTTCGACTCATGAAGCTCACCCTGGAAGGCATCAGCAAAACCTACGGAGCGCATAGCGCCCTCAACCATCTCGACCTCCAAGTGGAAGCGGCCCGCTGCTTGACCTTGATCGGTCCCTCCGGTGGGGGCAAGTCCACCACCCTGCGCCTGATCGCAGGACTGGAAAAGGCGAACGCCGGACGCATCCTCCTCAACGGCAAGGCAGTGCCACAGGTCGAGGACCAGCTACGGGCATACCGAAAATCGATCGGCGTCGTCTTCCAGTCCTATAATCTCTTCCCGCACCTCGACGCGCTCACCAATATCGCCCTGCCGCTCGAAAAAGTTCACGGCGCCTCACCCTCCGAGGCGCACGATCGGGCCCAGACCTTGCTCACCCAATTCAAGCTGGCTAAGCACGCTCGCAAAAAGCCGTCCGAGCTCTCAGGCGGCCAAAACCAGAGGGTCGCCATCGCTCGTTCCCTCGCCCACGACCCGGACCTCATCCTCTTCGACGAACCCACCTCCGCGCTCGACCCTGAAATGAGCGCCCAAATCCTAGACGTCATTGAAGAACTGATACAATCGGGAAAGGACTGCGTCATCGTCACCCACCAGATGGGATTCGCCAAACGGGCCAGCGACTACGCCGCGTTTATCTCGCATGGAAAAGTCGAGGAATCCGGCCCCTCCAAGGACCTATTCGAATCACCGCAAAGCCAAGAGCTCTCCCGCTTCCTGGAACGGGAGCTCAAGTATTAAAGCCCTTTGAAGTAGCTATCGAGCAGGGAGATCTTTTTCTTCTTTTTCGATTTCGGAGGCGACAGTTCTTCGGCACCCGACAGCGGAAGCGATGGATCCTTCTTGGGAGCGACAGGCAGCGTCTCCTCTGCCTTCGCGGTAGACGGCGGTTCCACTGGCTCAACGGGTTTCTGCTGAGTCGTTTTCGAAAGCACGCGCGAAGGCTGGGTCTTGGGAAGCCCCTGTATGTCAACCACCGGACCAATGCGGTCCACCAACTCTTCAGCGGCAAGCAGCACCTCCGCGTCAGCGATCGGCTCCGGCGCCTCGGCCAACAGATCCTCGCTCTGTTCAATCAATTCCTTTTCCGAAACCGGAGCGGGCTCCTCGATCTCCGCCCCTGCAACACCGTCATCGACGGTATCCAGCGGCTGCTCGGCAAGCTCAGCCGAAAGCTCCTCGGGCTCGGAAACCGTTTCCGGCGATGCGGCAGACGGGGATTCCAAGGCGGCATCCTCAGCGTCTTCCAGTTCGCTCGATTCCTCGACGTCCAGCTGCTCCGCGGTTGGGGCGGCTTCAGGCTCGTCAAGGATAGGAGCAGGCTCCTCAAAAACCGGTTCGTCCAAATCACCAAAATACGATGCGGCGGCCACGACTGCGTAATCCGTACCCACGTCTTCGATGGGTGAAACGACGTCGGACTCCTCCTCTTCGACAACAGTTGAAAAATCCTCGTTCGCGACAGGACCAGCCACCTCATCCCTATCCACCCCATGCGACTGAGCCGCCACTTCCTCAAGCTCCTCAACCGGGGCTTCCTGCAAATCCTCGCTGCTTTCCACAGGAGGCTTTTCATCAAGATCGTCAAAGTAGCTCGGCGCTTCCGAGGGCGGATTATCAATCGCCAAATCCTCGGAGACGAGGTCCGGCTTTGTATCCAAGTTCTCGATAGCGGCAGGCTCCGAGGCCTCTTCCTGTATCTCGTTTTCAGATACGTGGGTTGGATTCAGGGATTCCATATCAAAGGCTGGCGAAGGCTCCAGCTCCATCGCATCGGACTCACCGGCATCCGTGGAAACCATTGAAACTTCCACTGCGAGACCCTGCTCGACTGCTCTCGCATTCAATTTCTCGCAGCGGCTTCTCCGCTCCGCCATTTCCTGAAAAATTGATCCTTGTTTTTCCGCTTCTGACATATGAAAACGGGACAAGTCTAGGACATCCCAAGCCCCTGTAAACAATCGATCGACTCCATAGGGATTAAAGAAATGTTAAAGCGGGGTCCGCTCTCATTTTATTTTGCCGACTGGCCAAGTCTCAGATGCAATCCCGCCAACGTTAGTTAAAAAAATGGCACAGAAGATCAGCTTCCTGAATATCAAAGGCGGCGTGGGCAAGACCTCGCTGCTCGTCAACATGGGGGCATGCCTCGCTTACATGGGACGCCGCGTCCTTATCGTAGACTTTGACGCCCAGAGCAACGCATCGATCTGGCTCATGCGCTTAGACCGCTGGAACGTGCTCAACAAAACGCCCGAGCAGTTCCTCCTAAACGTCTTTCGCGATCCGAGCTCCAAGCTCTCAACCTGTATCCAGAAAAGCCCTATCCGCGATACCGACGGGGATGAGATCCTGCCTCGCCTCGATCTCGCTCCCGCCTCCTTTACCTTGATGGACCTCGAACACGAGGTTCCGCAAATCCCGGGCAAAACCTTCTACGAGCGCTTCTACGAAGCCCTCTCCGAAATCGAGGACAACTACGACTTCATTCTCTTCGACTGCCCGCCCAACTTTTTCTACACCACCCAGTGCGCCCTCTTCGCTTCGGACCACGTACTCGTGCCCTCCAATCCCGACGCCCTGAGCATCATCGGATTCCATCTGCTGGTGGACAAGCTCGCCAAGTTCCGCGCCGAATCCGCCACCCGTCGCGACGCAGCTGGCGCTCCCAAGCCCGAGATCATCGGCATCGCCCTCAACGCGGTTAAGCCTGGCACCAAAATTCACGTGCCGCTCGAGCGATTCAACGCCCAGATCGATCGCTTTAAAACCCAAGGCAAGGTCTCTCCCAAAACCCACATTTACCCGGACCTCGTTCGCCATTCGGTCACCGTTGGTCGAGCGGTCATGCTCGGGATTCCAACGGTCCTCATGTCCAAGCAAGACGCATCGATCAACCTCGCTGAAGACTACATCAAGCTGACCAAACATTTGCTGGAGCAACTCGGAGACGCCCAGCCCAGCGACGAGGACGGCGAAGAGTAGCCGCGGCGCCTCTGTCCAAACAAAAACTGCCTAGATGGATACGCGGGGTAGCTCGCGAATTCGTACAGACAAAGGCGGGCAACGTAAAATTTCCGGAAGGTTTTTTGCAAAACTTGGGGCGCTTCAAACGTTTGCCCCCTAGTACCAACGTTGTTAACCCCAAATTGTTCCCGTTCAATGAACCGATTCCTGCCCATTCTCTCCCTCAAGTTCCTAGCCTTGACGAGCGCTGTTTGCCTGAATTCCAGCGCCTTCTCCCAGATGGCGATCCTCCCGCAGGCAAGTCCAGCCGCATCCGTGACCCAGACCGTCGGCATCACCGAGATATCTGTTAGCTACAGCCGCCCCAGCGTAAACGGTCGCGTCATATGGGGAGAGCTCGTCCCCTACGGCTTGACAAACCTCGGATGGACCGGCGAAGACGAAGCCGCCCCCTGGAGAGCAGGAGCGAACGAAAACACCGTCGTCACCTTCGAGCACGACGCCATGGTCGAAGGAAAACCGATCGCTGCCGGCAAGTACGGCTTTCACCTCATCATCGAAGAGTCGGGCGACGTTATCGCCATTTTCTCCAACGACTACGAAGCGTGGGGAAGCTACTTTTACGACCCCGCCCGCGACGCCCTCCGCGTCAAAGTGAAATCCGCCGAACGCGAACACCTCGAACAACTGACCTACAGCTTCTCGCAAGTATCAAAGTCCAGCGCCGTACTGTCGCTCGACTGGGAAAAGAAGAGCATTCCGATCCATATCACTGTGGATACCGACGCGATCGTGCTGGCCTCCCTCAAGCAGCAAATGCGAAACGCGCATGGCTTCCGCTACCAAAACATCATGGACGCAGCCAACTACCTGCTGGCAAACGACCTTGAGCTCGAGCTTGCTCTAGAATGGTCCGAGATCGCCATCAGCCGCCCTTGGGTCGGACGGAAGCTTCCCGAAACCTTGGAGCTTAAGGCCAAAATCCTGGACAAGCTCGGACGCAGCGAAGAAGCAGCAGCCGTTCGACAGGAAATCGAAAGCCTGTAGCGATGCGTCTGAAGGCTAGTTGCCAACCGTTTCAACACCCCGCTCATCCAGCAACGTTCCCCGCTCACCCTTCCTCAGGACTGGATACAAAAAAACCGAAACCGGGCGCGTTGGCCCCATTTCGGTAACTTTTTTGCGGTCTCCTTGCAGACTATTTCAAAACACGGAAAAACTCGTCCGCATTGCCAAAGCAGATGTTCTTAACCATGCCGCCAACAAGGTCCATGTCGTTCGGGATTTCTCCGCTAACGATGTCTTTTCCGATCAAGTCGCACAAGACGCGACGGAAGTATTCGTGACGTGGATACGAAAGGAAAGAGCGGGAATCGGTCAGCATTCCCACGAACCGCGAGAGCAGACCGAGATTGGAGAGCGCATTCATCTGCGCAATCATGCCCTCCTTCTGGTCGAGGAACCACCAACCGCTACCGAGCTGGATCTTGCCCGCAATGGTGCCGTCCTGGAAATTGCCCAGCATCGTCGCCATCGCATAGTTATCCGACCAGTTCAGGTTGTAGATCACCGTTTTGGGCAACTGCCCAGTCGTGTCCAAGCTGTTGAGGAAGCGACTCATGGTTTGGACCTGCGGAAAATCGCCAATGGAATCGAACCCAGTATCCGGTCCGAGACTACGGAACATGCGAGCGTTGTTATTGCGAATAGCGCCCACATGCAGCTGCATGGTCCAACCACGCTCCGCATTCCAACGGCCCACTTCACGCATCACGTAAAAGGCGAAGGCTTCCTTTTCCGCCTCTGTCGCATCGCTGCCGCCACGCGCCTTGTCGAAAATGCTCGAGACTTCCGCCTCGCTCGTCTCCGCGAAGTAGCAACGCTCCAGGCCATGGTCGGACAAACGCGCCCCCATTTCGTGGAAGAAAGCGTGGCGCGCTTTAAGCGCCCCAAGCAAATCCGATAGACTTGAGATCCCGGTACCCACCACGCCTGCAAGCTTATCCACCCACGCGTTGAAATCCGCCGCTTTGTCCACGTTCAAGGCCTTATCTGGGCGGAAAGTTGGCACGACCTTCGTATCCAAACCTTGACCACGAATCGTCTCGTGGTGCGCAAGGTCATCCGTCGGATCATCCGTCGTTCCCACGACCTTAACCTTAAAGTTGTTCAAGATGCCGTGCGCGCTCAGATCGTCGGACTTGAGCTTTTCGTTGGCCGCGTCCCAGATTTCCTGAGCCGTGTCCTCGCTGATGAGGACATCGATATCGAAATACCGCTTCAACTCAAGATGGCTCCAGTGGTAGAGCGGATTGCGAAGCGTGTGCGGCACCGTACGGCACCACGCGAGGAACTTGTCGTAAGGCTCGGCCTCGCCAGTGCAGTAGGTCTCGCTTACGCCATTGCTACGCATGGCCCGCCACTTGTAATGGTCGCCCTCCAGCCAAATCTCGGCGAGATCCGAGAAGCGGCGATTGTTCGCCACATCCTGAGGAGGCAGATGGCAGTGGTAGTCGTAGATCGGCTCGTCCTTGGCGTAGTTGTGATAGAGCTCGCGGGCAGCCTCGGACTGAAGGAGGAAATCTTCGTGAATGAATGACATCGTTCGGGAAAACGGAGTTTATAGATTTAAATCGTCATAGCAGCGTAGCCGCCATCCACCACGACTTCCGCGCCGGTCACAAAAGAGCCAGCCGTGTCCGAAGCGAGCAGGAGCGTCGCCCCTACCAATTCCTTGGCCTCGCCGAATCGCTTCATGGGTGTGTGGCCCATGATCTGAGCAACGCGTTCTTCGGTCAGCACCTTCTTGTTTTGCTCGGCTGGGAAGAAACCCGGAACAATGGTGTTCACGCGAATCTTTTGAGGAGCCCATTCGCGGGCAAGGTTCTTGGAGAGATTGTGGACCGCCGCCTTCGTAGCCGAGTAAGTGAATACGCGAGAGAGCGGGATCAAGCCGGACATGGAGCCGACATTGATGATCGAACCGCCTTGGCCTCTCTCGAGGAAGTACTTGCCAAAAACCTGGCAAGCGAGGAACACCGCCTTGGTATTGATCTCAAAAAGGCGATCGTACTCGTCCTCCGGAATTTCAAGGAATGGAGTCGGCGAATTCGCACCGGCTCCATTGATCAGGATATCTACGCCACCTGACTTCTCGACGATGCGAGCCAGCATATCGGAAATCGATGCCTTGCAGCCGAGATCCGCCGTCTCGAAGTAAGCCGACCCGCCCGCGTCCTCTATTTTGGTAATGCGGGCCTGCGCCTTCTCAAGGCTGCGACCGACCAAAACGGTAGTCGCGCCTGCCTTGGCAAGGCCTTCCGCCATCGCTCCGCAAAGTTCGCCCGTGCCGCCGATGACGACCGCGACCTTGCCGTTCAAGTTGAAAAGAGATTCTAGGAAACTGCTCATAAAAAAAGGGAACGCGGGGCAATTCGCCCCGCGTATTCAAAAACGTTATACTTTAACGAACGACGCGCGCGCCGCCGCCGCCCATGACCTTTTCGACTTCCTTGACCGTCACCATCGAGGTATCGCCAGGAGTTGTCATCGCAAGAGCGCCGTGAGCCGCTCCGTAGTTCACAGCCTTCGCCGGATCGCCCGTCGCCAGGAACCCGTAGATCAAGCCGGAAGCGAAGCTGTCGCCCCCGCCTACACGATCCATGATCTCGAGCTCCGGATACTGGTTCGACTCATGGAACTGTCCATCGTGCCAGCAGATCGCGCCCCAGTCGTTTACGGTTGCAGTCTTCACCGCGCGAAGCGTGGTCGCGGTTGCTTGGAAGTTCGGGAACTCGGAAACCGCCTTTTCGATCATCGATTTGAAGGCGCCGATTTCGATCTTGGAAATGTTCTCGTCCACGCCTTCGACCTCGAAGCCGAGGCAAGCGGTGAAGTCTTCTTCGTTGCCGATCATCACGTCCACGTACTTGGCGATCTCACGATTCACTTCTTGGCACTTGGCGTGGCCGCCGATGCTCTTCCAAAGAGAAGGACGGTAGTTCAAGTCGTAGGAAACGATGGTACCGTGCTTCTTGGCAGTCTTAACCGCTTCGATCACGAACTCGGGAGTCGTGTCGGAGAGCGCCGCGAAAATGCCGCCCGTGTGGAACCAGCGTACGCCGTCTTCGCCAAAGAGCTTTTCCCAATCGACGTCGCCCACCTTCATCTGGCTGGCAGCCGTCAAGCCGCGGTCAGGTACGCCGACTGCGCCACGGATACCAAAGCCGCGCTCGGTGAAGTTGAGCCCGTTGCGAACTTCGCGACCAAGGCCGTCGTAAGGCTTCCATTGTATCCAAGAAGTGTCGACGCCACCTTGCATGATGAAGTCTTCGATGAGGTGACCCACTTCGTTGTCGGCAAAAGCGGTAACGACGCCGGCGCGAAGACCGAAGCACTTTCGCATGCCGCGAGCGACATTGTACTCGCCTCCACCTTCCCAGGCGCGGAAGCTGCGAGCGGTACGCACGCGGCCTTCGCCTGGATCGAGACGAAGCATGACCTCGCCGAGCGAGACGATGTCATATTTGCAGGATTCAGCGGATTTGATTTCGATACTCATTTTTAGTTTCCGAAAGAGAGTTACTGCTTTGCGTTTTGAAAGCTCTCTACTTTCCAAGGTTCAACGCCGCACTCAACAGCAAGTTCGTTGAACGCCTCGATTTCTGCGATCGAGAAGAGCAAACCGCCATTTTTCTCCGTCCTTGCAGCGGCTCCCGCTTCGATTTGTCCGGGGAGCAGACAGTTTTCGTTTCCGTGGCCCAAAACGTCCTCGATGACCGCCTTCACGTTGGCTGCTTGATCGCGCCCCTTCGCAAAGGCGCCCGAGCT
>JBNKSG010000145.1:0-9695 GCA_050297195.1 Opitutaceae bacterium | reverse complement strand
CTAGCAGCAGCCTTTGGCTTGCGTCCACGCTTGGCGCCACCTGCTTCGAGGCTCGAAAGAGCATCGATCAAGTCGGCGCGAGTCGCGAAACCAAGATCCGCGTGAAGATTCGTCAACTTCTTTGCAGCTTCAGCAGCAGCCTTCTTCTGGAGAGCTTCTAGCTTAGCTTTAGTGGCAGCGATTTGCTTTTGCGTATTAGTGATCATCGTCCCGTAACAAAAGTCACATTGTACATAAATCAACTAAAATTAGCTATTAAACCTAAAAATAAGCATTTATATTCATTTGGAATTATAATTCCTAGTAGTTTTACCGTATAAATTTAAGGCCATAATCGCGTTCGAAGAAAAACGATTGTAGCGCTTCAAGCAGGCTTTCGATTGACTAGAAATTACCAAAAACGATCCCTTTAAACCGTCCTCCATGGTAGAAGATTCAAAAATCCACTCCTTAAAACGTCCGGCAATCGAGCGCATGCTCCGCATTCACCAAGAGCTGAAGCGAGGTCTGTATCCAAATTGCTCGACCCTCGCTCGAGCGCTCGAAGTGAGCACCAAGACGATAGCTCGCGACATGGATTTCATCCGCGATCGGATGCTGATGCCGGTCGAATATCACCCCTCTAAACACGGCTACTACTACACAAGGGAAGTCGAAAGCTTGCCAACTATCGATATCTCCGAAGGCGAATTGCTCGCGCTTTCCATAGCTCAAAAGGCCATGGACCACTACAAGGGGACGCCCTTCGAAAAGCCGCTATCCAATGCGCTCAATAAACTGGCAGCCAGCCTACCCGATACCATCACCGCCAACCTAACGGCGTTAAGCGATACCATATCCTTTCGGCAAGGCCGCACTTCCCAGGTCGAAGATAGCTTGCTCAATAGCTTTACCCGTTCAGCCTTAGACAAGGTAGAGATCTCGTTCGACTATCGGAAGCTAGGCGCCAAATCCCCCGAACGGAGGACGCTGCAAACCTACCATATTACAAACTTCCTCGGGAAGTGGTACGCAATCGGACTCGATACAAGCCGCAACGCGATTCGCACCTTTCTACTAAGTCGAGCAAGCTCGGCTAAACTGAACCAAACCTCCTTTATCGTCCCAGAGAGCTTTTCCGCCGAGGAATACCTCGGGAGCAGTTTCGGAATCTACTCTCCAGAAGGAAAACATCGCGTTAAGATAAAGTTCCGAAACCCTATTTCCGAATACATTTCGGAAAACATCTGGCATCCTTCGCAAACAGTAGAGTACCACAGCGATGGCTCAATAACGCTTAGTTTCAATCTTGGCAGTTTAGTAGAGGTATCGTCCTGGATCCTGAGTTGGGGCGAAAACGCGATCGCCCTCGCTCCCAAATCGCTGCGCAAGCAGCTCAAGGATACCGCTCTCAAGATCGCTGCAAACTACGATTCCTAACACAGTTCCCGCAAACCGACCAACAAATCGCTACGCCAGGCTTGCCAATAAGCATGCAGCGAAAGCTGAACCTCCACCACTAAGCGGCACCCACATAAGCCGCCTCAATCCGCTCCACCTAGAACATCCGTCCTCCCTTTTAGCAAGAAACGGTCGGAGGCATATACCATTGATCGTACCAGCCAATAATTCCTGCGACCATAGTCCCGCCAAACCGTACGGTATTATAAGCGCGGTGACTGATTTTGGTTTCACCGAATAAAAAGGCACTCGAATTCAACGGTGCTAGAAGCTCTTTATCGTTCACCGGGAAACGCTGCCATTAACAGAGGGGGCAACAGCGATTCGTATGGATTCTCGCAGACCCATACGAATCGGGCCAGCCGGTAAGAGCATCGAGAACAGCTCAATGGGATGAATATAAGCCCCACCCCATCCCTTTCCGGCTTAAAACTGCAAGCGACGACCGCTTGCAGCGACGAGAAAAGCTTAGTCGATCAGCTGACGTAGCGGAACCATCGGCGAAAGCTTGAAGCCATGCTTCTGGTAGAATTTCTCAGCAGCAAGGTCGTCGAAATCAGTCAGCAAAGTGATACGCTTGCACTCCCGCTCGCGGGCCAAGTTCATAGCCGCTTCGACCAAAGACGATCCGCATCCATGTCCCCTTTCCTCTGGAACTACCACCATATCTTCCAAAAGAGCGGCCCGACCGCCGATCGCTGTGCTCACGGTGTAGAGCAAGCTCACCATGCCCAGCACCCCTTTATCTTGGCGTTCCGCTACAAGAACTTCCCCCAAGGCTGGATCGGAAATGATCATTTCCAGTCCGATTTTCTGCCGATCAAAGTCAGCAGAAAACTCCTTTTCCTGTTCAAAAAGAAGCCCTAGCAAATGTGCGAGAGAAGGAATATCAGCTCGTTCAGCCTTTCGTATCGTTATCATACAAGGGCCATCTAGCCAGAATCGCGCCTCAAAAGTCGAGAAAACCCATCGGATTATTTTTAAAACTCAAATGCCCGCCACCAATAAGGGCGAATACACCCACCCATCCACGGGCTCGCGATATGGCTCCCCGCAGCCAAGCTGCCTCCAAAGCGGAGCCAGCCGATCGATTTCCACTCGATTTGCGGATGAACCCAAAAAAAGCCCCGTCTCGCGACAGGGCTTTTAGAAAATTAATTGGAGGCGTGGGCCGGAATCGAACCGGCGATAGAGCTTTTGCAGAGCTCGGCCTTACCACTTGGCTACCACGCCCTCCGTTGTGAAGGCCGTCACGATTGCGTTTTGAATTCGAGTTTCAAGTAGAAACTTTAACGAAATGCGAATCTCTGGCCCTTCCTTAGGGAGATTTGAAAAAGAGATGGTCGCCAATCACCGTCGTAGCCCGCATCCCATGGCTCCAACTCGGCAGTTCGTCCCTGCGCGAATAATGGTCCGCCCCGAAAGTATTGTCCTGCAACTCGCCCGCGTACAACAAGTCCACGATCTCGAGAGCTTTCGACCAGTTGACGTCCTTCGAGGCCCGAGCGACGAGCCCGGCGAAGCGTTGCTCGCTCTTCCCCTTGCCCGTCGAGACGTTGAAAGCGCTGAAGGCGTACGGTTTCCTCACGACTTCCAGATACCGAGCAGGATTCCCCTCTCCACGATTCGCGATCACCGCCGCCACCGCTTGCATGCCATCCACCCCTTGGTTCGACGCCTCCAGAATCAAGCAAGCCGCCACAATTTGCCGCTCCCAAGGATCAGCTTGAGGCACAGCCCCCAGCGAGATGTGAAGTCCACAAGCCAGGATTAGAGTCAGAAAGATAGGTCTCATGGGTTCGCCCCTTTGAAACGAAGCTTGGAAGCTTGTTCCTGCGCCTCTTTCATATTTGCGCCCGCTCGGCCCAACGAGCTCGCGAAATGCAGTGGCGACACTCCGTAAGTCTTTTTGAATACGCGCGAAAAGTGGGCCGCGTCTTCAAAGCCAACCGCTTCCGCCGCATCCTTTACCAACACCTTCTCGCGAAAAAGCAGACGCGCCGCCTGGTTCATCTTCAAACGAATCAGCTTCTTGTAAGGCGATTCGTCGTCGAAACGACTGAACAATCGCGAGACGTAGGCCTGATCCAGACTCACCTTCCGGGCAAGCTCCGCCACCGAATTCATCTCAGAGAACCGTTTCTCGATCAGCTCGCGACACTTTCGGTAGCTTTGGTAGGCCGCCGAGCCATGGCCTCCCCCCACGACGCTCTCCACCTCCTCTAGCTGCAATAACAATAGCTCCGCCAGCAAGGAGCAGGAACGCTCCGCCTTGCTACCGCCTCGCGCCCCAAACTTCACCATTTGGCGAAAGACCTCCTCGACCCACCGGACGCCAGAAAACTCGAGCACCCGCAACGCGCCCAACGGGCTCTTTTCGAATAGCGAAACGGCCTCCTCCCCATGCAAGTCGACAAAGTACTTCGTCAACGGATACACCCCGCAGTTCTCGATCCTAAACTCCGTGTGCGGCAAATATCCAAACAGACTACCCGGCCGCAGGTCAAACGATGCGCCTCCCATCGTAACCTTCGCCCGACCGGAAACGACATATTCGATACCTAGGTAAGCAAAGTCAGAACGTCCCACCTCATAGTCCGGTGCGCACTTCTCCATCCCGCCGCAACTGACCCCGAAGCCCACCGAATCACACGGGTTAAGGTTCAGAAAAAAGTAGGACGCATCCAAGACCTTACGCGAAATGAAGCTGGGAAGAGAGCTTTCCATAAACTCCGATGGCTAACAGAGACGACTCCCTCTCCGCAAACCGATATATCAAAAATATCCAAAGATTGGTCATAAGCGACCATTCCCACCCAGCCCAAGATCGAATAGACTGCCTCCGCTCTCACAAGTACCCCAAAATCGCGTCCCTTCCCCACCCTCTACGCCATCCCCGCACTCGGACAGTAGAAATCAAATATCACCAATATGTCTACGATGCAGAAGATTGATCCCTCCCAGATTCCCAGCCGCACCCTGAACAGCGGCGACAAGATGCCCGCCATCGGACTCGGGACCTTCGGCTCCGACCATGTTTCGAACGAGACCGTTGCCGAAGCCGTGAAAACAGCCATCGAAATTGGCTACCGCCACATCGACTGCGCCTCCGTCTACGGAAACGAAGCGGAGATCGGGGTCGTCTTGAAAGAGGTTCTCGACGCTGGTTCCGTAACGAGAGAAGAGCTCTGGATCACCTCCAAACTCTGGAACGACAAGCATTCCGAAGAGGACGTTATCGCCTCCTGCAAGCAAACCCTCGCGGACCTGCAGCTCGACTACCTCGACCTCTACCTCGTCCACTGGCCCTTCCCCAACTTCCACGCCAAGGGCTGCGACGTCACTTCACGCTCCCCCGACGCCAAGCCTTACATCCACGAGAACTTCATGAAGACCTGGCGTCAGATGGAGAAGCTCGTGCAGGTCGGACTCGTCAAAAACATCGGCACCTCGAACATGACCCAGGCCAAGCTCGAACTCTTGTTGCCCGACGCCAAGATCAAACCTGCCATCAACGAGATGGAATTGCACCCCCATTTCCAACAGCAGGAGCTTTACGACTACGTAGTGTCCCAAGGAATACAGCCCGTCGGCTTCTGTCCGATCGGTTCCCCAGCTCGCCCCGAGCGTGACAAGTCCAGCGACGATACCGTCGACACCGAAGACCCCGTACTTCGCAAGATCGCCGCAAACCACGGCCTGCACCCCGCCACCCTGTGCGTAAAGTGGGCCGAGCAACGCGGCCAAATCCCCATCCCCTTTTCCACGAATCCGCGAAACATGCACGCCAACCTCGCATCGCTCACGAGCGAGAAGCTCAGCGACGAAGAAATGGATGCCCTCTCCCAAATCGACAAGAACTGCCGCCTCATCAAAGGCCAGGTCTTCCTCTGGAAAGACGATCAAACCTGGGAGGACCTCTGGGACCTCGACGGAACTATCGCTAAATAACAAACTCCCCCCCACACACACTTCTATTTAGAACATGTGCTCATCAAACACTTGTACCCACGCTCCCATGAAAGGAGCCATCCTCCCCGGCGATAGCTCCACCCAGCTCAAGGAATTCGAAGTACCCGCCCCCGGACACGGCGAGGTGCTCATCCGCGTAAAAGCCTCCACCATCTGCGGCTCCGACATCCGCTGCATCTACCACGAACACCTCGGCAAGGGTCCCGAAGGCTACCAGGGCGTTATCGCCGGACACGAGCCCAGCGGACAAATCGAAAAGGTCGGTCCCGGCTGCCGCCAATTCAAAGACGGAGACCGCGTCGTCGTGTATCACATTTCCGGATGCGGTGTCTGCAACGATTGCCGCCGCGGCTACATGATCTCCTGCACCAACGAAAAGTACCGCCGCGCCTACGGATGGCAGCGCGACGGAGGCATGGCGCCTTACATGATCGCCGAAGAGAAAGACCTCCTCGCTCTCCCGGACGAGCTCAGCTACGTCGACGGAGCGCAAGTCGCCTGCGGGTTCGGCACCGTTTACGAAGGTCTTGAGAAAATTGGCATCTGCGGAAACGACGCCGTCCTCATAACCGGACTCGGCCCCGTCGGTCTCGCTGCAGCCGTGCTTTCCCGTGCCCTCGGAGCCAAGCTCATCATCGGCACCGACGCCATCGACGAACGCCTGCAAATCGCCAAGGACCTCGGCCTCTGCGACCATGTGCTCAAGGCCGGACCGGACAACGTCGAACAGATTAGAGCCCTCACCGGCGGGCATGGCGTGGAGCGTGCCGTCGACTGCTCCGCCCACCACGCCGCCCGCAAGACCGCGGTGCAAGCCACCCGCAAATGGGGCAAGATCGTGCTCATCGGCGAAGGCGGATCCATGGATATCAATCCCTCGCCCGACCTCATCCACGACCAAAAGACCATCTACGGTTCTTGGGTCACCTCCACCTGGAAGATGGAAGAGCTCATCGAGCGCCTCGTACGCTGGGGAGTCCATCCGGCCGATCTCGTCACCCATCGATTCGCCCTGGAAAACGTCGGCGACGCCTACGCGCTCATGGCCTCAGGCAAGTGCGGCAAAGTCGCCGTTTGCTTCGACGAAGAACTCTCCCTCCAATAATTCCCCTATCCTGGCCCATTCTCACCCGATCGAGTAATGGGCTTTTTCTCTTTAATTCCCTACAGCATCACAATAGTGAAAATCCCCACAGGGCAGCCTTTAGCCTAATCCCAACCCCATCCCCATGAATACCCAAGAAAAAGTCCCCGTCGTCCCCAAACAATACCTGATCCCCTTCATGCTGACCACCTGCTGTTTTTCGCTCTGGGGGTTCGCCAATGACTTTACCAATCCGCTCGTAAAAGTATTCGAGCAAGTTTTCATCATCGGGACCTCACAAGCCTCGTGGCTTCAGTTCGCCTTCTACACGGGCTACTTCTGCATGGCCATTCCAGCGGCCCTCTTCATACGCCGTTACAGCTATAAAGCCGCCATCGTTCTCGGCCTATCGCTCTATGGGGCCGGCGCCTTGATCACCATCCCAGCCAGCTTGACCGCAACCTTCTGGGTATTCTGCCTCGCTTCCTACGTCATCACCTACGGGCTCGCATTCCTCGAAACCTCCTGCAACCCCTACATCCTCGCCATGGGGCCGCCGGAAACCGCGACCCAGCGGCTCAATCTCGCCCAAGCCTTCAACCCGATCGGCTCCCTCACCGGCATGGCGGTCGCCACCTTCATTCTCGCCCCCGCCCTCCAAGTGGGAGAATTCCGCGCCGAACTCGGCGAGAACAATCCCGCCTATACCCAATACCTCTTGGAGGACGCTGAAAATCTTCCCGACGGAGCCATCCTCGACGGCGATACCGTGAGCCTTGCCGACGGCAATACCGTCACATTCTATGCCGACGGCATACCTGTATTCAAAGACGAACTTCCGGGAACCTTGGGCGGAGCCGTCCCCAATGCCCTAAAAACCCTGCGATTCAGCGAGCCGGAAAAATTCGCCGACCTTCAGCAGGCAGACCTCGGCTTCGTGCGTACCCCCTATATGGTGATCGCCGGTATCGTATTCACTTTTCTGATTATCTTTGCCGTATCTAAAGTTCCACTGTTCAAGCGGGAAGAAAAGGACGCACCCTTCTTCGCCGTAACCGCTCACCTGCTCAAGAAAGCCCACTTCCGCGAGGGCGTGCTCGCCCAAGGCTTTTACGTCGGCGCTCAAATCATGTGCTGGACCTTCATCATCCACTACGGGATGGAGCAAGTCGGCCTCGACCTTGCAACCGCCCAGAAGTGGAACATTGCCGCGATGATCATCTTCCTCTGCAGCCGTTTCATTTGTACCTTCCTCTTGCGCTACATCAGACCAAGCAGACTCCTATTCCTCTTCTCCATCGGCGGCTTCGGCTGCACCGTCGGCGCCATCTACCTCCCGGGTTACGTTGGCCTCACCTGCCTCGTGCTCATCTCCGCATGCATGTCGCTCATGTTCCCCACCATTTACGGAATCGCCCTCAAGGACCTCAAGGAAGAGGAGGCGAAGCTGGGATCCGCCTACCTCATCATGGCCATCGTCGGCGGAGCCGTCCTCACGAAACTCCAAGGCGGCCTCATCGAAGCCTACAGCGTGCGCACCTCCTTCTGGCTGCCCGCCGCATGCTTCATCCTCATCGCCATCTTTGCGTACCGCGCCTCCCATCACCATCAGCCCCAAGCCCTAGAATCCTAAGGCCTGAAAGAAACGAACGCCTTGCCCCTCCAAAAATGCTAATTGGAATATCCCCCGTACTCAGCCCCGAACTGCTCAACGCCCTCTATCGCATGGGGCATGGCGACGAGATCGTACTCGCCGACGCGCACTTCCCGGGCGAGTCCTTCAACGCAAACGTGATCCGGGCCGACGGCCTCAAGATCGCCACCCTGCTGGAAGGCATCTGCCCCTTGTTCGCGCTCGACGAATACGTGGATAACCCACTCGGCATGATGGCAGCCGTTCCAGGTGACGAGCTCGACCCCACCGTCGAAGACGTCTACCTCGCCGCCATTCGCAAGACTTGGCCCAAGACTCAGCCCTCCAAACGCATCGATCGCTTCGCCTTCTACGAGCGAGCCAAGAGCGCCTACGCAGTCATAATGACCGGAGAAACCGCCAAATACGGAAACATCATCCTCAAAAAAGGCGTCACACCTGCGGGCTAAGCAAGAGGAGGCTTGCCTCCTTTCCGAATCCCTCGCCTATACCATTGCCAATCGGGATTTTTGCCTCATACACAGGCAACAAATCCTATGGCTTCCACTACCGTATTCACCATCGCGAACCAAAAAGGCGGCGTTGGCAAAACCACCACCGCAGTCAATCTTGCCGCAGCCTTCGCTGACCAAAAGGTTCCCACCCTCCTCATCGACCTCGATCCGCAGGCCAACGCGACCAGCGGCTTGGGCATCGACAAAGTCGAGGGCCGCAGCGTCTACCCCGTCCTCCTCGGCGAAGGCCAGATAGAGGACATGGTGGTCGAAACCGGCCGCAAAAACCTTTCCCTTCTCACTTCCGAAACCGACCTCGCAGCCGCAGAAATCGAGCTCTCACAGCACGAGGACTACCTCCTGCAACTAAAAAAAGCCCTCGCTCCACTCTTCGACTCCGGCAAGTACCGCGCCGTCGTCATCGACTGCCCACCGGCCCTCGGAATGCTGTCCATGAACAGCCTGGCCGCAGCCGACTACCTGCTCGTCGCCCTCCAGTGCGAATACCTCGCCCTCGAAGGACTCGGCCAAATCCTCTCCGTCGTCGACCGCCTCAAGGACGCGGGCGTCAACGATCACCTCGAGGTCGGCGGTATCATCATGACCATGTTCGACATGCGTACCAACCTCTCCCGCGAAGTCGTCGAAGAAGTCCGCACCAACCTGCCGGATCAAATATTCGACACCGTCATCCCCCGTACCGTACGCCTCAGCGAGGCCCCCTCCTTCGGCCAAACCATCTTCGAGTACGACAAGTCAAATCCGGGAGCCTCCGCCTACCGCAACCTGGCTAAGGAGATCATCAAGCGATTCCAGCTGAACAAGAAGTAGACGCGCCACCGAGGGGCCAAACGCCACTCCCCGCCCTCACTCCTCACCACTCACTACGTTCAAATGGTCGCCTCCAAGCTTAAACGTCTTATCAAGTCCGTATCCAAAGATCCTGACAAGAAAGCAGCTCGCAAGAGCATGCACGCCACCGAGCTACCGGAATCCAAAGTCCGCAAGCTCGAGAACAAGCTGGGCTACACTTTCAAAACCAAAGGACTGC
>JBNKSG010000144.1:0-9722 GCA_050297195.1 Opitutaceae bacterium | reverse complement strand
AATAACTGGGTAAACCCAAGCGACAAGCGAGTCTTCAACAACAAGCAGGTATCCGATCACTTTGCGATCATCCCTACCGCTGATTCCCCCAAGAAGCTGAACGACGACGAAGCGAAGATCTTCGACATGATCAGCCGTCGCTTCGTATCCATTTTCTATCCCAGCGCAGAATTCGCCATCACGACCCGAATCAGCGAGGTCGAAGGCCACAACTTCAAAACCGAAGGTAAGGTACTCGTCTCTCCCGGCTGGCTCGAAGTCTACGGCAAGAGCGTCACGGTAGCGGGGGTCGACGACACCTTGCCCGCCCTCTCCGACCAAGATGGCGACCCGCCCAAAGCCCAGCTCGAAAGCTTCGAAACGCTCGCCGAAGAAACCAAGCCACCTCCAAGATACACGGAAGCGACCCTTCTTTCAGCGATGGAAGGAGCCGGAAAGCTGGTCGAAGACGACGAGCTCGCGGACGCGATGAAGGAAGGCGGACTGGGCACTCCGGCGACGCGCGCCCAGATAATCGAGCGCCTCATCGCCGAGCGCTACATCGAACGCGACCACCGCGCCCTTTGCCCAACCCCCAAGGCTGAAACGCTTCTCGACTTCCTAACCTGCATCAATGCCGAAGCCCTCACCAAGCCAGAGCTTACTGGCGAATGGGAATACAAGCTGCACAAGATCGAAGACGGCGAATTGGACCGGGAAGTCTTCGTGAAGGAAATCATCGGCATGACCGAGAAGATCGTCGATAGCATCAAGAACTTCCAAGAGAACGACGATGACCTGCTCCCGAGCGACTTGAAATCTCCCATCGACGAGCAACCGCTTTTCGAATCCATGCGCGCCTTCAAGACTAAGGGCGACAAGAAGCCGGAAGAAGGCGAAAAGGATACCCGCTTTGCCATCTACAAAATCATCGGCAACCGGAAAATGGATAAGGAAGAGCTTCGGGAGCTCCTCGAAAAAGGCAAAGTCGGCCCCATCGACAACTTCCGCTCGAAATCCGGCAAACCCTATAGCGCCAACCTTTACCTCGACCCAGAAACACACCGCGTAAAGTTCGACTTCGGAAACGGGGACGGAGACAGCGGTTCGGTCGACTTCTCCAGCATGACGCCCGTCGCCAAATGCCCACGCACCGGAGGCGACGTTTTCGAGACGCCGGCGGCATACGTCGTCCGTGTCATGGAAGACGGCAAGGAAACGACGCCCATCCGCGTCAGCCGCAAGATTCTCGACCGCGAGATACCGCTGGACCAAATGATGAAGCTTCTCACGGACGGAAAAACCGACCTGCTGGACAAGTTCTGGTCGAAGCGCACGAAGCGTCCTTTCGACGCCTACCTCACTCTACAAAAAAGCGGGCAAACCAAGTTCGAATTCCCTCCACGCGCCGCGAAAAAGGGGGCGAAAAAGGCCACAAAAAAAGCGACTAAAAAAGTCGCCAAGAAGGTCGCAGAGAGCGAATAGCCTAAAAAACAGTTCCCAATCTGGCCGTCTTCAACTCGAAGACGGCCTTTTTGTTAGGCAACGATCATAGGGTCAATCGCGCTCGTCATAAACGTGAGAACGGAAAGGACCGTCGTAACGAAAGAGTACTTCCAGTCTTGCGAGCGCTTCACCACGAGGTAGGCGATCGCCGCGCCAAGAAGACCGTTTGCCAGCAACTGGGAACCAGCCAGCAAAGCGATGGTATCGTAGCCGAGCGCCGAGGACTCAGCCAGCACGTAGAAGCAAGAGGCTACAGCTTTCAAAACCCCAAATACGATAGCAGGGATCACGATCTTTTTGCTCTGGTAAGCAATGACCGCGAGAATGATTAGGAAGAGGAGGCTGAGCAGCATAATAAGATCTGTTTAAAATAAGGAAGAAGCTCAGGCATGATCATCGGAAATTCCGCTAAAAACCTGAGTTGCTCCGAGCAAAACGGGTTCGTTTTCTGCAGCCAGCGAGTGATCGACCCTATGCCGCAGCCTAAGTAGTTCCCTACGAAGCGACAAAAAAACCGGATCCCCTGCTGGAGACCCGGTTTTGAAATGATGTTGCAGTAGCTAGGATTAACGCCCGATGGCGAAGACCTCGAAGCCGATTTCACGCAGCTTTTCGTGATCGAGAATATTTCGCCCGTCGAACACGAAGGCAGGCTTGTACATCCCTTCGTAGATCTTCTTGAAATCGAGCTCCTTGAAGGAATCCCACTCGGTCATGATCGCCAGACCGTGAGCGCCCTTGGCCGCAACGTAAGGATCCTCGCAGATCTCGATCTGCTTGTTTGGGTTTCCATCTGCATCCGTCTTGGACTCCTTCAAGTCCTTGAACATCTGCTCCGGGGAAACCTTCGGATCGTGGATCGCAAGCACGGCCTGCTCGTCGAGCAGATCACGCCCCACGTACATGGCAGCCGTTTCGCGCGTGTCATTGGTGTCCTTCTTGAAAGCAAAACCGAGCATCGCGATGCGCTTGCCATTCACGGTGTTGAAAAGGGTGGAAACGATCTTCTGGGAGAATCGGCTCTTTTGCCAATCGTTCATGATGATGACCTGTTCCCAGTAAGCAGCGACATCGGGAAGCCCGAAATGCTCGCAGAGGTACACGAGGTTCAAGATGTCCTTCTGGAAACAAGAACCGCCGAAGCCCACCGAAGCCTTCAAAAACTTGGGACCGATGCGCGAGTCCGTTCCGATGGCGAACGCCACCTGATCCACGTTCGCGCCCGTGCGTTCGCAAAGCGCCGAGATGGAATTGATGCTCGAAATGCGCTGAGCAAGGAAGGCGTTCGCTACCAGCTTCGAAAGCTCGGAAGACCAGAGATTCGTGGTGATGATACGGTCGCGAGCTACCCAATTCGCATACACGTCGACCAGCGTTTGGATCGCCGCCCGGCCCGCTTCAGTATCCTCGTCGCCGCCGATCAGGACGCGGTCCGGATTGCTGAGGTCGTCGATCGCGGTCCCCTCCGCCAAGAACTCAGGATTCGAGAGGACTTGGAAATCCAGCCCCGGACGTGAGTTCGCCGTAAGCACAGTCTTGAGCCCTTGGGCCGTCCGCACTGGCAAAGTGGACTTCTCCACCACGATTTTGGAGCCTTCCGAAAACTCTGCGATGTCGCGAGCGCACAACTCGATGTACTTCAAGTCCGCTGCCTTTCCGGCGCCCGCCCCATAGGTCTTAGTCGGCGTTCCGACACTTACGAAAATGACGTCGGCTTCCTTGATCGCTTTGACCTTGTCCGTGGTGAAAAAGAGGTTACGGCCGCGAGCCGCCTTGACGACATCGTCGAGACCGGGCTCGAAAACAGGAAGCTCGTCGGAGTTCCAAGCGTTAATACGCGTTTCGTTAATGTCAGCTACCGTGACCGTAATATCCGGGCACTTGTAGGCGATCATAGCCATCGTTGGGCCACCAACGTAGCCAGCTCCTAAGCAACAAATTTTCATAACAAGCAGTTAGTTGATAAATCACAAATCCAGGGAGGAATGCAAAACGGATAAAGACAAAAGTTAGTTTAATTCCGGCTGAAACGCCGCATAAACCAAACCTAATTCGTCAACGCTTCAATAAAACTTTAACAAATACACGGCTGAGCGTCCCAACCATGATCCAACCCCGCCCCTTCAGCGCATCCTTTACAGAACTCTCGAAAAAGCGCGGTTTCGCGACCCGCGAGCTTGGCAAGGTGGACCAAACTCCAATCCTAGCGTTCACGCGGACCAGCGCCCCCCCAGCAAATCCCCCCTTCCGCCTCTATCTTTCCGCCGGAGTCCACGGCGACGAACCTGCGGGGCCACTGGCAATCGCGCGACTCCTCGAGGAAGATCGCCTCCCCTACGACGCTGACATCACGATCATTCCGCTCATCAATCCCACCGGATTCGAATCCCAAACTCGAGAAAACCGAGCCGGCCACGACCTGAACCGCGATTTTCGCAACCCTCAGAATCCGGAAACCCAAGCCGTGAAAACGTTTCTCGACGAACAAGCTCCCTTCAACCTGAGCCTGTCCCTGCACGAGGACTGGGAAAGCTCCGGCTTCTACCTCTACTCCCTTTCGTCCAGTTCCGAGCAGAGCTACCCTCGCGAAATCTTGAAAGCTGCCGAAACCGCCGGCCCCCTTGATCATTCGCCCGAGATAGACGGCAGCCCCGCAACAGACGGACTGATCGACCGCCCTGCGGACTTCGACATCGAAGGAAGGAACGATTGGCCGGAAGCCTTCCTCCTGTATTCAATGTCTAAACACGCGCACTACACCCTCGAAACTCCCAGCGCCTCCTCTATCAATCAGCGGATCGCCCAACACACCGCCGCCGCGCTTCGAGCAATCGAACTCCACCGCAGCTGAATAATTCGCGATCTCCCCCGTCTAAACTCGCAAACAAGCCAAACACACAAAGACTCGTCGACGAATAGCACTCCCAGGTGGCAACCGATGAAACAACAGAAGCGCTCGTATCCCTAGCGCTGGAAGGCGACCAATCAGCCTTCAACCAACTCGTCACCCTTCACTACGATAAGGTTTACGGACAGGCGTTGCGTATGACCAAATCCGAGGAGGACGCCAAGGACGTCGCTCAGCTCACCTGGATCAAGGTATGGAAAAAACTTTCGACCTTCAAAGGCGACTCCGCATTTACCTCCTGGGTCTACCGTATCACCACTTTCACCGCCCTCGACCTCATTCGAAAGCGAAACAACAACCGCGAATCCGCTTCCGAACCGGAATACCTCGAAAACGCCGCCAACTCGGACGCATCTCCAATTGCGTCCCCAGAGCAAGTGCGTAACATTGAGGGCAAAGAACTCAAAGCGCGCATCGACGACGCCCTTTCCAAACTCCCCGAAAAACTCCGCACCGCCCTCCAGCTCCGAGAGATCGAAGGCCTCACTTACGAAGAGATCGCCCAAACGCTCCAATGCAAAACCGGCACCGTCATGTCCCGCCTTTTCAACGCGAGAAAAACGATTCAAAAACACTTAGCAGATCTAGTCTCATGAAAAACGTCCGCGCCCAAAAACTCGCTTCCATCGCAGTCATCGCGATCTTCGCCACCCTTTTCGCCAGCCTCGCCAGCGCCGCCGACAACATCAACATCCGCGCCACCCTGATCCTCGGGTCCAACGAAGGCGGCGGCGTCGATCCCTCGTTGCACCAATACGAGCGAAACCTCAAAAAGGTCCTGCCCTTCGACACCTTCAAGGATCAAGGATCCAGCCGAGCCAGCGTCTCCGTGCCCGGCTCGAACATCATCGGACTCAGCGGCGAACACGACGTCAGCGTTAAAGTCGATCCCGCAGGCGACGGCAAATACCGCATCTCCGCCCAATGGAAACGAAGCGGCCATACGCTCGTAAACACCACCGTCGTCGCCTCCAAAGATCGCCCCACCGTCCTCGTCGGCCCCGCCTCAGGAAATGGACGCATCATCCTGCTGCTCATCGCGCGCTAGCCAGATTCGCAGCGCCGCAAAAAGGCGAATTCGAGACAACGCAGATTCGCCGATCCAGCCTTACCCTCGCCCTACTTCTTAGCTTTCTTGCCGTGATCCGCGCGGACGAATAGCCACACCCCGATCCCTTGGTAGATCAAGTTCGGGATCCAAAACAGCAGTTCGGGCCGCAGCTCCGGCTTTCCGTCGAGCCACTCGATCGACATCATCGCCAGATAATAGAGCAACCCCATCCCGACCCCTAGGCCAAGATTGGCCGACGTCTCCTTACGCGAGGTCTTCAAGCCCAAGGGCACGGCGATAAACGCGAACGACAGCACCGTGAACCCCATGGCGAAGTTCTTGTGAAAAACCATCTTTGCCTTCAGCAGGTTCTTGAACGCCTCCTCGCGCACCTCCCCCGTCGACGTCTTTACGATCTCACGGTAGCGCGCCATCTCGGCCTGCAGCTCGTCAAAGGTCATCCAAGTCAGCTTGCGGGCCAAGGTTTCCTCGCCGATGATTTCGGACATCGGAAACATGAAAGGCACTCGATCCATCGATAAGGGATAGAACTTCTTCGTCCGAAAGCCTTCGGGATCCTCCTCGTCCCGGTACTCGACGATCGTCTGCTCCGTATCGAGCTGCAGTTCAGCGCTGCCCTCGATGAAAGCGAAACGCCCCTTCTCCGCCCGCGCGAAAAGCGTGACCTGGCTGTTCTCGTTCAGCTTCCAGATCCAAACGTCGTACAGCATCTCGTCTTCCTTCTTCCCCACGTAGACCACCGTATCCGCAAAGTCGCGCACAAAGGTCTTCTCCACGATGAAGCCAAGCGGATTGGTCTGGATCGTATTCTTCAGCTCCTGACGGTACTGCGTCTTCGCCAAGGGGGCGTAGTAGAAATTCACCACCAAAGAAGCCGTAGCGCCCAAGATCGCCAAGAATAGCACCGAACTCGACAAACGGATCACGCTCACGCCCGCTGCCCGCAAGGAGGTGATTTCGTTCTCCGCCGAAAGACGCCCCATCATCAGCAAGACTCCAGTGATAAAGCCCATCGGTAGGGCGTAAACGAATACAAAGGGAAACATCAGCCACGTCAGCCGAATGAAGGCATCCAAGGTCAATTGCCCTTCCGCCAACAGATTGAGCATGTCCTTCACCATACTCATGGTCAGGATCAAGAAGGCGAACATCGCCACCGACGCCAGGCAGGAGGTAAAGACGTTCTTGAATATGTAGCGATGGATTAAGCTCACCGTGGCCTACACTTATTCTCCGCCTCCCATCCGCAAGCCGAAACCACCGTGCGAGAAAACTCGCAACCAAGACTTCCCCTTTTCCCCATCACCATCCACTCTTCGTCCCGCTCAAATGAAGTACGTTCCGGAAAAGCCCCCCATCTACGGCGAGTCGCTCGAAAGCCTGCAAGCGCGCTTCGAGGAACTCGGCGAACCTAAGTTCCGCGCCAAGCAAGTCCTCGAATGGCTTTACAAGAAACGGGCCAAAACCTGGGACGCCATGACCAACCTTCCCAAGCCGCTCCGCGAAAAGCTGGCCGCCACCTTCGAAATCGCCCCCTCCAAACGCGTACTCGCCAAGGAATCCGCCGACGAAACCGAAAAGCTGCTCCTGCAGATGGGAGACAACTCCATGGTCGAAACCGTCGTCATCCGGGCCCCGCAAATCGGAGTAGGCCAAGAAAACTCCCGCAAAACCATCTGCATCTCCACCCAAGTCGGCTGCGCCTACGGCTGCAAGTTCTGCGCGTCCGGCCTCGCCGGCTGGAAACGCGACCTCTCGGTCGGCGAAATCGTCTCCCAGCTCATCCACGTCTGCCACATGGAAGACGCAACCACCGAACGAGCGTCCGAGGAAATCGCCTCCTTCGACAACATCGTCGTCATGGGCATGGGCGAACCCATGGCCAACTACAAGAACCTGCTCCCCGCCCTCCGCATCCTCAACGCCGAGTGGGGACTCAACTTCGGAGCCCGCCGCATCACTATCTCCACCTCGGGAGTCGTCCCCCGCATCCTCGAGCTCGCCGACGAACGCGAGCAATTCCGCCTCGCCATCTCCCTGCACGGCGCCACCAACGAGGTCCGCGACCAAATCATGCCGGTCAACCGCAAGTACCCGCTCGAGCAGCTACTCCCCGCCATCCAAAAATACGCCCAGACCAAGGGCCGCATGATCACCCTCGAGTTCATCCTCATCGAGGAAGTCAACGATACCCTCGAGCAGGCCGACGCCCTCATCCAAATCGCCCTCGACCTCAAGGCACACGTCAACCTCATCCCCTACAACACCGTCGACGGCCTCGAGTGGAAACGCCCCTCCATCACTCGGCAAGACACCTTCTACAACCGCCTCAAGAACCGCGGCGTCTCCGTAACCATCCGCCGCGAAAAAGGCCACGACATCGCCGCCGCCTGCGGCCAACTCAAACTCAAAAACGAAACCGACCTCGCCGTTTAAGGGTACCCATCGCCCCATAAACCACCCGAGCCCACTCGCCGCTACGCCATCATTCAAATTTCGCTTGATTTCAGGTATCGACAATACATATCAACAAATACGGATACGTTGATATATAAATCCCAAGCACAGCAATTTCCATGAGCCAGACACCCATCAGCCAACTCTTCTCGACAAATCGCCCGCTCCTCTCGGTCGAGTTTTTCCCACCCCGGACGGACGAAGCCCTCGAGGCGCTTATGGACTCCGCCGACGACCTAGCGATCTACCAGCCAGATTTCGTCTCCGTCACCTACGGGGCGGGCGGCAGCACGCGCGATCGCTCCGCCAGGGCCTGCGACCTCCTCCGCGAGGACCATGAGTACAACATCATGCCCCACCTCACCTGCGTGGGAGCGAGCCGCGACGAACTCGCGGAAACGATCAACGGACTCTACGATTCCGGCTACCGCAACATCATGGCCCTGCGCGGCGATCCTCCCAAAGACAGCGACTCCTTCATCGTTGCAAAGGACGGCTTCGCCTACGCCGTCGATCTCGTCACCTTCATCAAGGAGCTGCACCCCGACATTTCGATCGGCGTAGCCGGGTACCCGGAAAAACATCCCGAAGCGCCAGACTTGGCCACCGACCTGCGCCACCTCAAAACCAAGGTCGACGCCGGCGCCTCCTTCATCACGACCCAGCTATTCTTCGACAACAGCGACCTTTATCGCTTCCTCGACGAAGCGGACAAGCTCGACATCTCCGTGCCCGTGATCCCCGGCATCATGCCAGTGCTTTCAACCAAGCAAATCAAGCGCATCACCAGCATGTGCGGAGCCAGCCTGCCAGCGGAACTTGAGAAACACCTCAACGCGGCCGGCGACAACGCAGAGCTCGTTCGCCACATCGGCATTCGCTGGGCAACCGAGCAAATCCAGGACCTCATCGAAGCGGGCCTTCCCGGCGCCCACCTCTACGCCTTGAACCGTTCCGACGTCGCCACCGAGCTCATGTCCGCCTTCCGGACCGCCACCGAGCAAAAATAGCAAGCGAGCCCCAAGCAACAACGGCTTCCCAGCCAATTCCCGCTAGCCACCCGCAAACACCACACGAAACCCGGCGTCTTCCAAAATGGCCCGGGTTTCCTCGCGTTTGTCCCCCTGGATTTCGATGTTGCCGTTCTTCACCGCTCCACCGACGCCGCAGCGCTTCTGTATCGACTTGGCCAATACTGCCTTCTCTTCCGCCGCGATCCCCTTCCAGCCAGAAACCACCGTTACCGTCTTTCCACCGCGACCCGATTTCTCGCGCTTCACGTCAAGTCGGCCCCGATTCCTTTTCTCGGGCTTGCTGCTGGCCACTGGCTGAGGAGCGGACACCGCAGGGGCGCTCGGCAAATCGCCCAAGTCCAAAGAGCCGAACGGGCTTGCGGCCAGCCCATCGCCCCCATCCGTCGAAACGCGTTTCTTGCCCTTGCCCATCTCAGGAAAACTCCTTCCTGCCACTGCAACGCCCTTTCGGGATATCCTTCTCCTCCTGCAAATACGCCAAAGCCTTCATGTAGCTCCGGTTCTTCAGGAAATGCTTCAACTGCGGCCTCAGCTCGCGGCGGTGCTCCTGCAACGCACTTTCGATAAATCCAATGCTGCGCTTCACCTGCTCCGCTCCGCATCCGCGAAAAGTTTCGAGAAGATTCCGAGGATGCGGAGGAGCAGCGGCCTTGGTGGAGGAGGGGGTGGGGGTGCTGTTGCTGGTGGAGTGGCGGCGCTGCTGTGCTGCCTCGTGGTCCTCGCCGGCGGCGCTGCCGCGCAGAGGACCCCGGTCCTCAATACCTAC
>JBNKSG010000143.1:0-9780 GCA_050297195.1 Opitutaceae bacterium | reverse complement strand
GAGCGTTTCGCCGATACAAAGGATCGGGTTGAGGTTGTTCTCGAGGGAGAACTTTACCTTCTCGTTCACGAAAGCATCGGACTCCTTGAAGTACTCGCGACGTTCGCTGTGACCGAGGATCACATACTTGCCGAATACTGCGCGGATCATCTCTGCGGAGATTTCACCCGTGTAAGCGCCACTCGCCTGCGGATAGAGGTTTTGGGCGCCGAGCTTTACGGCGGAACCTTCGATAGCGGTAGAGACTCGGTCGAGGGCCACTGCCGTTGGGCAGATAACCACTTCTACAGACTCGTCCTTCGAAACGAATGCCGCGATTTCCTTCGCGAGATCCGCACCGTCGGCCGGCGTCTTGTTCATCTTCCAGTTACCTGCGATTAGATATTTGCGGGACATGATAATTCTAAATTTTGAGTGTATTGAAAAAGAGAGCTTAGAGCGAAGCGACTCGACTACTTCTTGTCGAGAGCATCGACACCCGGAAGGACCTTACCTTCGAGGAATTCGAGGCTGGCGCCACCACCCGTGCTCATGAAGGAAACCTTGTCACCGTAACCCGCCATGTTGACCGCGGTCACGGAGTCGCCACCACCAATGATGGTAGTCGCCTCCTGGTTTTCTGCGATCGCCTTGGCGACTGCGAAAGTACCCTTGTTGCAGGCATCGCTTTCGAAGATACCCATCGGACCGTTCCAAAGAACCGTCTTGGACTTGGCGACTTCCGCGCAGTAGAGCTCGGTGGTCTTGGGGCCGATGTCCACGCCTTCCCAGCCGTCCGGGATGTTGCCGTTTTCGTCGGACTCGCCGATATTTCCAGCCGTCATCGTTCCGAAATCGAAGGAATCGACCGTGACGTTGTCGATTGGGAGAAGCAGCTTAACGCCCTTCGCCGCCGCCTTCTTTTGAAGTTCGGCAGTCATTTCGACCATGGAATCTTCCTTCAGGCTGTCACCGACGGTCTTGCCGTTGGCGAGCGCGAAAGTGTAGGCCATGGCGCCACCGATAAGGATGGTGTCCGCCTTTTCGAGGAGGGCGTCGATAACCTTGAGCTTATCGGAAACCTTGGCGCCGCCGAGGATAACCGTGAATGGACGATCCGCGTTTGCAGTCTTGTCGCCGAGGAATTCGAGTTCCTTCTGGATGAGAAAACCGCAAACCGCTGGCTTGAGGAAAGCGGCCACACCGGCTGTGGAAGAGTGAGCGCGGTGAGCAGTGCCGAAAGCGTCGTTGATGTAGAGATCGCCGAGCTTCGCGAAATCCTTGGAAAGGTCCTCGTCGTTGTTGGTTTCACCCGGGTGGAAACGAACGTTTTCGAGCAGAGCCACGGAGCCTGGCTCGAGGGCAGCGACTGCCTTTTCGGCAACTTCGCCACGAGATTCCGAAACGAACACGACCGCCTGGCCCAGCTCCTTGGAGAGCGCCTTGGCGACAGGCTCGAGGGAGAACTTCGGATTCACTTCGCCCTTCGGACGTCCGAGGTGGCTGAGGAGCACTGCGGTACCGCCGTTGGCGATGACGTGCTTGATAGTCGGCAAAGCGCCGAGAATACGGGTATTGTCAGTAACTTCGCCGTCCTTGAGAGGTACGTTGAAGTCCACGCGGATGAGCGCTTTCTTACCATTAAGGTCGATGTCTTCAATGGTCTTTGTAGCCATAACAGAATTCAATAGAGGTGGGACGGCTTCTCCGAAGACGTCCAAATAGTTGGTACTGTATGCGGGGCGCGACTTCGACGAAGCAGCGCCTCCACTATAAATGAAAAAGCCCCTTGCCCGCGCAAACGGGCGCAAGCAAAGGGCTGAAAAACTAATCCTTCACTCGATTAGAGCGCAGCAACCTTCTTGAGAAGGTCTACGACGCGATTGGAGTAACCCCACTCGTTGTCGTACCAGCTGACGAGCTTGAAGAAGGTGTCGGTGAGGCCCATGCCGGAACCTGCGTCGAAGATAGAAGACGCTGGGCAGTGGATGAAGTCAGAAGAAGCAACTTCGTCTTCGGTGTACTCGAGGATACCCTTGAGTGGACCTTCGGAAGCTTCCTTCATCTTTTGGCAGATCTCTGCGTAAGAAGTTGGCTTGCTTACCTTAACGGTGAGGTCGACGACGGAAACGGTTGGAGTTGGTACGCGGAACGCCATACCAGTGAGCTTGCCCTGTACTTCAGGAAGAACGAGACCAACAGCCTTGGCTGCACCAGTGGTGGACGGGATGATGTTCATCGCCGCAGCGCGTCCACCCTTCATGTCCTTAGGAGATGGTCCATCAACAGTCTTCTGCGTAGCAGTGTAGCTGTGAACGGTAGTCATCAGACCTTCTTCGATGCCGAAGTTGTCGAGAACAACCTTGGTGATTGGAGCCAAGCAGTTCGTTGTGCAGGATGCGTTGGAGATCAAAGTGTCCTCTGCAGTGAGCGTGTCGTCGTTAACACCGAGAACAACGGTCTTAACTGCACCCTTACCTGGAGCGGAAATGATAACCTTCTTCGCGCCAGCATCGATGTGGCCTTGCGCCTTCTCGTCCTGTACCCAGAGACCTGTCGACTCGATTACGATGTCGATGTTGTTCTCTGCCCAAGGGAGGTTGGCTGGGATTTCGCGAAGTGCGAGACACTTGATCTTGTGGCCGTTAACGACGAGCGTGTCTTCACCCTCTGCCTCAACTGTGCCATTGAAACGACCCTGAGTGGAATCGTACTTCAAGAGGTACGCGAGGTTGGACGCAGGAACGAGGTCGTTTACAGCGACAACGTCGACTTCAGTGCCGAGAAGGCCCTGGTCCACGAGTGCGCGGAATACTAGGCGGCCGATGCGGCCGAAACCATTGATAGCTACTTTTACAGCCATGGTAATCTATGTGTTGCGATATTGACGTATTGAGTGATTTCACGCGGCAAAACTGCCACGCGAGGCGGGAGTACATGACACACCTATGAGAAAATCAAGAAGTTATGGTGTCTGATTTTCAGGCCGGCTATCAGAGGTACTGATCGTTAAGTCAATTCCCAGAGTCCACAGGCCAAACGAGGCAAAAAGAGGGACTTATCGGGGCGATTAGCCCAGGCACGATCCTTCGCGTCGAGAAAGCGTTCGTGATCGGCGACTTGCCGCCAAGCCTTGCCGCCCCAGTCACCAAGGGGGATCTGTACCGCGCCCAATCCTGGATTGGCGCCGAAGAGCAATTTTCGCCCGCCCCACTCGCCGGATGCATTATAGACGCAGGCAAACGCATTGCCGCTTTCGGCAGGCAAGAACTCGAAGAATCCTTCCGGAGCCCTGTTATAGTGGCGCAAGATGCCGCCCCTCTCGGAAAGCCGGAAGGCGATCCAATCGGAGAAATATTTCGAGCAGGAGGAAAACTCGAGCAAGCGTTCGTAGTCGAGAGCGTTACGGTCCCCATCCTGATAAGTGTTACGCACCCCGTTTTTGGTGCCGAGAAAATCCATGCCGGCGTGCAACATAGGCATGCCGACCGACATCATCAGCATCGCCACCATCATGCGAGTGCGAGCGATATCGCGCTGCGTGGGCAAGGTTCCGTCAAAATCCGCGTGCTCGGTGATGTCGTCGATCCAGACGCGGTCGTCGTGCGACTCCACGTAGTTCACCGTTTGGGCTGGCCAGGTGGCATAATGTCCGACCGACCCTTGCATAAAGTATCGCGCCGTATCCACTCCCGCCTCGCAGCGGACGTAGTTCTTGAGGAATTCGCGGTATCCATCGTTCCACGACGCGTAACCGGTATCTCGAAGCTCCGGGCCGATATGCCCCCTAAAGCTCCAAGGCTCCGCAATCAGGATCACGTCCGGTCGAACTTTCTTCAGCTCCTTCTCGACCTCCTTGAGCACAGGCTTCCCTACGAGGTCCGCCAAATCGAAACGGAAACCATCCACACCATAGAACTCCATGAGATGCTTCAGGCTGTCTATGATCAGACGTTTCGCCATGGGCGCTTCGCAGCGCAAATCGTTACCGCAGCCACTCCAATTGCTGAGCTCGCCGTCGGACGACGCGTGAAAATAGTAATGCTTGTCGATGAACATCAAGTGAGCCGGCTCGCCCACGTGGTTATACACCACGTCCAGAATCACTGCGAAACCCTCCCGGTGCAAGGTATCCACCAGCTCGCGAAATTCCTGCACTTGCGAGCCTTTGGCTGGCTCGCTTCCGTATCCAGAATGTGGAGCGAAGTAGTTCGCCGTCATGTAGCCCCAGTGGTACTCGCCGTAGCTCTGGCTGTCGTTCTCCTGGATCGGCTGCAGCTCGATGGCGTTCACGCCTAGGCGCTTCGGATAGAAGTCATCCCTGCGAGCGTATTTGGCGAGGTCCTTGAAGCCGAACGGCCGATCCCCTTCACGTTCGATTCCGGGTGCCTTCTCCACGAAGTCGCGAACATGCCCCTCGAGCACCACAAGGTTTTGCCATTGCGGCGGGCTAAACTTGCGCCGCAGCTTTCCGTAGGCCGCATCATCTACGATGATTCCCGGCCCCTCGCGGCCTACTACCGCCTTCGCGTACGGGTCAAGCACGTTAAAATCGGGATTGAACAAGCTGTTGCTCTGGTCTGGACCGTCGACGCGAAACCAGTAGTACTGCCCTACCAAATCCTCGTCGATAGTCGCCTCCCAAACGAAATCCTTGTCCCGTTTCATCAACAGCCAATTCGCCTTTTTCGGCTCGTCCAGATCCGAAAAGAAGCCGACCTTTACCCACTTCGCTCGCGGAGCGAACAAGCGGAACGCCACCGACTTCCCGTTCACCACCGCTCCCAAAGGCTTGTCGGACTTGAGGCTCAGGAAAAACTTCCCCAGCGACAACTCCGTCCGCTCCACTCCCTTTCGCGTGTGGTAGAGCAAGACGTTCTTATTGGAAAAATCGATCGGCTTCTTGAGCTTGAAACCAAGACGGTGCTTTCCGGTCCTCTTGGGCTGGTAAACGTAATTCGCATTTCCCATCCCATCCGAAGCAAGGTTCGGCGCCTCCTGATCCGGCAAAAACCAATGGTGCTTGTCGGTGACGAACTTGAATTGGCAGCCGTCGCCGACGCTGAAGATATCCAAGCTCTTGCGCAGGATGAGGACTCGCTTGCCCTCGATCATCTCCGGCTTCAGCTCCCAGTCCTCGTCGCCGATCGCCGCTTGCCAACCATTGAAGCTGCCCGCTACGTAGACCGACACCCCCGTGTATTCGATTTTCGAATACTTCTGAGGAAAAAAGACAAAAACCACCTTGCCGCTCTTGCTCACGTAGTAGCCGCTTTGCTTCGCGTAGTTGATCGGCGGTAACGCAAACAGAGCAAGGTGGGCATGCACATGTCCTTCCAAGCTGACAGGAGGCAAACGCATCGCGCGCCAATCCCGGTTAAGCTCGACGACTCCCTCGGTGTGCGAGGTGAGGTATGCTTTACGTATGTGTCTACTTTCTAGAGAGGGTGACATGCTGCGGGAACCTGACAATCAACCAAACACGAACCGTGCCAATGCAAGAAAATCGGGCTAGTAAGTTAGAGGTTTAACCTTTTTGCCTAGTAAGGCCAACCAATCGAACGAAAAGAAGCGATCCTAATCCCTTCGACCCAAAGCCGCGATCAAATCCGCCGAACGCTCGATCGCCTCCAAGTACCGCTCAAACAAGCCTTTAGCCGCATCCCGACTAAACGGCGGTAACCCCGTGCCATCCTTGATCCCCTGCAGCTCCTCGAATACCGAAAGGTCGTACGACACGTGACGCGAAAGCTCGCGAACCGCCTCCCGTTTCTTGGCGGGCACGCTCACGGAATAAAAACGCAACGCCGCCTTCAACATGATTTGAAAGTTCGAAAGCGAGCGCAGCATCAGGTCGACCAAGGTCTCGCCGTCCTCCACCGCCAGCATGTACCCCTCGCGCAACTGGATGAGCTTCCCCTTCAGCTCGTGCTCCAACTGGAAACGCAAGTTCGCCTGACTGATCGGCAAGTCCCTCAACACGTCCCGACCGTACAGCACTCGATGGTTCTCCTTGATGTCCAGCAACTCGATCGGAAAGACGTGCGACGAATTCATGAGCCTCTCCAAGGCGAACATCAATGGAGGCGGATTCCCGATCTTGTTCCAATTCTTCGACAAGCGGGCAATCGCGTCCAACTCGTCCACTCCCAGCTGCGTGCAGACCACCATGATGTTCACGTCCGAAAAACGCTCCGCCGTGTCCCCAACCGCCGCCGAACCAAACAGGGCTACCATAGTCAAACGGTCGCCCAACGCCTCTTTCAGTCCGTCCGTAAATGCCTCTGGAGTCATCAAGTTCTTCATGGAGAATACATTGGGGAAATCCTTACTCGCGCTTTCACGCGCAAAACGCCAGCCCGAAATCGCCCAACGCCCACACCTCGTCCACTCGGAGCATACTCCCCACATTTCACTTTTCACCCTTCGCATTTCACGCTTCACTCCCCGCCATGAAGAAGATCCTAGTCGCCATGTCCGGAGGCGTAGACTCCGCCGTCGCCGCCCTGCTCCTCAAAGAGCAAGGATACGCCATCGAGGGCGCCTACATGAAAAACTGGATCAACGAGGACGAGATCCTCGGCGACTGCCCTTGGCAGCAAGACATCGAAGACGCCTCCGCTGTGGCCGAAGCCCTCGGCATCCCTTTCCGCGTGGTCAACCTCATGCACGAGTACCGCACTCGCATCGTCGATTACCTGCTCTCCGGCTACCAATCCGGCATAACACCCAACCCAGAAGTCATGTGCAACCGCGAGATCAAGTTCGGCGTCTTCCTCGACTACGCCCTCGAGAACGGCTTCGACGAGGTCGCCACCGGACACTACGCCCAAATCCAAGAAGCCGAAGGGCAGCCCCGAGCCATCATCGAAGGCGCCGATCCCAACAAGGACCAAACCTACTTTCTCGCCATGATGCGGCCCGACCAAGTCGCCCGTGCCCGCTTTCCCGTCGGCCACCTGCTCAAGCCCGAGCTCCGCGAACTCGCCCAAAAGGCCCAGCTTCCCAACGCCAAGAAAAAGGACAGCCAAGGCATCTGCTTCATCGGCAACATCAAGATGTCCGACTTCCTGCGCGAATACGTGCCCGACCGCCCCGGCCCCATCCTCCGCGCCGAAGACGACAAACCGCTCGGAGAACACCGCGGACTCCACTACTTCACGATCGGCCAACGCCGCGGCATCGGCGTTCCCTCCAACTCCGACAACGACTTCTACGTCGTAGTCGGAAAAGACATACAACGCAACGCCCTGCTCGTCTCCTTCGAAGCCCCCACCGCCCCCGGCCTCTATTCCAGCCGCTGCGAAGTCTCCGAGCTCAGCTTCACCGGCGAGCCCCCCGCCGACGACTGCCGCCTCGAGGTCAAGGTCCGCTACCGCGACCCCCGCGTCCCCGTCCACTACAAGCGGCTCAACGACAAAACCGTCGAAATCGCCTTCGACCAACCCCAGCGTGCCCTCGCCCTCGGCCAGATCATCGCCCTCTACGACGGCCCCAAGCTCCTCGGCGGCGGCATCTACACCAAAATCGACTAACTCACCACCAAGGTGGCGCGGCTTCTCCGAAGACGCCCTCCCCAAACTCCCTCCTCCACATTCAAACTTCAACCTTCATCCTCCTCTTCGTTTTCCTCGGCATTCCCGCCCTGCTCTTCGGCGGGCAATATCTCTTCGCCCGACGCTATCGAGCCAAGAAGCAAGCCGTCATCACCGCCGACTTCCCGGAAGCCTGGAATACCATCCTGCTCAAGAACGTCCCCCTCGTATCCAAACTCCCCGCACGCTTCCGCGAGCGACTCGAAACCAACATAAAGCTCTTCCTCGCAGAAGTCTCCTTCGAAGGACAAGGCGGCATCGAGATCACCGACGAGATCCGCGTCACCGTAGCCGGCCAAGCATGCCTCCTCACCGTTGGCCGCGAAAACAAACGCTACCCTCGCCTCAACAACGTTATCATCTACCCCTCCGCCTTCACCGACTCTCCCCGCTCGCCCAACTACGACCCCAACAAGCCCACCTTCCGCCTCGGCGAATCCTGGACCACCGGCACCGTCATCCTCGCTTGGGACTCCACCAAACGCGGCGCCATCAATATCCACGACGGCCACAACGTCGCCCTCCACGAATTCGCCCACCAGCTCGACCAAGAGGACGGCGTCGGCGACGGCGTCCCCATCTTTCAATCACAAACAGCCTTCGCCGCATGGTCCCAGGTCTTCACCAAAGAATACGAAATCCAGGTCAAGAAGGCCACCAAGGGACACCGCAGCGTGCTCGACCACTACGGAGCCACCAACTACGCCGAATTCTTCGCCGTCTCCACCGAAGCCTTCTTCGAAAAGCCCAAGCAACTGAAACGTAAACGCCCAGAGATCTACAAGATCCTCAAGAGCTACTACCACCTCGACCCCATCACTTGGTAAACTCCATTGTGGGAGCGTGCTTGTCACGCGATTCCCAGCCTACCGCCCAAACAAATTCCCTCACCGCCGTGATACAGCTAACCGAACAACCCGAAACGCTTCTTTCCCTATACCGCATCAGCCAAGCAGCCAGCGGAGCCTACTCGCCACGCGACGCCTACATGGTCATCACCAGCGAGCTCCAGCGCCTCTTCGCTCCGCATGCCACCGCGATCAGTCTCATAAATCCGAATACAAGCCTCCTGGAAATCGAATACGCGCTCGGATACCCTACCAATACCAGCGAGCTCTCCATCCACCCCGGCAAAGGCCTATCCGGACGCGTCGCCTTCAACGGCGAACCCCTTCTCTGCAACGACGTCAAAAGCGACCCTCGCTACGTAAAGCTCTGCGAAGGCGTTCGCTCTAAAATCGTCGCCCCAATGATCTCCCATGGCCACATAATCGGGGTGCTCAGCGCTAGCCGCGACAAGGTCAACGCTTTCACCCAGCAAGATCTCGATAAGCTGGTCCTCCTCGCAAACGAGTCCTCCCAAGTCCTGCAAAGCGTCTGGCACCGTCGCCAGCTCGCCAACCAATCGGAACAACTCAAGGCCCTCATCGAAGTCGGGCAAAACATTGTATCCAACTTCGAAACACACTCCCTCTGGGAAACCGTCACCGAAGCCGCCATGGAGCTCACTCGAGCCCGGCTCTGCACGCTCCAGCTTTTCGACTCGAAAACCAAAAAGGTGAAGCTTCTCACCGCCCGCCCCCTCGACAACGAATACACCCAGCAAGTCGGCGAGCTCGATATATCCGAAAGCCTCGCCGGCTCCGCCATCCGAACGAAACGCCAGGTCGAGTTCACCAATATCACCACGCCCGACTATCTCGACCTCAAAGACGTCCCCATCGACTCCGAAGTCACCTCCTGCCTCGCCACCCCCATGATCTATGAAGGCAAGGTAACCGGCATCCTCAACGTATTCACAAAAGTCAGGCACCGCTTCCCCAACAGCGAACGCCGACTCCTGCAAGCCTTCGCCGATCTCGCCGCCGTAGCCGCCCAAAACGCCGAACTCTATACCCGCGTCTTCAATTCCGAAGAACGACTTCGCAAGTCCGAACGCCTCACCACACTCGGCCTTCTCTCCGCAGAAATCGCCCACGAGATCCGCAATCCCCTAACCGTAATCAAACTCCTCTTCGGCTCCCTCGGACTCGACTATCCCGAGAGCGACCCGCGCCACAAAGACAAGCAGGTCATCAAAGAAAAGTTCAACCAACTCGAAGAAATCGTCTCCAAGGTCCTCTCCTTCGGCAAGGCCCCCGAAGGCATCTTCACCATCTGGGATATCGACGAACTCGTATCAGACACCTGCCTACTGGTCCGTCAC
>JBNKSG010000142.1:0-9837 GCA_050297195.1 Opitutaceae bacterium | reverse complement strand
ATGACCTTGTCGTAGAAGAGTACGATGGCCTTGTTTCCGTGCTGCAGGGGCTCGGAGTAGAAGCGGGTCTTGCTCAGCTTGAAGGCTTCGCTGACCATGTCGCGTCCCCAAGTTGTGCCGATCGGAGTTTCATTGGCTGCGAAGGAGGAGGCGCTCTTCAGTTCGAGGTTCATGGCCGCGATGGCGTCCTTGAGGCCTTGGGAATCGCGGGAGTACTCGTTTTCGTGGATTTGGACGACGAGGTCGTAGGCGCGTTCGGCTGCGATTTCGCGGGCCTTTTCGAGGCGGAGGTCTTCGCGGACGGCGAGGCGAGCTTGCTCGAAAGTGACGGGCTCGGCTGGCTCTGCGTCTGGGTCTTCGGAGGGAGCGGGCTGGTAGCGGTCGATGTTGGCTTCGAAGTAGGTGATGAGCTCGTCTTCGGTAGGCTTGACCTCGTCGACGTAGTTGGCGGCTTCCACTTCGACGTAGTTTGCGACGCGGCGCTCGGGGGTTTGGTACTGGAAGCTGAAGTCGTCGTAGTGCTTCTGCAGCATTTCTTCGGTGACCTCGATTTCTGGCGTGTAGGTGTTGAGGTCGCTTTCCGCTACGAGGACGGACCACTTGGCGAGGCGTTGGCTTAGGCTTTCGAGGATTTCGGATTCGTTGACGAAGCCGGCTCCTTCGAGCGCGGTGTAAACCTTGGCGATGCGGTAGTCGTCGACGAGCACGCGGTGCAGGTCGTTCTTGTCGAACGCTCCGCCGAGGCTGATGCTGTCCAAGATCATGTTGTAGGCTTGGGGATCGAACTCGCCGAGCTGGTTTTGGAAAGCGGGCAGGGTCTTGATGTACTCGAGCAGCTGGTCTTCGGTCGGCTCGGGGATCAGGTTTTGGTTGGCGATGTAGCGGGCTGTGGCACGCTCGTAGGCCAGGTTCTGGCTGGCGCGGGGATTGCGGCTGAGGGAGGCGCTGAGCTGGGCGTCGCGTAGGAGCTCGACGCGAGCGGCCTCGGTGTTCATGGGCGAATCGTAGAAGAACAGGTCTGCGGTTTGCTCTTTTCTGCCTCCGATGGGTCCCTGGTTGCCGATCTGCACGACGAACGCGATGATGAGCAGGGCGAAGATGATGAATACGAGGAGCAGGTGCTTCTGCAGTTTGTTTTGTAGCCAGGAAATCATAAGGGGATATGCAATTAAAGGCGGCTAAACTAGGCTAGGCGCCTAGGCTGTCAATGGGCAAAACCGCCCCTGAAAAAAGGGGATTACGCTTTCGATTCGATGGTGAAAGCGTCGAGCGCGTCGGCGAGGGTGAGCTGCTGGAAACTCGCCCTGCGCGCTTCGTCGATGAGCTCGTGGTAACGGTGCACCAGCGGATCGCGGGCGTCGAAGTAGCTATCGTCGGGATTGGAGCCGTAGGATTCGAAGCTTTTCTTGAACTCGAGGAGGGCGATCTTCTCGAGGGGGCGGGCCGGTTGGTAGCGGTAGGCGTTGTAGACGTCTTTTTCTTTGGCGGGCAGGGTGGAGGCGAGTCCGAGGTCGACCAGTCGGTTGAGGGCGGCTCCGGCCAGGGGGCGTGGCAGGTTGTTTTGCTGGGCTAGGTCGGTGCTGGAAAAGGCGTCTCCGCACTCGCGGAAGCGGCGGCCGATCTGGGCCAGAAGCAGCAGGCAAAGGCTTTCTTGCGATGCCTGGCTAAGTTCGTCCCAAGCCACTTTCCCGCTACGGAAGCGTGCGTTTTGCACCGCGAAGGAGAGGCGGCCGCCAAGCAAGAGGCACATCCAGAAGGTGAAGAGCCCGATCATCAGCACTGGGAGGATGCTCAGGGAGCCGTACAAGGTGCGCTGCATGGCGACGCGTTCCACGTAGAGGAATGCGAAGGCGTTGTTGGCGGCAAAGCAGCCCACGGAGAAGAGTCCGCCCACGAAGGCTGCCTTCCACTCGACTTGGGTGTTGGGGATGAAACGGTAGAAGGCGGCTAGCAGGGAGGACAGGACGAGGAATCCCCCGATTTTGGTGCCGTAGGTCGAGAGCCAGCTGTTCACGGTTTCGGAGCCTGGGAGCCCCTCGGTCAGGACTATGAATTGGTTGTTGAGCTCGATCAGTTTTGAGACGGCGATGGCCAGGCCGGCGAAGAGGAGGGCGGTGCCCAGCGTGATGATGGTCCAGTACAGGATGATGCGGGTGATCAGCTTGCGGCCTTTGGAGACTCCCCAGATGTCGTTGAAGGCGTCTTCGATTGTAATGAAAAGTTGGATAACGATGATTCCCAGCACCAGGGCCCCGCCGATGCCGACGGCTCCGGACTGGCTGGCCGTGATGAAGTCGGAGATCAAGTCGCTCAGCCCGCTTTCGTCGCTCGCCGCTTCGCCTTCGGTGAGGCTGACTTGCGGGGCGATGTAGGAGACGATGCGCTCGATCGTATCCTGGGCCATGCCAGGTTCCGCTTGATTGAGGATGAAGCCGGAAAGCAGGACGGCGAGGGCGATCATGGGGCCCAGTCCCAGGAGGGAGCTGAAGCTAAGGGCGGCGGCTCGGGCGAGGAGTCGGTTCTCCTTGAGGCCGGATACGGTGATCGCTGCTACGCGGCCAATGGCGAAGGCGACGCTGCGGCGTTTCGAAACCGCTTCGCCATGGTGGCGCCACATTTCTTTTTGCAGTATCCTAGCCTTGGATACTATTTTTTGGAAACGTGGGTTCATGGTAAGTGGAATGGGGCTCGCCTAATATTGTTCCCCCCGGGGACGGACGAAATGGCGCAGCGCGATGCGGCACATCGCGCCGATCCGGCCAGCTAGAGGAAGAAGGCGTATACGTATCCGAGGATTCCGAGTACGCCGGTCACTCCGCAAGCGATCAGGAAGCGGATTTTGATAATGGCGCTGCTAAAGTAGATGGCGATCATCAAAAGCAGGTTGCTCAGCAGCAGGATGGTGTCGCCGCTCGAGTAGAATAGCATGCTCAGCAGACCGGCGCCGATGGCGGCTCTGAATCGGAGAAGTGGATACACTTCGGTGACTTGGAGCAGTAGGGTGAAGGTCACGATAAGGTCGAAGGCCGCGATGATGAGGTACGGGCTCTTGGCCATGGCGATGGCGTCGGCGCTGAGTACGAGGTCCTTCTCGATGTAGGCCATAGCCAGTACCGAAGTGAGGAAAAAGACGGTGAGGAACCGCAGGCCGAAGAAGGCGACGGCGGCTTGTTTTTCGCGTGGGGACTTGCCGCTCGGGTCGTCGGCGCGGCCTTCTGCGAGGGCGAGCATTTTGGTGACTTCCAGCTTTTCGCGTTCGTCCGGCTTTTCGCCTTTCTTCTTCTTTTTGTCCTTCTTCGCGGGCTCCTCTTTCTCGGGAGCTTGGGCTTCATCCGTTGCGAGCTCTTCGGGCCGGCCTTCAGAGGAGGCTTCGCCTTCCTCTGGGGTCTCGGCTTTCTGCTTCGCTTCCTCTGCAGCAACGGCGGCGGCCTTGGCGGCCTCCTCCTCGGCGAGGCGCTTCTTTTCTTCTTCCGACTCTTCGGTGCGTAGGGAGAGCTTCCGCTTTTTGGGGAAGAGGGTTTCCATCAGTTCCTCGTTGGAGGAAATGGTAAGCCACGACTCGGTTTCGATGTCGTAGTAGTAGGCGCTGGCATCCAGCTTGTTTGCTTCGATCAATGAGGAGATTTGATCGATGTCGAACGGGCCGCTCGCATCTTCATCACCTTCGCGTCGGATGTAGTATTCTCTCATGGGCTAGGGAAGTAGCCCAATGAGACACTTGCTGCTGGTACTTTGTCAAGGCGCGGGAAGCGCCCGGGCTGGGTATTACATGCGTTGCAAAGTAGGAATGCCTAGGAGGCCTAGTCCCGTTTCGAGAACGTCTAGGGTGCGTTGGCAGAGCATTAGGCGCCGGGACTGTATGTCTTTCTCTGGTACAATCACTTTGTTGGCATTGTAGAAAGAGCTGTAGGCGCCGGCTAGCTCGAAGAGATAGGTGCAGAGCAGGTGCGGGCGCAGGGTCTCGATCGTTTGCTGCAGGACGCCCACGAATCCGATGATCTTGCGGGCGAGGGCGAGCTCCTCCGCGGTCTCGATCGTGCTCGCTTCGCTGGAGAGGTTTTCCAGTTCGGCTGGGTCGAAGTTGCGGAAGATGCTTTTGATGCGGGTGGCTGCGTAGAGCAGGTAGGGAGCGGTGTTGCCTTCGAAGCTGAGCAGCTTGTCCCACGCGAAGACGTAGTCGCTGGTGCGGTTTTGGGAAAGCTCAGCGTAGCGGATGGAGCTGGTGCCGATGACCTTGGACGCGGCGACGATCTCCTCCTCGCTGAGCGGGGCTTGGCCTTTCTCGATCTTTTCCGCGTTTTTCTCGCGGATGAGTTTTCCGGCCCGCTCGATCGCTTCGGCGATCAAGTCTTTCAAGAGCACAGGATCTCCGCTGCGGGAAGCCATGGCCTTGCCGTTTTCGCCCATGATGGTGCCGTGGAAGACGTGGCTGAATTTCGGGAAGGTCCGGCCTGTCTTCTCGAACCATTTTTTGGTGGTGAGTTCGAGCTGCTCGAAGTGGTCCTTTTGGCGGAAGTCGGTTTCGATGATGATGCTGGAGGCCTTGAAGTGTTCGGCCCGGTAGAGCATGGTCGCCAAGTCCGTGGTGGCGTAGTTGGAGGCTCCGTCCGACTTGCGGTACATGAAGGGCTGGGTGGCGAAGCGCTTGTGCTCCGGGTGGAATACGACCCAAGCCCCTTCGCTTTTTTCGCCGAGGCCGCACTCTTCCATCTCTTTATATACCTGTTCCACCATGTTTCGGTAGAAGCTCTCGCCGAGGTAGTGGTCGAAGGTGATGTCGAAGAGTTCGTAGACTTGCTTGATGCCGTCGATGCTGTGGCCGTTGACCGTTTCCCAGAGCTTCATGCTTTCCGGGTCCTCGCTTTGCAGCTTCACCAACTCCTCGCGGGATTCCTTGACGACCGCTTCGTCCTCGCTGGCCAGTTGGCTGCCGAGCTTGTAGAGGCGCTCGAGTTCGCCCAGCGGGTTGGCTTTCAGGTTTTCCTCGTCGAGGAAGCGCTTGTAGGCGTAGAAGAGGCGCCCGTAGGCGGTGCCCCAATCGCCGATATGGTTGTCGCGAATGACCTTGGCGCCGCAAAACTCGAGGAGCTTGCAGATGGATTCCCCGATGATGAGGGAGCGCAGGTGCCCGATGTGCATCTGCTTGGCGGTGTTGGGGGAGCTGTAGTCGACTACGACCGTTTCGTTCTCCTGCAGCTGGGAGGCGGCCTTGCCAAGCGCTGTGGAGCCGGAAAAGGTGGTGAGCCACTTTTGCAGGAAGGCCGGCTTGAGGGAGAAGTTAATGAAGCCCGGGCCGGCTATGGAAAGCTCAGCGACCTGCGCGAGCTCTTCGTTCTCCTGCAGCTTGTCGACGATGGACTGGGCGATTTGGCGCGGGTTGGTTTTGAGGCGCTTCGCGTAGGGGAGGGCTCCGTTGGCCTGCAAATCCCCGAAGCGTGGATCCGCCGATCGGATATCCGCCGTGAAGGAGTCTTCGAGCCCTGCTGAAGCCGCGGCTTCGAGCACGAGCGAGTCGATCTTTTTTGCGAGGTCGAACCAGTCTTGCATAGAGCGGCTACAAAATCCGGCTTCTCGCCGCGAGCAAGCTTCGAATCCGCTCCATCTCGAATCGCGAGGCAAAATCGACAACGGTGATTACCCTAGTTTTTAATGGGCAATATCCTAGCGGGGCGGCTTCGGATAGGGGCTTGACACGTGTGGCATAATACGCTCTTCAAAATTGCCGCTTGGGCGGTCGCAAGGTTCCTCGGTCTCACGTGGGATCTTTCGTAAGTCCAAGAGCGTCAATGGTGTGGGTGATACTTTACTAGCGAATGGGTTCGCGGGTATCGTCCTGCTATGGCCGCTAACGGCAAGCAATACGTTTCCGTACAATCCATATGGTTAGAAAAACCTTAAGCAGCCGTCGTTTCATTAAGCCGAGCTACGCGTATCTTATCGAAAAGAAGCGCGATGGCCAAGAATTCACTAAGGAAGAGATCCGATATATCATCGACTCCATCTTAGATGGAGAAATGCCTGATTTCCAGATGGCCGCCATGGCCATGGCGATCTTCTTCCAAGGAATGTCTGCCCAGGAAACCGCGATTCTCACCGAGGAAATGATGCTTTCCGGTGAGGTGATCGACCTTTCCCATATCGCGAAGCCCAAGATCGACAAGTACTCTACTGGTGGAGTGGGCGACAAGACTTCCCTCGTCTTGGTGCCGCTCGCGGTCGCATCCGGCATTGTTATCCCGATGATGGGTGGCATCGACCAGGATTTCGCGATCAGCTCTCTCGACAAGCTCAGCGCGGTCCCTGGATTCAATGCTGACATGGGGATCGATCCGTTTATCGCTCAGCTTGAGAAGATTGGCGGAGCCATGGTTCGCCAAAGCTCGGAGCTCGCTCCGGCGGACGCCAAGCTTTACGATCTTCGCAAGAAGACCGCTACGATTCCAAGTCTCCCGCTCATCACAGGTAGCGTTCTTTCCAAGAAGCTTGCCGAAGGCGCGGAAGGTCTCGTGATCGACGTGAAGTGGGGCAATGGTTCCTTCATCCGCGACCTCGAGCAAGCCAAGCAGCTCGCTCGCAGCATGACTCGCGTCGGCCGCTCGATGAAGCGCCGCTGCGTGGCCCTCGTCACAGACATGAACCAGCCGCTCGGCGACACTGTTGGTACGGCTCTCGAGCTCAAGGAAGCGATCCAGCTTCTCAAGGGCGAAGGACCGGAGGATCTGCAGGAGCTCGTTCTCAAGCTCGGAATGGAAATCGTTCGTCTTGCTGGTGTTGCAGGCTCCACGCTCTCTGCCAAGCAGACCGTGCAGCGCCACATCGAAGACGGAACCGCTCTCGAGAAGCTCAAGGAAATCGTGGCAGCCCAAGGCGGCGACACATCTTACATCGACGATCCGGACAAGTTCCCAACTGCCAAGCACATCCGCAAACTGCCTGCTCCGAAGCGCGGCTATGTCCACACCATTAACGCGGCTCAGATCGCCAAGGGAGTTCACCTCCTCGGCGCGGGCGCGGACGAAGATGGCAACATCGACTACGCGGTGGGCGTTTCCGAGATCAAGAAGGTTGGCACCCAGGTCAAGCAGGGCGAGCCGCTGATGATGATCCATTACAACGACGAAGCGAAGCTCGAGCAGGCTCTTGAGTATTTCAAGGCTGCCTACCGTCTCGCTCCAAAGCGCCCAACGCCACCGCCTCTCATCGTAGAGCGCGTTGCGTAAGCGATCGTTCGATTCGAATCTTTCAAAAGCCGTCTCCTATTGTGGGAGGCGGCTTTTTTCGTGGTGTGGAACCAGTCCGCGTTCACGCAGCGAGCTCCCGTCTTCGCAGTCGTTGGCTGGGGCGCAGGTTGTCGGCTGCGTCTGGGATTAGGACTGCGCGCGGCAAGGCGCTTCTAAATCCTTGATCTCCCCTGGCATTGCTGCCACTAAGCGATCCCCATGAAGCAACGCTCGATCCTGCGCGAAGTCTCGATTAAAGGCGCATCCCTCCACACTGGCGATAAAACCCAGCTGACCCTTAAGCCGGCTCCCGCGAACGCGGGCATAACGATTCGCCGCGTCGATCTCCACGACAAGCCGGTTATCAAGCCGCATATTTCTCAGGTCACGGATTTGGTTCGGGCGACGACCTTGGCTTCTGGACACGTGAAGGTGCACACGGTGGAGCACGTGCTCGCTGCCTTGTACGGGATGGGGATCGACAATGTGGAGATCGAGATGGACGCCTCCGAACCGCCGATTCTCGACGGTTCCTCGAAGGGCTTCGTGAATCTGATCCTTGAGGCGGAGATCGTGGAGCTCGACGCGGAGCGCGAGTACTTTGTGCTCGATCAGCCGATTTCGGTTACCAAGGGGAATTCCTCGCTGATCGCTCTCCCGTACGACGGTTTCAAGATTTCCTGTACGTCCGCGGACGATCGCGGCATCCACACGCAGCATCTTTCCATCGATATCGATCCAGACGTATTTGCCACCCAGATCGCGGCGGCCCGTACCTTCACGGTTTACGAGGACATCGAGGAGCTCCTTAAACTCGGCAAGATCAAAGGCGGTAGCCTCGAAAACGCGATCGTGCTGAGGGACGACAAAATTATGTCGAAGGAGCCGCTTCGCTTCGACGACGAGCTCGTTCGCCACAAGATTCTGGATGTGATCGGCGACGTGCTGCTGCTCGGCAAGCCGCTCAAGGCTCACATCGTGGCTGTCCGTCCCGGGCACGCGGTCAATGCGGAGCTCACTACCAAGCTGGTTGAGCGGATGGAAGAGCTGGCCAAGGGGGAGGCGACTCCGGCAAAGGCCAAGCCTAAGACTGCAAGGATCGAGGAGGAAACGCAGCTGGATATCCGCCGCGTGATCGAGACCCTGCCTCATCGCTATCCTTTTTTGATGATCGATCGCGTGACTGAGTTCCGTGGCGACGACGAGCTGACCGCGATCAAGAATGTCACCATCAACGAACCGTTTTTCCAGGGCCACTATCCCGGGCAGCCCATCATGCCGGGCGTGCTGCAGATCGAAGCCATGGCCCAAGCCTCTGGCATTTTGATGCTTCGCAAGATCAACCAAGAGGGTAAAACGGCGGTCTTCATGAGCGTCGACAAGGTCAAGTGGCGCCGCAAGGTGATCCCCGGCGATCAGCTTCGTATCGATGTCAAGCTGCTCAAGATCATGCGGGCGAAGATTGGTACGGCGTCGGCGACCTGTTATGTGGGCGATGAAGTCGCGTCTTCCGGCGAGCTCAAGTTTATGATCTTGGGCGAGGGCGAGGATGTATAGGAATTTTTGATACGATCGACATGAGCGATAACATTCATCCTACCGCGATTATTGATCCGAAGGCGGAGCTTGCCGCGGATGTGGAAGTGGGACCCTATGCCGTGGTTGGCCCCGATGTCCGAATCGGCGCGGGTACCAAGATCTGGCATCACGCCACGATCTGGGGAAACACTACGATCGGCGAAGCCTGCGAGATCTATCCGTACTGCAGCATTGGTATGCAGACTCAGGACTTGAAGTTCAAGGGTGGCAGTCCGGGCGTGAAAATCGGGGATCGCAATATTTTCCGCGAGTACGTCTCGATCAACGCGGCCACCAACGACGGCGAGTTTACGGAGCTTGGCAACGACAACTACTTGCTGGCGTACTGCCATGTGGGGCATTGCTGCAAAATCGGAAACAACCTGGTCGCGAGCAACGGAGCGACCTTCGCGGGCCACGTTATCGTAGAGGATCACGTTGGCGTGGGTGGTGGCGGTACCGCGATTCACCAGTTTTGCCATATCGGGAAACGCAGCTTTATCGGTGGTTGTTCTAAGGTGGAGCAAGATATTCCTCCGTTCATGCTTGGTGACGGAAATCCGGCGAAGATCCGCATGTTTAATAAAGTGGGGCTCGAACGCAGCGGTTATACGCCTGAGCAGATGTCAGCCGTAAAATTCATCTTCAAGGCCTTCTATCGTCAGGGACTGAATCGCCAACAGGCGGTGGAAATTGTGAAAAGTAGCGAGTTCGCGGATACAGCTGAGGCGAAGGCTTACGTTACCTTCGTGGAAGCGTCCGAACGCGGGATAACGGGCGGAACGAAGTAAGTGGCCCCGTAGCGCGGCGCTTTAGCCCGCGTCCGTAGTGCGGTTTGGGGGCTCCGTGGTCGCGGGCTTCCGTCTCCGCTAATGCTTCGCCGAGACAAGAAAGCTCCGCGCTACGAGGTTGCTCTAAAACAAATCGAGTTGTTCGATCTCCTTGTCGGGTTTGACGCGGTCGCTCTCGAATTCGGGGAGGCCGGGGAGGAGTGGGTTGATGCGTTTGAGCTGCTGGTGCAGGCGACGGGCGACGTAGG
>JBNKSG010000141.1:0-9842 GCA_050297195.1 Opitutaceae bacterium | reverse complement strand
ATCTTCCGTCGTGCGCGAGTACTTCAAGCTCGGCGAGACGCTCACTGTCGAAGCATTCGTATCCAAAGCGCGGATCGCTCTCAACGAAGCCTCTTCTCGAGTTGAGGCGAAGTTCGGTTTCGCCTGCAGCGGAGCCACCTCATCGCTCGCCAATATCGAACGCTGGAGTTCGGCTTTCGAACCCGGCGCGCTCCTAAAAATTACCAACATCTAGTTATCAATGAAAAATGAATACAAAAGCGCCGAGATCGTAATCATCGGCGGCGGTCAAGCTGGACTCAGCGTATCGTATTACCTATCCAACTACGGCATAACCGATCAGGTTATTTTCGAAAAGAACCGCGTTGCCCATAGCTGGCGGGAGGAGCGTTGGGACAGCTTCTGCCTGGTTACTCCCAATTTTCAGTGTCGCTTGCCGGAGCATCCCTACGATGGCGACGACCCGGACGGCTTCATGCTCAAGGACGAGATCGTCGATTACGTCGAGCGCTTTGCCCAGAAGGTGAGCGCCCCGATCCACGAAGGCGTGACGGTTCTCTCGGTTCGCAAGTCGGACGATGGCTACGAAGTGGAGACCACCATTGGGACTTGGCTTTGCCAGCACGTGGTCAGCGCTATCGGATCCTTTCACATTCCGATGCGTCCTCCGGGCTTCGAACGGATCCCGGCTCATATCCAGCAGGTATTCGCGACCGACTACCGCAATCCCGACCAGATCCCGCAAGGAGCAGTGGCTATCGTGGGCAATGGCCAGTCCGGTTGTCAGATCGCGGAAGACCTGCAGCTCGCCGGACGTCAGGTTCACCTTTACTTGGGTAATGCTCCGCGATCGCCGCGCAAGTACCGCGGCAAGGACGCAGTGGCGTGGCTGGAGGAGATGGGGTATTACGAGACTTGCTACGACGAGTGTCCCGATCCGGAAAAAGCGCGGGGCGGCACCAACCACTACCTCACGGGCCGAGACGGCGGTCGCGAGATCGATCTGCGTCGTTTCGCCCGCAATGGCATGAAGCTCTACGGCTATCTCGAGGAGGTCACAGAGTCGGGATTCCGTTCGCGGCCGGACGTGAAGGAGAAGCTAGACAAGGCGGACCAATCCTACGTGGGGATTCGCCAGCGCATTGACGATTACATTGCGGCCAACGGCATCGACGCTCCTGAGGAGCCGCCCTATGTTCCCTGCTGGAATCCTCCGTCGCCCGAGGAAACCGTGCTCGATTTTGAGTCGGCTGATATTTCCTGCGTGATTTGGTGCCTTGGCTTCAAGCCCGACTTTTCGTTCATTGAACTCGATATTTTCGACGATCGCGGACTGCCCAAGCACAAGCGTGGCCTTACGGAGGCGCAGGGGCTGTATTTTCTCGGTTTGCCGTGGCTGCATACCTGGGGCTCGTCCCGTTTCGCGGGGATTGCCCAGGACGCCGCGCACATCGCACAGTCGATTGCGAAGGGCAGGGGAGAGGTGGAGCCTTGGCCCGCGCTGCAGGAAATAAAAGCCGAGGTAATCGGCGCTGAACCTGCTTGAGTGACTCGAACCCAGTTTTCCGACTATGTTGATCGAACGATTCAGAGCATTTCAACCTCAAGACTTTGTATTCAAGCTCGCTCAAAACGATGAGGACCGAGCCGGTTTTCATGCCTTGCGCCGTCGCATCTTCTGCGACGAACAAGGCGTGTTTCGGGACGACGATCGGGATGCGATCGACGAGGCCATGATTCCAATCGTCTGCAAGCCCATCATTGCGGGGATGGAGGATGAGGTCGTGGGGGTGGTCCGGATCGACGAGCGCGAGCCGGGCGTCTGGTACGGCAGCCGACTCGGGGTTGATCTCGACTACCGCCGTATCCGTCGATTTAGTACCGCAGCCGTGGTGCGCAATCAGCAGCCGTGCAATGCCGGACTTGGCGCGATCGGGGCTGGACTGATCTATAAGGCAGTGTCCACTGCTAATGCGATCGGGTGTCATGAGTTTTTGGCGACTGTGCAGAAGCAGAACGCCCGTTTCTTCGAACGCTTGCATTGGCAGCCCTTGGAGGAGATGGAGCTCTTTGGCCGACCTCACGTGAAAATGCGGGCGGATCTCAACTACTACCAGCCCGCGGCGAGTGTTGCATGACGCAGGCATTAACCGTCCCCGTCGACTTGAGCGAGCTCGCGACAGCGCTGGCCCGGCATCCGTCGGTGCTGGAAAAAGCCTGTATTCATACAGCGTATACTCAGGCGGAAGGCGTTTGCGGAAACGTAAGCCTTGGCGACGACTGCGCGGCGATTGAGGATCCCGCGAGCGGCGGTTATCTGTTGTTTGCCGCGGAGGGCATGCTCGAGTCTTTCGTTGGCGAGGACCCTTGGTTTGCCGGGTACTCGGCGGTGATGGTTAACCTTAGCGACGTAGCAGCCATGGGCGGACGTCCTATCGCGATCACAAATACGCTTTGGGCGTCTGAAGGTCCGGCATACGACGCAATCTGGCAGGGCATGCGGGCTGCCTCCGAAGCGTATGGGGTCCCGATTGTGGGCGGTCACACTACGCGGATTTCGGAGGACGCGCCCGCTCATCTCGGCGCTTCGGTGATGGGACGGGCGGGGAAGCATTTGCTCACCAGCTTTGACGCGAAAGCCCGCGACCGGCTCGTAATCGCAGTCGATTTGAATGGCGCCTACCGGCGCGACAAGCCGTTTTGGAATGCCAGCACCACGACGGATCCCGAACGACTGCGAAGCAATCTCGAGCTGCTGCCTCTGCTAGCGGAACGTGAGCTCTGTGGCGTTGCAAAGGATATTTCCAATGGAGGGATCATCGGTACGCTGGCCATGCTCTGCGCCTGTTCAAAGGTCGGTGTGCTTGTCGATCTCGAGCGCGTGCCGCGTCCGTCTGAAACGGATTGGATGAAGTGGCTGATTTCGTTTCCGAGTTATGGATACGTGTTCTCTGTATCGGAAAATAAGGTACAATCAGTTTTGGAGCTTTTCCGCGAGCGAAACATCGCCGCCGCGGACTGCGGTGTTTTCACGAAAGACGAAGGCGTTTCGCTCCGATTGTCAGATCAGATCGAGCGAGTCGATTTTGGTGACTGACGAGGAACAGCGTGACGACACCTCGACGAAGCGTAGTGACAACTACATAACACTTTTCCCATGTCATCTGTCTGCCCCCTTGTGCCGAGCCAAGTCAAGCGAGCTACAGAGTGGGGCGTGTGGAATTGTCAGGGTTCGCTTCGCGAACGTAGGTCGGCTCTCGCCGAGAAGGTTGGTTTTAAACTAAGGTCGCGAAGCGACACCTATGCGATCTTAGATCGCCCTGACAGCGAAATGCTGTGACAAGCTTGCCCGTAGAACGGGGCCTCGGAGTGCTATCGTTGGAAGCGACGGCTTGGATTAGTCATTGACCACTACCGAGGAATGGAATGACGACATGTTTCGCCGAAGCTTCGAGTGTCTGTAGAGCCTCGATACGAGTGTAGCGAAGACAAGGTACACAGATTCCCACAGATCGGAGTCCGGTAGATACTTGGATTGTTGTTGCTTCTGTCTTTTGAGGAGAAGTCTGCTGTATCCACTTTATGAGGGCAGGAAGAAATTTAGTTTTTTCTCGTTCGATTCTTCGGAGGAGGGAGAGGCATTGGCATTTCTGGATATCAAGATTTAAGAGCCGACTCTGTTGTCTCTTCTCCAAAAAACCGAAAGGAGCACGCCGCGAACGGCGCGCTCCCTGCACGTTAAAGGACTCTCGCTCGAGTCTTGCCCGAGCGTATTCGTTTTTTGGGGTACGCACTAGCGCGACGCGACAGCGTCCGCTCGGTCGAAGACCACGATCGTGTCGATCGGGTCGCGCGACGCCTCAGGCAAATGGAGCACCAAATGGTTGCCGATGCGGGTGGTCTCGACCGGCTCGCCACTGGCCAGGAATCTCGCTTCGCCGTTCAAGCCCTCGCTCGGAATCGGGAGCAGGACGTCGTCCCAATCCAACACGTGGATAAAGACTTCCGTGTCCGACTGCGTGCTCACGCCCCAGGACCGCGGGGCCATCGGTCCGCCACGGGTGCCGTAGACGGCCTTGCCGTTGTCACGCAGCCAACTTCCCACCTCCGCTAGGCGTTCGACGAAGCCAGGCTGGATACTCCCGTCCGGCCTCGGCCCGACGTTGAGCAGGAAGTTCGCGTTGTAGCCGGAAGATCGCACGAGGTAGTGGATAAGCTCTCGGGCGCTCTTGATCTTGCTGTCGTTCTTGTTGTAGCCCCAGGCGCCGTTGATGGTGTCGCAGGTCTCTAGAGGAAGGCTGCCGATCTCCGAGCCTTCGGAGTAGCCCGAGTCGTTGCGGCCGGGCAGGTCCCGCTCGAACATCTGGAAATCCTCGCCGGGATTGGGCGCGAGATGGTGGTTGTTGCCGATCAACGCGGCCGGCTGGAGCCGATGGATGAGCTTGTAGGTGCGATCGAGCCGCCAGTCAGCGTCCCTGCGGTCCCATACTCCATCGAACCAGATCCCAGCGATCGGTCCGTATCCAGTCAACAGCTCCTCGAGCTGTGCGTCCATGTAGTCGAGATAGTGATTGAAGTCGCCTTTGTCGGGCCGCCCGGACGCCTTTCCCGTCCATCCCCGTGGATAGTAGTCGGGATGGTGCCAGTCGAGATGGGAATGATAGAAAAACAGTTTCACTCCCTCTTCGCGGCAGGCTTCGGCGAGCGGCTTGAGCACGTCCTTGGCGTAAGGCGTCGCGTCCACGATGTCCCATTGGCTCTGCTGCGTATCCCACATGGCGAAGCCATCGTGGTGCTTGGTGGTGATCGTGATGTACTGCATGCCCGCGTCCTTGGCCATGCGGACCCAGGCCCGCGGATCGTACTCCTTCGGATTGAACTGCGGAGCGAGCTTCTCGTAGTCGGCGATCGACATCTCCTTGTTGTTCATCACCCACTCGCCGTCGCCCAGGACGCTGTACACGCCCCAGTGGATGAAGAGCCCGAACTTGGCGTCCTGAAACCACTCGCGGGCGGCCACGTTTTCGGGAGCAGGCCGGTACTCTCCGGCGAGGACGGCTACAGGCATAGCCAAGATTGCAAGCATTCGTTTCATGATATGGTCAAAGGGGGGGAGGGTAATCGATTGTTAGAAGTCGTATTCTAGCGCAGGTACGCCTCGTTCGCCATGGATTGCGTTACGAAAGCCTAGACATTGCTAGCAGGGTGGTTTTCCAGTCGTCGAGCCGCACTTCGTGATTGCCTACGATGATGTGAGCAGGTCAAACGTCAAATTGTAACGTCGACATCTTCCGAAAGTACTCGCACCGATTCTGTCCTTTAGGGTATGCCGAAAGATTCGAACTGAGCGCCCGCGGACTCCCCATGTTCAGCTGGTCCGCCAATCAGCCGCTTTTGACGCTTTTGAGCGTAGTGACATTTTCATTACACATGCTCCCATGTCATCTGTCTGCCATCGTACCGAGCCAAGTCAAGCGAGTTACAGAGTGGGGCATTGTTGCTGAGTGGAGCGTGTGGAATTGTCAGGGTTCGCTTCGCGAACGTAGGTCGGCTCTCGCCGAGAAGGTTGGTTTTAACCTAAAGTCGCGAAGCGACACCTATGCGATCTTAGATCGCCCTGACAGTAAAATAATGTGACAAGCTTGCCACAAGAGTGTCGGAACGACCCCTTTTTTGCGGCCTCGAAGTGAATCTTTGCTTCGCTCACGGACCCGGACACGATCTGCATCGCGCCGCTGCTGGTCCGATACCGACCGACTTCTTGGATCATCTTTCGAGATCCAATCAGTATCTTGTGCCATCGAAAGATCGCCTCGTTGAGCATTTGGACGTCGCCGATAAGCCGAACAATAAGCGTGACCGGAGGTCACGTTCCACCCCTCTTTGTTGAAAGGTGAAACGTGGCTTCCGAGATGACTATGTCTTTTCTGCAAGCGATTTGTACCGCTTACTCAAATCCGTTCGTAGCAACTCAGGATCAAGTGGAGGGTAGGGCGTAGCTGTGGAAAGACTGTTAAGCGGCCGAGCCTGTCTCTAGAGCTGTTTTCGTTTGATTAGACGCGTGAAATCGCGTGACAAGCACGCTCCCACAGAGGGTTGTGATTTTGGTGTAAGCGACTGACTAAACGAAAAATTCTCTAGACTACGCGCAAGGTGACCATCGTCTGGTTATGAAGCAGATAGGCGACCTCGCCGAATGTTATTGGTCCTTGCATCTCGCCGGTTTTCTTTCCTTCCAGCTTTCCGTTCAGATAGTTCAGTATGCAGTTGCATGAAAACACTAGCCCGTCGTTTTCGAGCGTGTCTAGCTCGGTCTTGAACCGCGACGCATAGTCATCTATTTCGTGCGCGAGATAGTATTCAATATCTGGAAAGACGGGAGCATAGAGTGCAACTGTTCCGGAGTCCTTATCGACGTTTTGGATGGAAACATTTATGTTCGCCCCGCTGAAATCTCCAATGAGTGGCAGTGTGCCGTCAGCGTTTCCTTTGCTTTCAAGGAAATCGATGAAACGCATTTTCTGTCCGTCAACAGTGCAGTCGCTCACTTTGGATCCGGTGATGTCAAACCGGATCACGCTGCTTTCGTCTCTTTCGAAAATGTTTACCGATTCTATCATGGCCACTTGATGCGGAGGCAAGCTCACGTGCGCGACAACTGCTCCGCATTCGATTTTCTGGAGACTGCTTCCCAGGTAGGCCTTTGCTGTCGTTTGACCAATCTCTGTGAGGTCTATCCCTGCGATCCAGCCAACGACTGGCTTGAGATGAACCTCGTCCCAATACCGGCTTTCTTCCGAGAATCGCTGCAAGGTTTCCGATCCGGATGGCATTATTGTTAGGGAGAATCCGTTTTCTGGAGCATCCTTCATAATGTCATGGAGGTTGTTGGCCTGGTAGCTGGCAAACGAGATGGGCGCTTCGTTTGGCAAGTGGCTAACGAATACGCAGTCCGAGGAACGGACGCCGCCTTCTTCCGCCATAAAATAGGAAGTGGTGCCGCCGATCCAATTTCCTTGAGGCAGCTGGTCAAGCAGCGCTTCAGAACCCGCAATGCTAAGCGTTTCGCCTCTTCTTATCATTTCCTTGGCTTCTTCAATAGAGACCAAAACATTGCTCGTTGTATTATTCATAATTTGGAAAGCTGGGAAATTTCGTTGCTAAGAATCTTTTCGTATTTTTCGAAAAAGTTATGAATTGCTTTTGCTCTCTCAACCGCAGGGGTTGACTCTAAATCGAATCGTTTGAACAGCAATTGCAGTCCGAGCGCTTTTGTATTGAACCTGGACAGTCCGACGGAAGCGAGCCTCATCCAGCATGGATGGTCGGCGGGTGGGATTCTTAACGTGGTCATTCACGTACGGATCGGAAGCTGCCGCTGTCGGTTTAATGAATGGGACTCCCATTTAAAGTAATTTGACAGTCGTTTTGAGGATTTGTTTAGCCACCCTTCTTTTTTAGGAGTGCGAAGGGGTAAGCAGCGATGAAAGGCCACTTCGGAGCAGTCTCATAAATGCAGGGGCTTATATGCGTTGTGTGTATCCAAAAATAGGAGCAAATACGATGCACCTCGCTTACGTCGCAGCTCTCCGACTTGCCTAAGCCAATTTCAGCTTCCGTTATTCCCTCTACCTTCAACTGAGGACGGTGGGCTTGATCCTACTGCGTGAACGATTGGAGGTGGGCTTTTCTGTTTGCTGTAGAAACGAGTGCAGCGTCCTTTCGAGAAAGGACGCTGCGTAGAGGGTTTCGACCGAAACGGCTATGGCGTTGTGACTATGCGATAGAAGCAACCATCGGCGCTCGCGGGATCGATGACTTGGGAAGCGCTATTCGAAGTTCAACCAGTTGAGGTGGCAGCCGCCTTTGACGAAGATGACTTTGAGCTGTTTGCTCTTGCCGGTCTCCATCTTGACCTTGGGCAGGGTGACAGAGGTGAAGGGATACCAGTCGCCGGTGGGGGCTATTTCCGTCTCGGCGATCACCTTGCCGTCAAGCTCCAGGCGGATGTGGCTGCCGGAGAGGGCTGAGAGGCGTAGTTCGATATCGACGACGGGTTTTTCGACGTCGACGGTGTAGACCACCCACTCGCCGTCGGCGGTCTGGCAGAGGTTGTAGCCGCCGCCTTGGTCCCAGCAGAACTCGATGTCTACGCCGTCGGTCCGGTACTTTTCGGAGGTGTTGACGTCGTCGGTATCGTAATAGGCGATACCGCGTTTTCCGTTGTCGAAGTGTTCCGCCTCGATCTTGCCGGGGATCTTCAAAGGTGTCCCGAAGAACGCTCCGGGCGTCGGCAGAGTGAGGACTGACGAGGCGATCGAGGGACGCGAGGCTCCGCTGTCGTTGGTCGCGGTGACGCGGTACTGGTAGACTGTCGTGGCCTTGAGTCCTGCGTCGGCGAAGGCGGTTTCGTCGGCGGAGAGAGTCGCGATTATTTCGTATTGGTCGTCCTGATACCGGGCGACCTGGTAGCCGGTGGCGTTGTCGACCGAGTTCCATTCCAGCTTGGCCGCCTCGTGCGAGAGGGGAGCGATGGATACGAATGCAGGCGCCTTCATGCCGTTTTGGGCTGGCTGCTCGGTCTGGGCCCAAGCGTAGGGCGTTTGGGGATTTTCCTCGAAGTCGAACCAGTCGAAGTCGGCGGGATTGGCGTTGGCTTTGCCATTGCCCGACGCATACATGCCGATGTAGGTGCCGGTGAAGCCTAAGATCATTTCGGTGGAAATGTCCTTGGTGGTGGCCGTTCCGACCTGGATGGCTTTCTTCCCTTCTTCCTGCGCCCAGAAGGTGTAGGCGCGGTCGTTGCCGCTGATGCGCAAGGTCACGTCGCCGTCACCGATCTCCGCGCTGTAGAGAGCGGTCTCCTTGTTCTGCAGAACGTGCCGGAGCAGGGCGACGCGCTTGCCGGCGCGGCTGGTGATGACGAAATCGTAGTGGTTGGCGTCGTTGCCGCGCACGAGCAGACCGGCCTCTTCGTTGGGGGCGGTGGGCGTGAAGCTTACTTTGGTCGAGGCGACGAAGTCGTAGGTGCTCTGGCGGCGCCCGACGAAGGCCGGCGAGTCCGTTTCGCGTGCGCTGACGCTCGATCCGTTCAATCGCAGAAAGCCGGGCTTTTCGGTCAGCGACCAATCGGCTGCGTAGGGATTGCGGATGAAGTTCCAGGGCAGTGCCAGCTCGGCGCCGTCGAAGTCGTCGCGGACGGGCTCTTTTTCCCAGACCTGTTCTGGCAGGTTGGGGGCGGGGTATTCCGGCTTCACGATGCCGTTGGTCCCGACCTTAGGCCAGCCGTCTTCGGTCCAGGTGACCGGGGCGAGGAAGGTCTCGCGTCCCAGGATGTGGTGGTTGCCGTTGCGGGGGCGGATGCCGAGGCAGACTAGCCACCAGCTGTCGTCGGGCAATTGCACTAGGTCGGCGTGGCCGATGGCGTGGAAAGGGTTTTCCGGGTCGTTCATGTGGGTGATGAACGGCTTGATCGGGCTCGGCTCGTAGGGGCCCCAGGGGGACTTGCTGCGCTGGACCACTTCGCGGTGCTCGTAGCCGGTGCCGCCCTCGGCGGACAGGAGGTAGTAGTATCCGTCAATTTTATACAGGTGCGGACCCTCTGGGGAGGAGCCGCCTTGTCCCTTTGCGATCACCTTGAGCGGTTCGTCGAAGGTGTTCGTATCCAGATTGAGGACACCTAGCTGAAAGTCGCCGTCCTCGTTCGGGCTCAGGTAGTAGACCTTGCCGTCCGCGAAGAGGAGGGAGGGATCGACGAAGAGCATGTTCAGCAGATGCGGCTCGGACCAGGGGCCGGCGGGGTCCTTGGCGGTGACGTAGAAGACGCCGCCTTCGGCGTAGTTTGTCCCGATGATGTAGAACGT
>JBNKSG010000140.1:0-9916 GCA_050297195.1 Opitutaceae bacterium | reverse complement strand
CGGCGTCCGCCAAAGCCATCCGACACTTGTGTCGAAAGGCTTTGGCAGCCTTGCGCTGCTTCGATTTGGGCGCGAACAAGCAAAGAGCTGATTTGAAGACACGCCCTAGCCCGATCACCTCATAAAACCGAACCAAACACCTCCGTCCTCAGGTCTCGGATACAGGTCATCCCGTCCCAATCGCTGCCACGCATCGCTCTGGGACCGTCGCGTCGCTTGGATCCGAAACGATCCCGGTGCGACTCGAAGTAACCTTGCACGAATTCCCTCGAACCAAGGACCGTTCCGTCGGAGAAGTAGCGCACGCGGCAACGCAGGGCCTCGGGCTTGGAGACCCTGCCTCCCTCGTTCATTATCCTCGACGCCTTCGCAGCGTCGACGGACCTGCCCGGCTTGCCGGAGTCAAAGCTCTGCCCCTTTCCGAAAATCGCCACGCGGTAGCGACAGGCGGCCGACGCCCACGACTCACGCCCGCCCAGCAGGGAACGAATACCAGCACGGGCGGGCTTGAAGCCGCCCATCGCTTCCGCGTATCCGCAGAAGCGGTACGAGGCTGGGTCGTCGACCAGCCCCGCCCGAACCGGGTTGAGCTCGATGTAGGCGGCTATGGTCGAGAGGGCCATCGGGTCGTCCTCCACCAACACGCTCTTGAAGCGCTCCGCCCACAGAGTACCGATCCGCCGGTGGGACTTGTTGTACCAGATGGAGAATCGTTGCTTGAGCTCCTTCATGTACTGGGAAACGTCGCCCATGCGCGAGAGCAGTAGGGCTCGGAACCGTTCCCGCACTTCCGCTTCGGGATCGGTCAGGCCTTGTTCGAGAGTTCCCGCCTTCTCGGCCGAGTAGATGCGCTTGGCTCGACGGATCAGCTCCCCGTTTGTCAGCTTCTGCAGGTACTTCGGATCCGGCGTTCGCAACAGGATGTGCACGTGGTTAGACATGATGCAGTAGGTCAGAACCTCCACCCCGCAAAAGTCAGCAATCTTCCATATCTGGTTGCGCAGCACCTCCTTCTCTCGGTCCCCCTCCAGCAAGAAGTCCCCGCCCACAATCCTGCTGATGCAATGGTAAACAGCTCCGACCTCCTCCGCTTTCACTCTCCTCTGTCGCATAGGAATAGGTTACTCGAAACTGAGAATTCCGCAAGACGACAATGCAAATAAATAGCCTGTCCCTTTATAACTGCCCTAGAGATGCAATGATAGACCGCCCCAACGTCCTCCGCCTTCACTCGCCTCTGCGGCATGAGAAAGCCTAGCCGATCGTCAAGAATCCGCAAGGCGACAATGCAAATAAATAGCCTGTCCCTTTATGAATGCCCTTTATAAATTCTCAAGTTCCAAATCAATATCTCGACCAGTTCGAGTATGCCAAAACCGCCCTTGGAGGATTCAATCGCCTCGCGATTTCTACACTAAGCACGTCATCCTCAGCGACGACAACAGTCGCTATCGTGTTATCTCTTTTCTCGCCAATCCCCCAAAAGCCCTCCTTGTCCAATTCCTGAATAGCGTTTTCCATAATTGCCAACCGATCTTGGAATTCGGTTTCAGCTTCTTCATCTGAGAGGCTTTCGTCAAAGATTGAAGGCCGATCGGAGAACAGTTTTTCAACGGCTTCAAAGTACTTTAAACCAAACTCTACGTAAGGAGATTCTGGATACGCCCACTTGTACTCGTTCGCCTCTTCCTCGCTGATATCATTATCCAACAAGAAGCTCTTAAGAGCCTCTTCGGACCACGCTGAAACAAACGGGCGACCTTCGCAATTATGAGTAACCAAGGCACAATAGTAGAACCGTTCATTCGGTTTCTCAGCAAAAAGCTTAGTGAAAGCGCACTTAATCGCTTTTACCAACTCGTCCACCAATAGTTTATCACTATCCATTGTTAGATTGATTATCTCTCTTCGATTGCAGCTCCTCCAACCGCTTTGCAATTCTTTCTAAATATTCTCGAATCTGTTTTCCAATATCTTCACGGCTCAGCCCCTGTCGTAGACCACGAGATTCAATGCCTTTCAAATCAGTGTACAACGCTCTCTGGAATCTCTCAGTGTGAGTGAGGTTATGTGTACGTCCATTTAGGAAAGCTCCATTTGCAGATTCATTCAGCTCGACTCCGTTTCTATGGAGAACCGATCTTGAGCCAGTTGCAAATAACCCACGCGCACCTTGTCGCATTGTAGATGGAACAATATGTGCCGATTGGGTATTTTCGATGGGCACCCGACCGGACCTTATCATATTGGCCCTCAAGCGTCGTGCATTGCTGCTTGTAGTTCCAACAGGATTGAAAGCCAAATAAACGCTGTCTTCTTCATTGAGAGGTCTGCCTCTAGCTACCGCATCATTGACCCGCTGCGCTCTCGCACGCTCAGAGATTCTAAATTGCTGCTGGAGCTGCTCCAATATAGTACGAGGTCTATTCGAGCTAATTTCAGAATATCCACCAAAGCTGCTACCTGAACTCGTTCCCCAGAGAGGAAGCCCAAGCCTCATTCTAGATGGATTAACCCTAGTATCTTTTATGCGAGTAGCTTCAATACGGTCCCCTCTGGCTTCCGCTTCAAGCATGTCCCTCGTCGCTCGTTCGAGTCGATTTTGCTCAGCTCGCATCATGTTACGAGCTTGCGTTCGATTGTTTACATTAGCCGACCTTGCCTGCTCACCATCTGGGTCAAAAAACCTTAATGGGTTGTTGAATACGTAGCTGTAGCGATTGTAGGACTGCAGATTGTCCGGAGCCTGAATAAGCGGATCCGCGCTGAGGAACCTTCCCAGCAGCGGGTCGTATATCCTTCCGTTCATGTGAACGAGGCCGAGGTCGTCGAGCATCTCGTGGTCGGTGAAGCCGCGGGGCGTGAGCGTCTCCAAACCATCGGCGCCGCTCGTCGCGTCATCGCCGGAGCCTATCGGCTTTCCGTCCCAAGTGTCAGGATTGCGGCGTTCGCCCCAGGGGCCGTAGCTGAAGACCGACGGTTCGCCCGAGTCGTCGAGGGCGTAGTTGCCGGTGGCGTCGCCGTAACGAGTAATGGCCTGAATAGAGCCGAGGTGGTCCTGGTGGTACACTAGGGCGTCGTGGCGGCGGCTCTGGTCAGTCTCGCGGGGGCGGTACTCGTAGGCTCCGCTGCGCCCGTCGGGCCCGTCTATGTAGATGCGGACCGCCTGCAGGGCCCAGTCAGGCGCGGAGGCGTCGGCACCGCGGTCCGTGAAGTCTATCTCCATGTTACCGCCCACGTAGACCTTCTTGGAGGTGTAGTCGCGGGTGGAGCCGGTGCGGTCGTACTTGTAGTGCACGGCGCGCTGGCGGCTAGCGTCATAGTGGAATTCCGAGCCCTTGGATCCATTATCCATCCAGCGCGGCTTGTCGAAGGAGGTCCATTTGTAGGTCCATTCGTCCGTACGGGCCGTGGAAGCACCCTTGTAGCGCTCGGACATGTTGCCGTTGGCGTCGTAGTTTATTGTCCAACCACCGGCCTTGTGCACGGCGTGCGGTTTGCCAGCGGAATACTCGTAGTCGCTGCCGGTCGTCAACGAGGTCCCACTAACCCCATCGCGATGTACGGCGGCGCCCCCCACCTCTATCTTCTTGAGGATGTTGCCAATGTTGTCGTAGGTGGCGATCTCATTGCTGGAACCCGAGCCGAGCTGGCGGTGGGTAAGACGATTGAGCTCGTCGTAGGCGAAGGTTTCGGAAAGCGAGCCGGAAGTGCGCGTATCGAGGTTACCCATGCCGTCCCACTGGTAGCCTAGGTTCTGCACGGCACCGCCGGTTCCGGTTTGGATGCCCGAGAGCAGGCCGGTGGCCGCGTCGTAGCTGCGGGTAGTCACGTGGGCGAGGCCCTTGCGGTACTCGACCGGACGGTCGAGATAGTCGTAGGCACCGGTCCCGTTGGCCTCCCACCAGGTACGGCCCTGGGAGTCCTTGACGGTTTCCACGTAACTGTAGCTGCCGTCGTAGGAGTACTCCAGCCCGTAGCGGTTCCATAGCTGGACCTGGTCGGTGTAGTCGTCCTCCAGCCCGTCGGGACGCCAGAAGTAGGTGCGCCTGTGCATGCGGCCGTAGTCGTCGTAGTCGGAATAGAAGTAGTAGAGCTTGCCGTCAACGGAGTGCAGGTCGTAGACGAGCTGGCCGAGGACGTTGTAGTGGTAAGCCACCTGATGGATGTAGTCTTGGCCAGAGGCCTGCAGGGAAACGTGCTTGCTGCGCTGCAGCGGGCCGACCACGCCGCCGCTCGAAGGCTTTTCCACGGTGTGCTTGGCGGCGTCGGTGGACTCGTCCCAGTAGTACCAGTCGGTGGTTTCGGTGGCGCCTGGGCCGGACTCGGTCACGGAGCGGGTCAGCATGCGGCCGAGGGGGTCGTAGGTCTGGACGGTAACGTCGCCCTTGGCATTCTGCTGCCAGAGGAGCTGACCGAGAGCGTCGTAGCGGTACTTCCACTCGCCCTTGTCAGGGTCCTTGAGCAGGGTTTGGTTGCCCAACGGATCGTAGGTGACGAGCACGCTCAAATCGTCGTCGAGGGCGTCCGCGTTGCCGCGCAGGCGGGTCTGGCGCATGCGGCCCGCTGCGTCGAGGTCGTAGACGACGGAGGGCGTGGCCGTCGGAGTGGCGGAGTAGAGGTCGAAGCCGCCGTATTCGTCATCCAAACTAGTCACCTCGTTGTTCTCGTGGTTGTCAGCGTTCCACACTGCCACGGTTTCGCCCTTGGCGTTCGTCTGGGTCGTGGTTTTCTGAACCTTCGAGGTCGTCTCGTCCGTTACCGTAACCTGCGTCAAGCGCCCGTGATACTCGTAGGTGGTCCTGGTAGTTGCGGATTCGACGCCACTGCCGGCCGTGGTTTTGGAGCCGAAGGCGGGAGCGAGGACCTCCTTGACGCGGCCTAGGGCGTCGTAGTCGGTAAAGGTCCAGTTCTTGTTCGAGCCACTGGTATGGGCGTTGGTCACGGCCACGACACGGCCGTCGCTATCGTAGAGGGTGTCGGTAGTGGCGGTAGTGGACTCCTGGCCTCCGTAGCCTTCCTTTTGCACGCGGATGGGCTGGCCGAGACGGTCGAAGTAGGTGGTGACGGAGGGCTGCTTGGTGGAACTGGTGACCGAGCGGTAGGCGCTGGTGAGGGTGTTCTTTGGAGCCCCCCTGTCCTCCGCCTCGGTCGGCGTGCCCACCTGCATGCCCGTGTAGGCCTCGTAGGTGGTGGTGGTCACGATGTCCTGGGCCAGCAGCGGGTCGGTGACCTTGGTAATGCGGCCCAAGGCGTCGTACTCGGTGACGACGGCTTTGGCCTCGGGGCGGTTGACGTCCCAGCTTCTTACGGGACGGCCCCAGTCGTCGTAGCGGGTCTCGGAGGCGTGCCCGTAGGCGTTCTTCGCAGTGATGGGGAAACGGCCCGTGGAGTCGTAGGCGGTTATCGTCTGCGTATCGCGATCGTCGAAGTGGTAATCGCTGGAGGCGTCGGCGACGCTGGCTAAGGTTACCTTCTGGAGTTGCCCGGCGGCGGCGCCTGTCTGGTGGTAGGTATAGGTGGTCTTCGTGCCGAGGTCGGACTCGTCGATATCCGTTGTCTCGCTGTCGTCAGCAACCGCAACAGTCTCGATGTCGACCTTGCCCGCCTCCGGGCCGCTCTGGTGGTAGGTATAGGAGGTAGTCGGACCAACCACATCGTAGTCGCCGGAGGTCCCGCCGTTGACGGGGGTCTCGGAGGTAGTCTGGGTCGTCGCCAGAAGCCCTCCCACGTACTTGCCGGTCACGTAGTCGGGACCATGGTAGGTGTTGACGGTCGTGTCCTTCATGCCGCCACCGTAGTCGACGACGGTCTGGACGACGTTGCCGCGGGTGATGTTCGGGTTGGAGAAATGGGTCAGCAAGGCGTCGGTCTCGGCCTTACTCTTCTTGCCGTGCACAACGTCGTCGAAGGCCACGTAGCCCGGCGGCAGGGCGGTGGCGACGGTGGTCTGCTTGTCGAAGAGAACCTCGGTATCGACGGTCACGTAGGCCCCTGAGGGGGCAGATAGGTCCCAGACGGCTTCTCCGTCGTTCGGGTCGGCAGTGACGTTAGACTCATTGGAGTCCTCCCACTTGCGAGCGGAGGACTGGGTCACCATGGGGAAGAGCGTGCCGTACTGCTGGGAGCCGGTCTCGCTCTCCACCTCGTCGAAGACCACCGTATTGTCGGTCCAGCCCAGCTGGCGTAGTGAATTGCCGTTTATGCGCCGCAGCGTCTGCTCGCGCTTGACCAAACCAGTCATGGGGAAGGACTGGGTCAGGAACTGGTAAGAAAAGAGGTCGGTCTCGGTGTCGAGCGTCACGAAGCTGTGGAAGCCCAGGAACCCGCGGCCCGCAAGGTCGGTGCGTGCGCCCGAGTAGACGTAGTTGAAGCGGTGGCTGTCGTCGTCGGCGGTGCCGACAATGCCATCCGCCCCGTCGAAGTCGCCCCCATAGTCCTTCCAGACGTCGGAGACGACGTGCCTAGAGTTGATGTCTTCCCGAATCGGGTAGTTGGAGCCGCTGCCTTTGACGTAGACGGAGGAGTCGGTGAGCGGCTTGTAGGCGATCTCGGTCTGCTGGCCTAGGCCGTTAGCGACTTGCTTGACTAGGTCACCCTTCTCGCCTTCGCCGAAATGGAAACCTTTCAGTTTTGGTTTCGATCCTTCGACAGTCTGATGCAATACCCAATCGTTTACGCCATCACCATCGAAATCGTTACCACCCGAAATCAACAGAGACTCATAACCTCCATAGGTGTAGTAGTTCACCTTGCGGACAAGATCGATATCCCATTGCTCACCCTCGAGTCGCACAGGCTTCTCAAAAAAACTGCCATCGGAATCAAACCGTCCTTTGGAATACATGACCCACCATCCGTCGCAATCTGCGAGGGTCACATCATCCGTAGTTTCCCGAACTGCCCATACGTAGTCAGAGAGTCCGTCCTTATTGACGTCTATCGCAAACATGTTCTCGCCAGACACAGTGGACATATAGCGATTGAAGATCGTTCGATTCCCTTCTTGCTCAGGAAAGGATACATTTACAAACCCAGCCTTCTTTACAGGGAAGTACGTAGTCGGAACGTTTTGGACCCCATCGAGCTCCACATACTTGGCGAATACAGAAGACTTGTAGTGAAAAGCAATACCACCTCCAACTTGTCCCTTTGATAGGTGCATCCTCCAACTGTATCCGTCATAAATCAGGAAATCGGTAGCTCCATCTCCATTGTAGTCGCCCATCACATTAGCGTAGACAGCTGCATCGTAGGGAATAGGATCTTGGTAAGCATGACTGATCGAGGGAGAACTTCCGATCAAATGGGCTGGTCCAAAATGGCCATCATCCTGCATTAATCTCGCAATAACAAACCTTTGACCTTCGTATTGCGGCGTACCCGAGGAGCCCGGAGACGAGGAAACACGAACCCCATAACCGCCGGAAGAAGGCGGTTCGTACATATAGTAACCCGGCCAAAACTCCGTGTACACGTAATCCATCCGTCCATCACCATCGAGGTCCGTAGGCGTCGGGCTAACAGTGTAATACGGAAACACATTCACTTCATTGATCGTCGGTGGCTGATTGGGACCATTCCCAAATTGAAAGTAATAATCAGCTTTCATCTTTGTGCCACCAGACCCAGCCTGCCGAGCTGCCTTGAAGCCATCACCTTCGCTCTCAAAAATCCAAAGATTCCCACTATAGGGGTGGAGCAGTATATCGTCTCTTCCATCTCCCGTGTAGTCAGCAACTGAGATACGAGCCGCCGTACCCGACTTTTCACTTTCATATAAATACTCCAGTGCGGATTGCTCCGACAAAGGATCATCGTAATAGTCGAAAGGACTGCACACCAATGTGGGCGTCGTAGAGTCGCCCAAACCAACGAATGAAGTGCCATTAGAAACGACAGCATAGATTTCGCTAACTGGACCATCATAGCTAGCACCAGACTCTATAACGAGATCCGCCATTCCATCACCATTCAATTCGGCCACGCGAATGCCTGATATATCTACCCCAGAGAGCCAGTTGTTGGTCTGCTTTTCAAATTCGCCGTCGCCAGTCGCGAGGTATACGACTACTCGGTCTGAATCGGCATCCAGATAATCAGCCAATCCATCCCCGTCAACGTCAGCAAACGTGAACTTTCGAAACGTCCAATGCCTCCAATGTGGATCTCCTGACTCGGTTGGGAGAGGTGCCCCATCGTTGACGTTAACCTTACGGCTAGAATTACAAATTACATCCGCGTCGGACCAGTCGAAGGTTGTCGGCTTCATCGAATTCCAGCTCGTCCCCAGCCCGGCCTTCGCGAAGCACTCGACCTTCTTGAGTCGCGTCACTCCGGAAACAGCTGCGTACTCGTAGCCGAAATCGTAGCGGCGCACTGCTTCGAATGACCCGGTTCCGTCATCAATAGAAACGACTACCGCATCGAGACGGTAGGCGGTGCGAGTCTTACGTCCAGCGAGATAGCCCTTGCGAATGTCGTCGCGAAGAGAGTCTCCACCTTCGTCACCGGAAACGACTTGAGTGTTGTAAAGGAAGCGGACCTCGGCAAAAGGCGACACGCCACCGTTGTCATTGCCCGTGTACTCTATTGACTGCAGCACGTATTCACCGCTGCCCGAAGCCGTCTCGGCATAGTCATAGGTAATGTCGTTCCCCTGCAGGTCCTCGACTTTGACCAAAGCGTAGGCGAAGGCCCTGCCAGTCGTCTCCCCGCCCAGCATCTGGAAACCGTCGAGGTCCCCATAGCGCCCGTAGTAGGATACGGTCCCGTCTTTCGATTCGACCTTGAAGTAGAGAGGATCGTCGCTGCCTCCGGCGTCTCCGTGGGCGGTGATCTTGACGAAGCTGTCAACCTCCGTGCGGTATTGCGCGCCGGCGGACCAATGCGTGCCACCAACCTTGATAAGCAGCTTTCCGTCTAGGTAGAGCTGATCGGAATCTCCGAACGTGATTCCTTTAACCTCCCCATGACGGGCGAGCAGGGAGCGACCTCGAGTGATAGATGACTGACCAGCAGAAAGACTGAAGCCGACGCCCATGACGCCATTTCCGCCTTGCGAACTGTAGTTGACCGACAAGGACGGCTGCACACCTCCCCTCCCCGGTGGTACCTCAAGAGGAATCGAATAGTTGGCCGCCCCCTTGTTGTCTACCGATACATCACCGGCTAGCGTACCCACAATAGAGACTGGGTTCGCAGGTGGGTCGAACGAGGTCTGCGGCATGAAAATAGCGGCGGCGTGCGGCCAGTTGACGATCGGATCGGGCGTGCCGTGGTTGTTGCCCTCTAGGTCCCAGACTCCGACATGGATCTCTACTTGGTCCACTAGTGAAGGGTCTGGCACCCAGCTTATCGATACGGTATCGTCGCCACCGGCAAGAGGCACGCGAGAGCCGATAGGCGTCCAGGGGTTGCCAGAAGTAATCCGGTAGTCCTTCCAATAGAATTGGCATTCCTTCAAGTCTCCGTCCACATCGCTGGCATGGAAAGTCAAGGAGTGCGGCTGGCCCGCGTAAAAGACGTTGGGAATCGAAGGATCGTCGCCGACTGGTGGAGTTCCGGCGTGAGCAAGGGTAGCGGCAGCCGAAGCAAGGAACAGGAACGCTTTTGGGTGAGAAGGAAACTTCATGGACAAGTAAGGAGAGAGGATTCGGATAAGAAAGAGGAGTGTTACTGACGCGGGTCGGACTTGGCGTTATCGAAGGCCTGCATGACCATCTTTTGCATGATACGCTTGTTGGTTTCAGAGTCGGGGTCGGCCACTTCCGGAGAGCGCAAAGACGCATGAGCCGCCACCATGCTACGCATTTGCTTGACGGCTTCCGTGGGCTCGAGGGCGGTCTCGGGCGGGGATGCCGAATCGTCAGGCTGGGCGAGCGGGGCAGTCTCCTCGGAAGAAGCTTTTGCAGCA
>JBNKSG010000139.1:0-9939 GCA_050297195.1 Opitutaceae bacterium | reverse complement strand
GCGATGCTAGCGGAGCTGGAGCGAGGCTTGGGCAAGCAGGATTTGGCGATGAATGGAGCCCTCGAGGTTTTGCAGGATGAGCGAGTGGAGTCGTTTCCGGGGATCGAGGGCCGGACTTTGGTGACGCTTTTGTGGAGTTCGCTGGGGGCGAATGATTTGGAGCGGACCTTGGACACGGTGGCAGTCTTACGGACGTTCGCCGCCAGTCATGAGGGCTTCGAATACGACTTGGCCTGGGTGGATTTCGTGCAAGCGGAGGCCCTCTGGGGGCAAGGTCGGAAGAAGGAGGCGGAGGCGCTGTGGCGAAAGGTTGCGTCGGGGAGTATGCCATCGGCGGCTGCGGAGGCGCAGGCCCGGCTGGGGCGAGAGGACTAGGGCGTTTTCTAGTGAGGATAAGAGGTTGGCTTGAGTCTGCGATTGCTTAGTGCAAGCGTGTCGCGCAAATACTTACAACCATGTGCAAGATAGTAGGGTCACGTTGTGAAATAGGTTTATGGACAGCGGGAATCTTGTTTTCACTTTTTTGGGGGCATGCAAACGCTTGGGCAGAAACGCTTCCCGCGATGGGAATCTTGAGCAGGAGTGAGGGCTTGCCCGGCTTCTACGTTTGGAAGGTTGCCGTTCCAGTGGAGCCTTACAAGGCTTACCGGATCGAATGGGGCCCGAACTTGCGAGAGGGGTTTAGCACGGGTCAGGGATTTGTGTGGGAGAACCTTGGTGAAGAAGTAACCTCTTCGATTGTGTGGGCCAAGAGTCGACCTGTCTTCGCGAAGATCAGCTACGCCCCTGCTTTTGCTCCGAGGCTGTTGCCTGACGAGGTATTGCAGCAGTTGGGTATCGAACTCGAGGAAGAGATCGCATTGACGCCTCGAGCGGAGGAAAATCGGTTTGATGGCAGCTACGTGGGTGTGGAAGACGGTCTTGAGATCCAGATTTTCTATGGGGTAGCTTATGATCGGATGGATCTGAACGAGGGCCAGGTTCGCCTCGATGTTGGAACAGTGAGGATCAAGGAGATTGCCTCGGGGGAGGTCATCGAAACGGATGTCCAGCAGCTTGCTGTTCTCAGCGAGCAGGATTTGCCGATGGCGATCAGGGGCGCGATCGAGTTTACGGGTCCGGAAACCGGCACAATCGATTTCAAGACAATCTTTACTGACGGAAGCGAGGGGGAGTTTTCGACCGTTTCGTTTTGAGGGAAGGTCCTTCGCCTTTTTCGGTTGAATCTCCGCCCCCCGTTCGCTGAATGCTGGCCGATATGGGAAACAAGAAAAACGGGAAATGGGTGGTCGCAGTGGTTTTGGGGAGCGTGCTGCTGGCGAGCGGAATTGCCTTCGCGGTGCAGCAGGTGATCAACTCCAACCAAGGCAAGGCGCCGAAGTCGCTGCCGTACCAGCCGGAAACGGTTGAGCAAAAGGGCTAGCAGCGGAGAGCTCCGACTCGATTGGGCGATACGTGACTCCCAGTATCCCGCTCTAGGATTGACCTCAATCTGATCCCCTCTATGGCGTTTGGGTTCTTTTCGACCATGAATCGCGTATACATCAAGACCTACGGCTGCCAGATGAACGAGCGGGACAGCGAGCAAGTCGCTTCGGACCTTCGTAATCGTGGGTACAGCATCGTTGATACTGAACATGATGCAGACGTCGTGCTACTCAATACGTGCAGCGTACGCGACCAGGCTGAGCAGAAGGCCATCGGCAAGGCGGGTTACCTCAAGAAGAAGAAAAGGGAGAACCCGAACTTCGTCCTCGGGGTGATGGGTTGCATGGCCCAGAACCACGGATCCACCTTGGTGGACCGCTTGCCCGACCTCGACCTAGTGGTCGGAACCCAGAAATTTCACCGTGTGCCGGACCATTTGGACAACTTGATCCAGAGTCTCAATGGCCAAGGCCCGCGTCCGAGCTCTATCGTCGACCTCGACGCGGAGGAGGGATCGCAAAACACGATCCGCGACCACATGGGCAAGAAGGGGCAGGTCAGCGCTTTCGTCTCCATCATGCAGGGCTGCAACATGAACTGCGCCTTCTGTATCGTTCCCAAAACCCGTGGCCGCGAGCGGGCTCGCCCCATCGAGGAGATCGTGGACGAGGTGACGCGCGTTGCCGAGAGCGGCGTGAAGGAAGTGACCTTGCTCGGCCAGATCGTGACCAGCTACGGGCGCCGCGAGTTTCCGGTGGTAGGCGGCAAGTCGCCTTTCGTGCAGCTGCTCGAGAAAATCCAGGACGTGAAGGGGATCGAACGCATTCGCTTCACCTCGCCGCATCCACGTGGATTCAAGCAGGACCTCGTCGAGGCGTACCGCGATCTATCCAAGCTTTGCGAGTACATCCACCTGCCCTTGCAGTCCGGCTGCGACAAGACCTTGCGGGCCATGAATCGACCCTACACCAAGGACCGCTACCGGGAGATCGTCGACTCTCTCCGCAAGGTGGTTCCGAGCATGTATTTCTCGACCGACATCATCGTGGGCTTCCCCGGGGAGACGGAGGCGGACTTCGACGAGACGGCGGCTTTCTTCGACGAGATCGCCTACGACATGGCTTACATTTTCAAGTACAGCATCCGCACCGGCACGCCGGCGGAGACGATGCCAGACCAGATTCCGCAAGAGGAGAAGGAGCGTCGCAACCAAGTGTTGCTGGACCTCCTGCACAAGCACTCGCTCGCCCGCAACGAGGGTCTGGTGGGCACCACGGAGGAAGTGCTCGTGGAGGGACCGGCGAAAAAGGGCGACACGTACGTGGGCCACACCCGCGGTTGGCGGAATGCGATTTTTGACGCGAATCCGCGTTTGGTCGGTCAGTTGGTCGATCTCAAGATCAACCGTGCAACGGCTAGCACGGTTTACGGCGACTTGGTGCTTGCCGGTGTGGACGCCTAAACCTTTTCTCATCTCACCGTGGAACTCAGCCTCACCCAATCGACCCTCCTTTTCGGGCTTCTCCTGCTCGCCGCTGGCGGCAGCCTCCTTCTCAAGTACAGCTCTGCTGCGGCAATGGCTCGTAACTTCCCTCGCTCCGAGCAGGCGGGCAAGGTCCTGATGCTCTTGGCCATGGCCTGGACTGGCTGGAAGGTTTGGCACTTGGGCTCCATGGATTATGGCGACTACAAGCAGTACATCCTGGTAGGCTTTGGGGTCTTGGGAGCCTTGAGCTTCAAGTATGCCTCCGATTTCCTCTCGGTCCGCGCGACTTGCATTCTGTATTTGTTTTTAGCGGACACTTTGGTCGATAGCGCTTGGATGCGTTACGAGGAGCCGCTTCGCTTGCTGATGGTGGTGCCTGTTTACGTTGGGATCGCTCTCTCGCTCTACCTGGCGTATGCTCCGTACCGCTTGCGTGATTTCTTCGGCTGGGCCTTCGCTCAGGAATCGCGCGGCAAGATGCTAGCCGTGGTCGCTGCCATTTACGGCCTGTTGCTCTCGGGCGTGGCCTTTACGTTCTGAAAGACGAGCGTGTTTGTCACGCGATGACGGAGCCTCGATCTTGTAGCGCTATCGCGTGGCAAGCGCGCTCCCACAATTCCAGAGAAAATTTCCAAACATTGATTTCATAGATGAATGCTCCCAAAGAAGACGTCTCCCTATTGTTAGTTCTCGCTGGCCCAGCCGGCAGCGGAAAGACAACGCTCTGCGAGCGCATGGTAGACGAACTCGAAAACGTGGAACGCGTGGTTACTTGCACGACCCGCCCGCCACGCGAGGGGGAGAAGGATGGGGTGGACTACCATTTTCTTGAAAACGACCAATTTGACCGTGCCATCGAGTCGGGTGCCTTTTTGGAGTGGGCGAAGGTTCATACCAATCGCTACGGCGTATTAAAGAAGTCCATACAGGATAAGCTCGACCACCACATCGACATCGTGATGAACGTGGATGTACAGGGCGTGGCCAACATCAAGGCGGCAGCCTTGGAGGACGAACTCCTGTCCAAGCGTTTGGTCACGGTTTTTATCCTGCCGTCGGACTTGGAAGTCGTGCGCGAGCGCCTGCGGGGCCGCGGTAAGGATGACGAGGCGGAGATCGAGCGCCGCGTGAAAACGGCAGAGGGCGAGGTAAAGCTCTGGCCGGAATTCGACTATGTGATCACGACCAAGACCAAGGACGAGGACTACGCGGCTCTGCTGAATATTTGGAAAGCGGAGAAGCTGCGTTCGATGCGGTTGGGGTAGTGTGGTTTATTGCCCTTCGTGGGAAGGGCTCATTCTGCTGGCTCAAAGCTCTTCGCTGAAAATCTTTTCGGTGATCTTCCAGAATTTTCCCTGTTTGCGACCGATCACGAATGCGGGCATGCGAAGCTGCGGTTGCATTTGCACGATCTCGTCGACCGAGTTGATATTAAGGGTCATCTCTGGCCTTTTCAGGTGAGACCTGAGGAAATTGATATTGAATTTCTTGATGCTCGTCTGGTTGTTCAGGTAGTGCATTTCGGACAGGTAGCGGGCGTCGTAGTCGTAGTACCTGACTTGGAGGTAAGGATTCCCGTTTTTGTCGAAACGTTCGAGCATCTCGATAGAGTCCGGTGAGAGCACGTGGGCGTCTTTCGAGAGCTTTGCCTGCTTGAGCTTTGTATCCGGGTCGATGAGCACGTTGCCGCAGCTGCAGCACTCGCGAGCGGTGATGTCGTTTTGGGCGGAGCATTGTTCGCAGACCTTGAAGCGGAAGCGAAATCCGCAGGGGATGAACTGGTAGGTATCCGGATTTTGCTTACCGCCGCGACATTTGCGTCCGAAGTGCTCGATGATATTTCCATCGTCGTCGACGACTCCCCAAAAGTCGTTGACGAATCCGCACTCGGGGCAGGGGACTTGCACCGCGACCGATTCGGCGGCGGGTTTCCTCTCGCCGACTTCCGGGCTGAAAATGCTGTGCCCCATTCCCGTGTAGTCGAGGACGAGGCAATCCTTTTTGCCTGTATCCAAACGAAGACCACGCCCGATGATTTGCTGGTACAGGCTGATCGATTCGGTCGGGCGCAGAATGGCGATGACATCGACATGGGCTGCGTCGAATCCCGTCGTGAGGACGGATACGTTCACGAGGTACTTGAATTGCTTCTCCTTGAAGGCTTCGATAATCTGGTCGCGATCGCTGCCCTCGGTGTCGCCGAGGACGATCCGCGCTTCTCCCTCTGGTAGGCACTCCAGCACTTCCTGGGCATGCTTCACGGTGGAGCTGAAGATCATCACTCCTTGCCGTTGATAGCTTTCGGTGATGTCGACGATGTTTTTGATGATCAAGGGCGTCAGGCGGCGCTGCTGTTGAAGGGCCTCTTCGAGCTGGGCCATGGTATAGGCCTTCCCACCTTCCACAAGCTCGGAGAAGTCGTAGGACGTTACTGGGATATCTACCTTTACGGGGGGCGTGAGGTAGCGATTTCGGATCATGTACTCTAGCGGCAGCTCGTAGATGCAGTGCTTGAAGAAGCGAAGCTCCTGCGTTTTCACCTCGCCGCGCAGGGCGATGTTGTAGATCCAGCCTAGCCCGAGGCGGTAGGGAGTAGCGGTCAGGCCGAGTATGCAAATGCGGCTATTGTTCAGCTTGAGCTGCTTGATCACTTTCGCGTACTGGCTGTCTGGCTCGAGGCCGACGCGATGGCACTCGTCGATGACGAGAAGGGTGAAGTCCTTGAAGAAGTCCGCGTCCGCGTTGGCGACGGACTGGATGCTGCCGAAGATGACTTTTCGCGTGCTGTCCTTTTGGTTCAGCCCTGCCGAGTAGATCCCGGCTTGCAGGCCGTAGCTCTCGTACTTCAGGTGGTTTTGCTCGACCAGTTCCTTGACGTGAGCGAGCACGAGGACGCGGCCTTTGGCTATCTTTGCCAGCTCGGCGATGACCAAACTCTTCCCGGCCCCGGTCGGCAGAACGATCACTGCAGGAGTACGCTTTTTCCTGAAGTGCTTGAGGGTGCTGTCAACCGCCTCCTGCTGGTAGGACCTGAGTTTGTACATAAGCCGGGCAAGCTATTTGAAGCCCTCCGGAATGTATAGGAAATTGGTCCGGCTCTTGTCTACAGGGGGAAGCTGAGCCTGACGGTGGTGCCTTGGTCGGTGGGGAGGGTGCCGTCGCCTGCTTCTTGGGAAGTGATGCTGATGGCTCCACCGCTTTTTTCGACGTAGCGTTTGACGAGGGGCATCCCGAAGCCGGTCCCAGCTTCGTTCGAAGTCCCGGCCCGCGAGGTTTTGGCGGCGTCCTTGAAGACGTTTTTCAAGATCTGCTGGGGCATGCCTATGCCGTAGTCGCGGACCTCGATGATGCAGAATTCTTCGGCTTCGTCCTTGCGGGCGCATATCTCGATGGCGCTGCCTTCGTGGGAAAACTTGATGGCGTTGGTGAGGAGGTTGTTGAGGATATTGTGGACGAATACGACGCGCTTGATTTCGAGCTGGAGGCCGTCCGGGCTGTCGATCTTGAGCTGGAGGTTCTTTTGGGCGAGTCGTTCGCCGAGGGTACTGCGGGCTTCGGCGAATGCTTCAGCCAGGGTGACGGTCTCGCTCTTGAACTGCTTGTTGGTCTTGACGAGGCTGTGCTCTTCGCGGACGTGGGTGACGATGTCTAGGGCGCTTTGGCAGCAGCCTAGCACGGTTTTGAGGGTGCTTTCGCTGACGGGCTTGCCGAGGCTGACCTTGAGGTCGAGCAGGCCGTGGGCGGCGAAGATGGGGTTGACGAGGTCGTGGCAAAGGACGCGAAGCAGGGCTTTTTGCTCTGCGATCTGGGCTGATTTCTCGATACGGAGTCGATGCATTTGGATATGTATCCGGACTCTGGTGACTAGCTCTTCTGGATAGAAAGGCTTGAGGAGGAAATCGACTCCGCCGGCCTTGAGGGCAGCGACGCGTTTGGTGGGATCCTTTTTTGCGGAGAGGAAGAAGACGGGGGTGTTTTTCGAAACGGGGTTCTTCTTGAGTGTTTCGCAGGCGGAAATGCCGATGTCGTTGACGGCGTTGTCTTCGAGAAGGATGAGGTCGGGGGCGGATTGTGGGATGGCCGCGAGCAGATTGGCCAACTTGGAATAGAGCTTTACCGAGCAGGGGAGGTTTTGCTCGAGGCTGTATTTCGCAATGTTTCGTGTGGATGGGCTGTCATCCAGTATGAAAATGTTGAATACTCCTTTCTTTTTTGGTGCGTCGGTCATTTTTAGCAGTCCTTCAAACTCGCGTAGACTTCTTCGACGTGGGCTTCGATTTCAGTTACTTCTTTATACAGTTGGATTTCGGTGAGTCTGAGGTTCTTTTGGGCGGGGTGCGCTCCTGCTTTGCAAAGCGCTATGAGGCGTGGGGTGTCGATCAAGTGGTTGGCGAGGGCGCGTGCGTAGTCGAGGAGCTGGATGAGGACGTCGTTCGTTTCGTCTAGAGGGGCGTTTTGCTGGGCGACGCGTTCGCAGATGGCGCTTGGGAAGTTCCAGCTCTTCAGGAGGAGGGAGCCGGCTTCCTGGTTGGTGAGCCCGATCATCATGAGTTCCCATTCCTTCTCGGGAATGAAGCGGTCCCAGAAGACCTCGATCTCTCGGGCGTGCAGGATTTCGTTGATGACTACGCGCCCGATGCTGTGGAGTAGGCCGAAGAGGTAGGCTGCTTCGCTATCGAGTCCGAGGGTTTTGGCCTGGCGCTCGAGGAAGACGGCGGTGAAGTAGCTGTAGCGCCAGTAGCTGTCGGCGGTGATTCCGTAGGATTCCAGGTCCCGCATGAAAACCTGTTTGGAGAGGGCTAGGCTGACGAGCTTGAGGGCTTCGTTGTAGCCGATTTTTTGCAGGGCGGTGGCGATGTTGTCGCTCTTTTCGCTAAAGCCGTAGAGGGCGCTGTTGCTGATTTGCACGATGGTGCCGGAGATTGCACCATCGGAGTGGATGAGGCGCTCGGGCTCGGAGACATCGGTGTTAAGATCCTTGAGCATGGCGTCGAGCTTCGAAAGCACTGCCATATTTCCATGGAGATTTCCGATGCTTTTGACGGTTTCCTCGAATTCGCTGTGTTTTGGTGGGCTACCCATTTCGTCGCTCGCTTAGTTTATCGGCAGCATGGCGGCGGGGCGAAGAGACTTGTCCTCTTTTTTTGATTTCATGGGGATTGGCTCTTGGGGGAGCTTAGTCGGCTTGGGGCGAGAGGCCGAGCTGTGGTTTTGGGGGAGTTGGATGCGGGGTGGTTTTTGTCAGCTTTAAGCAATTGGTGGCGTCGCCGAGGTAGCGTTCGAACTTGAATGGATGGGGTTCGGTGTAGAAGAGGGCGGCTAGCTTTCCTTCGATACGGGTCGCGGTCTGGGGCGGCGCGTTGAACTCTATGAAGTAGGACTGGGTGTTGTCATGATGGAATGCGGCGAGTCGGATGTTGAGCGGGGCGGATCGATCGAGGAAGCAGGCGAGCAGTTTTTCGAGCTGTTCTAGGAGCATGAGCCTTATCTGCTTTGGCTTCCTGTTGCGGGCCCAGTGTTCGTCGACTTGCAGGTAGCGCGAGATGAGGAAGTCTCCGAGCTCTAGGATTTTTGGGTGGGCGTTGGCTTTGGGTGCGGCATTTGTTCTGCTCATGGTTTTTCAAGAGTTGTAGGCGGGGACAGGTAACAGCTTGTCCGCTCCGGAGTTGATTCGGAAGCTAAGGAAAGGTCTTGAGGAATCGGGTCAATGGGGTGGAACGACTTTCTCTTGTTTTTTATTTGCTCAGGGCCGTGAGCCCATCGTGGCGGCGCATGCTTCGGAGATCCTGCGAGACGAGCGCGCTCGGGGATGGATGGTTGCATGTCCAAGCCGGTCCGGTTCGACCGGCTTGAGGGCTATCTCAAGCGCTACCTTGCGAGCTAGAAGCGCTTCTGGATATTGATCTGCGCGCGCTTTATTTGGCAATCAGGCGCATTTGCAGGGCGTTTGCTGGGATAGCTGGCCGCCGTGCTTTGGCCTGCTGCTCCTTGCCAAGGTTTTCACTAGGCGAATCGTATTACCAGAACCGAGTTGAATATGAGTGCCGAAACTGTTACCTTTTCCGAAATATCTAACGAAACGATGACCTCTTCCAACGCTGCTCGCAAGTCCCTGACAGAGACCGAGCTCGTACAGGCTGGCTATCGCTATGCTCTCTCGATCGCCCGCCACCATCAGGATGCGGAAGATCTGGTCCAGCAAGCGTGGCTGAAGTTGATGCGAGCATACGGTCGCGTCGAGGGCACCCCTGTTCTCTTCAGAACCATCCGAAACCTTTTTTACGACATCAAGCGTCGCGACAAGATCGTGCAGTTTGAGCCGTTGGAGAAGTCTCCGGAACCGGGCAAGGGAGAGTCCAATGGCGTTTCGATGGATATGGAGCTGGTCTTGAACAAGCTTCGTCCGGAAGAGCGGGAGGCTATTTATCTCAATGTCGTGGAAGGGTTTACGGCTACCGAAATTTCAGAACAGACGGGTTCCCCACGTGGAACCATTCTCAGTCACATTCACCGCGCTCGCCAAAAGTTGGCGAAGGCGTTTGGCGGGGAGTTCCGTGACGCAAAGAAGAAGTAAGAGGCTTCGGATTACTAAGATGACTACGGACGATCCACAACTAGACCAGAAGATCCGCGAGTGTTTCATGGCGGAGTGCCTTTCGGCTGCTTCGGTCCAAACCATTCTCGCTCGCGGCAAGAAAGCGAAGGAGGTCCATGACCGCGCTTGGTGGCGGCCTTGGTTGCCAGTGGCTGCCGCTGCCGCCTTCGTGATGTTCGTTTCTTTCCAGATCGGGAAGAATTACGATGTTTCCAGGTTCGCGACCAAGGTGGCGGGCGAGATAGCTATGCGCCACAATGGCGTACGCCCCTTTGACGTAGAGGCCCATTCCTTTGAAGAGGTGCAGAACAGCTTGAAGGATCTTGCTTTTTCGGTGACGCCTCACGTGAAGCAAGGACTGCTTTCCGCCTATGAGGTGGTGGGAGCTCGCTACTGTTTCCTCGAGGGCCAGCAAGGGGTTCACATGCGG